>NZ_JAGSXH010000020.1 GCF_018283645.1 Actinocrinis puniceicyclus | reverse complement strand
GCGAAACCAACATCGCCAAAGCCCTGCGCAGACACGCCCGCAGACCCGAACTCCTGACAGGACTACTCCACCTGACCTGACGATCACCCAGAAAAAGGACGAAAGATCACTTTGTCATTAACCCTGGGGTTCTACCGCTGGTGACGGTTGAACGCCGGATACCCGTTCACCGTTTCGGAGTAACGCAGCTGCGATGCCGTCAGATGGATTCCGGCGACACGCGAAGACGCGATTCCCCGGAACGAGTGATGACCATCCTAGACCACAGCGGTCATCAGAGTGCTGCCGCGTCGGCCTCGTCCTGACTGGTGAAGGCCGGGTGGCTCCACTCTCCGCACCACGGGCGTGCACACCGGCCGATGGTGTTACGAAGGCTCACATTCGGCCGGCTGGACCAACCAAGGTGATTTGTACGACTTATCGCAGCCCTGTTTGCGACCTGTCCGGTCACGGGAAGTTTGAATCACTGATCATCATTTAAACGATCGGTGCACCGTGGAGTAGCCGTGCGGGTTTCACGAATTCTGCATTCGCTTGTCGCGCCGATCGCCGCATCGGCGGCAGTCGCCGGCGCCCTGGTGTTCCTCGCACCGCTCGCCGCCGCCGGGGCGCCACAGGGCGGCCGGGCCGTCACCTATCTCGGGTACACCTTCACCGTGCCGACTTCTTGGTCGGTGGTCGACCTCACGGCCCACCCCGAGACGTGCGTCCTGTTCGACGTGCACGCGATCTACCTGGGCCGTCCCGGCGATCATCAGGCATGTCCGGCCCGCGGCGTCGGCCGGCACACCAGCGCCCTGCTGGTCCAGCCAGCCGCCTCCGACCCGCCGATGCCGGCGCCCGGTCTGACCGACGACGAGATCGGCGCGCAGATCGACGTGGACACCCCGGGTGCCGCGATCACCGCGACCTTCGGCGACGACCGGTCCTCGGTGCTGGCCATGCTGCGCGACGCGGGGCTCGGCGCCCAGCTCGCCGGCCTGGCCGAGCCGCAGTCCCGGAACCCGGCGCGGACGGCCGCGCCCGCGTCAAAGCTCGGCACCGCGGCCACGCCCGATTTCGCCCCGGTCGCCTACGCGGCGGCCGCGCCGCAGACTGCGTCGAACGCGGCGCCCACGGCCGCCGGAACGCCCGCGCGCACGACGACCCCCGTGCCAATCACCAGCGGAACCGCCAGCGTGTCAGGACCCGGTTTCGACACCTGCACCGCCCCGAGCACGAACCAGATGCAGGCGTGGGGCGCCTCGCCGTTCAACACCGTGGGCATCTACATCGGCGGTTCCGAGCGCGCCTGCGCCCAAAGCGCGCTCACCGCGTCGTGGGTCGCCGCCCGAGCGCAGGCCGGCTGGCACTTCATGCCGCTGTACGTCGGCTGGCAGGCGGCCTGGGATTCGCTGACCGCGACCGCGCCGGCGAGCCTGGGCAAGGCGAGCGCCGACGATGCGGCGGCCGCCGCGCACAGCCTCGGCTTCGGCACGGGTGCGCTGCTCTACTACGACATGGAGTCGTACTCGACCGCGGCGCAGAGCGACGCCGCCATGGCGTTCCTGTCCGCGTGGACGAGCGAGCTGCACGCCAAGGGCTACTTCTCGGCGGTCTACGGAAGCGCGGCCTCGGGCATCGCCGACCTGGTCGCCCACCGCTCGGAGATCACCGAACCCGATGTGGTGGACATCGGGCAGTGGAACGGCGTCGCCGATCCGGACCGGGCCGCGACCCCGTCCGACATGTGGCCCGACCAGCGCGTGCACCAATACACGGGCAATGTCGATGCGTCGTACGGCGGGACGCAGATGAACATCGACGAAGACTACCTAAGCATCAAATCCCTGAATAACCCGTCCGCATCGCCGACGCCCGCGCCCACGTCGTCGCATTCGGCATCGCCGACATCGACGGCCTCGACCCGCCCGACGACCTCCGCGGGACCGACGACCTCCGCCGGACCCACAGCCTCGACCCGCCCGACGACCTCCGCGGGACCGACGACCTCCGCCGGACCCACAGCCTCGACCCGCCCGACAGCCTCCGCGCCGGCGACCGCGTCCGGCACACCCACCCGGTCCGCCTCGCCGACCGCCTCCACGAGCGCCCGCGCCGTACCGAGCGCGAGCACGCAGACCAGCGCCTCGCGTCCGGCTGTCTCGGACTCGGCAGCCACCGCACCGACCACGACCGGCCCGACGACGCAACCGTCTGTCCGCGCCGCTGCCTCTGCCTCCGCGAGCACGGCGCCGCCGGCGCAGGCGACCGCGTCCGGCCCCACGCCACGCCAGGGCGGCGCCGCGGCCCGAGCCTCGACCGAGCTACCGCGCGCATCGAAGCCCACGCCCCACGCGCGTCGCACAACGGCTCAGCAGTCGAAGAAACCCGTGGCCGCACACGGCCGTGTGGCGCCGCTGCTCCAGTTCGGCGGGCCGAATCCGCCGAGCGCGGGAGGTGCCGGGAAGTTCACCTCGGACATCCCGGCGAACGCCGGTGAGAACACGCCGCAGAAGCGCGACGGCGCGGGTACGTCCGCCGGGCAGCAGCTCTCGGATCCCTCGCGGGTATCGGCGCACACCGCGAAGAACCAGCTCGCGGATATCGAACTCGCGATCGCGGCCGTAGCCGCCGCCGCGATGGGCCTCATCGCCCGCAGGGAGCTCAAGCGGCGCCGATCCGAGGAGGAGCTCTGATCCAGACCCGGCGTCTCAGACGACGACGCCCTCGACCGTGATCGGACCGTCGGGCCACCGCCGCAACGCGACTCGGTCACCCGGGCGCGGCCAGACGCGGCCGCCGGCCCTCGCGCGCGCCGCGGCCAGAAGCAACGCCGCGCAGTAGGTCGCCCGCGCCGCGCCCCAAGGCATCAGCACGAGCGCACCGGACTGGTCGCACTTGACGATACGGCCGGGCAGCAGGCCGGGGGCCTTGCGGCCGAGCTCCTCAAGATCCGACTCGCTCCAGCCGAGGCCGTCGGCCGGGACGGCGATCAGCGGCGCCGTGGAGCGGACGCCGCGACGCGCATGCATCCGCGGTGGGGGCACATCGGTTGCCGGCGCCGGGTCGCCTGTGGCGGCACTTGCCTGCATCGTGTCCTCCAAGATTCGGACAGCTCTCGGCACGCGGTGTGCCGTCGAACTTCTGTCTATCGGGCCGGTCGCCGTCTGATCGGCGCCGTGTGACCGTGGCTTCAGCGCCCTCGGCTTCGCCGCCGCGGACTGCCGACCCACTTGTCAGCTTCGTTGTCAAATATCCGATTATGCGGATGATCGTGTCATCCTAAGCGACGCGATCGGTGCTGTCTCGACCTTTTATAGCCTCTCCGCATTGTCACTCGACAGGCTCGCGGGTTCGACGGCTTTTTGCCCTGCCGATTCCCATCCGCCGTCCGTGATCCCACCCCTCACACCGCTACCGTCCGCGCTCTCATCGCTGTTACCCGCACGGACCGCGTTGAACACCGCGCCGATCAGCACGGCCAAAGCGGTGATGTAGAGCCACAACAGGACGGCCGCGGTTGCGGCGATCCGGCCGAAGCCCGCGGCGCCGGTCGCGCCGTACTGGCTGGAGTGCAGGTACACCCGCAGCAGCGCCGAGCCTGCCGCCCACATCGCCAGAGCGACGAACGCGCCCGGGAGACCTGCGCGCCAACGCGGCCGGTCCGGCAGCGCCAGATGGTAGAGCGTGCTGAGGAAGACCACCAGGGCGGCGGCCAGCGCCGGCCAGGTCAGCGGCCCGAGCACGGCCGCCGCGGCGGGCGCGATCCCGGCGAGCAACTCGGTGCCGACCAGCAGCAGCACCACCATCGAGGCGCCGAGCAGCAGAGCCGGCAGATACAGGCCGAAGGCCAGCAGTCGCGTGCGCACGATGCCGCGCCTGCCGCTCTGACCCGACGCGACCGTGATCGTGTCGATGGCGACGTTGAGCGCACGTGATCCCGACCACAGTGCGACGAGGAATCCGACCGACACCACGTCGGCATGCCCTGACGAGAGCATGTTGTGCAGGGCCGGGGTCACGGTCTGGCGCACGCTGCGCTGCGAGAGAACCGAACCCGCCGCGGTACTCAAGACGTGCTCAAGGCGCGCGGTGCGTGCGGTACCGAGTTGACCGTGTAGGTACCCGAGCACTCCGACGATTCCCAGCGCCAAAGCTGGAAGGGAAAGCAGGACCCAGAACGCGGCCTCGGCTGCGAGTCCCGTGATGCGGTACCGCAGGGACAGTCGGAAGGTCCGCACGAGGCTGCCGCGTTCTCGATCCTGCCGCGGCGCGGCGGGATCCTCGACGGCCGAGTGCGCCATGACGGCCCGAACGCTGCGGGCCTCAACACTGCGCGCCTCAACACTGCGGGCTTCAACGCTCTGAGCATGAACGTGCTCGGCGCGAACAGTGCCGCTGCGCTCGGAACGCGGGCGGCGCAGTACCTCGTCGGCGATGTCCGTATACATCCTGATTTCTAGCTCTCGTCCGCCGGGTTTAATACCGTACCCCACCCCGCCGCGGCCGCTGGGAATCCCGCACTCTCAGCGGCCTGCGATTCCCTCGGGTGGCCGCTCCGACACCGACCGTAGGAGAATCAGGACTACACGTCGCCGACGCGGCGCGAGCCGGTCCGCGGCGGTAAATTTCAGGTAAAGACCCGAGGTGAAGTCCGAATTGCCCGGGCTGACAGGCATATCTTTTCGGTTCAGGCGCTACCTGACACCCGATCCACTCCCCGGATCGGACGCGGGTCGCGCTCGACGCCGAATCCGGTCGCGAGACCGGAACCGGGGAACCATCGTTCGCCCGACAGGCTTCGGAACCCACCCGGCCTTCCGGCCGGTCCGAGAGCGTGTCATGCGAACCGGGGTGAATCGGCCCCACCACGCCGACCGCGTGCCCGCTTCATCGCCGCGGCCTGCGCGGTGCGCGCCGTAGGGCACTTTCCGCCCGAACCCGTCAGCTCACCCGGTAGGCGGCAGGAAAGTGACCGCATTGGAGTGCGCGAGAATGGCGTCCCACAGACGGGCCAAGGTGCCGGCCCGTTCCGTCATGACCCTCACGGCCACCACCGCCGCCGCGGCCGTCGGCGTGGGGCTCGCCCCGACCACCGGCCACGCGGCCTCGGTCACGGAGATCGAGGCCCAGGTTCACGCGCTCAACGCGCAGGCCGAGCAGGCGACGAACGTCTACGACGGCGCCGTCGAGCAGCTGGCGACCCTGCAGAAGCAGGTCGACGAGCTGCAGGGCGAGGCGGCCACGATGCAGCAGTCGATGAACAAGCTGCTTTCCACGCTCGGGCCCCTGGCGGCCGCCCAGTACCGGTCCGGCTCGGTGGACCCGACGCTGGAGCTGATGCTGCAGAGCCACCCGGACCAGTACCTGCAGCAGGCCTCGACGATGAGCCGGCTCGGGCAGAACGAGGCGATGAACCTCAAGTCCCTGAAGGTGGACCAGGCGCAGCTGGCCGCGCTCAGGAAGCAGGCCGCCGACCGGATCTCCGCGCTCCAGCAGGCCGAGAACCAGGCCGCGGCGATGAAGAAGCAGATAGTCGGCAAGTTCCAGCAGGCGCAGTCGCTGCTCTCCCAGCTGACCTACGCGCAGCAGCAGAGCTTCGACTACTCGGGCGTCACCCAGTCCGAGATCAACGCGGTGCCCCAGGCCAGCGGCCGCGCCGCGGTCGCCATCGCCTTCGCCAAGTCCAAGCTGGGCATGCCCTACCAGTGGGGCGGCACCGGCGACCCGAGCTACGACTGTTCCGGGCTGGTGCAGGCCGCGTGGGCGGCGGCCGGGGTGTCCCTGGGCCGCACCACCTACGACCAGGTCAACGACGGCTACGCCGTGCCCGCGGTCCTGTCCGACCTGGAGCCCGGCGACATCATCGAGTACAACGGCCTTGAGCACGAGGCGCTGTACATAGGCGGTGGCCTCGTGATCCACGCGCCGACGACCGGCGAGGTGATCCAGTACGCGCACTGGAACATGATGACGATCTCGGCGATCCGGCGGGTGAGCTGAGCGGCTCCCGCGACCCGGGCGAACGACCACACACGGCGGCGGACGCGACGTCCGCCGCCGTTCTTCATGTCCCCATTCGTCTCACATTGTGGCTCGCATTCTGGACAGGGTTGGACGCTCGCGCGCGGTGACTGGCACCCTCGGCAGTGAATGCCCTCATCGCGAAGGACACGAGGATGACCGAGTCGAGCACGTCTGGCGCCGCGGCGCCCCCGGGGAGCGTGCGCCCCCACCTGGTGAAACGCCACCGCGGCGAGGGCCAGTGGGCCAAGGGGCACTTCACCCCGCTCAACCCGAACGAACAGGCAAAGAAGGACGACGACGGCCTCAACGTACGCGCCCGGATCGAGAACATCTACGCGCACCGCGGCTTCGACTCGATCGACGGCCAGGACCTGCGCGGCCGGATGCGTTGGTGGGGTCTGTACACGCAGCGCCGCCCGGGAATCGACGGCGGCAAGACCGCGGTGCTCGAACCCCATGAGCTCGACGACGAGTACTTCATGATGCGGGTGCGCATCGACGGCGGCCAGCTGACGGTCGCCCAGTTGCGCGCGATCGGCCAGGTCTCGGCTGCGTACGCCCGGGGCACCGCCGACGTGACGGATCGCCAGAACATCCAGCTGCACTGGGTGCGCATCGAGGACGTGCCCGCGATCTGGAAGATCCTGGAGGCCGTCGGCCTGCAGACCACCGAGGCGTGCGGCGACACCCCGCGGGCCATGCTCGGTTCACCGGTCGCCGGCGTCGCAAAGGACGAGGTGATCGACGCCACCCCCGCGCTCGAGGAACTCAAGCGCCGGTTCGTCGGTTCCAAGGAGTTCTCCAACCTGCCGCGCAAGTTCAAGACCGCGGTCTCCGGCATGCAGGACGTGGTGCACGAGGCCAACGACGTGTCCTTCGTCGGCGTGGTGCACCCCGAGCACGGCCCGGGCTTCGACGTCTGGGTCGGCGGCGGGCTGTCCACGAACCCGCAGTTCGCCAAGCGGCTCGGGGTGTGGGTGCCGCTGGAGGAGGTCGGCGACGTGTGGGCCGGCATTTGTGGGATCTTCCGCGACTACGGCTACCGCCGGCTGCGCAACCGGGCGCGGTTGAAGTTCCTGGTCGCGGACTGGGGCGCGGCGAAGTTCCGGGAGGTGCTGGAGAGCGAGTACCTGCATCGCACCCTGATCGACGGCCCGCCGCCGCCGTTCGTTCCGGCGACCCAGCGCGACCACGTGGGCGTGCACGAGCAGAAGGACGGCCGGTACTACGTGGGCTTCTGCCCGAGGGTCGGGCGGATCGACGGCGCGACGCTCGGCCGGGTCGCGGACCTGGCCGAGGCGGTTTCCTCGGACCGCGTGCGCACCACCCCCGACCAGAAGATGCTGATCCTCGACGTTCCCGGCGACCGGGTCGAATGGCTGGTCGGCGAGCTCAAGACGCTCGACCTCCAGGTGCGCCCCTCGGTCTTCCGCAGGCACACCATGGCCTGCACCGGGATCGAGTTCTGCAAGCTGGCGATCGTGGAGACCAAGGCGCTGGCCTCGGACACGATCGACGAACTGGAGAAGCGGCTGCCGGACTTCGACACCCCGATCACGCTGAACGTCAACGGCTGCCCGAACTCGTGCGCCCGGATCCAGACGGCGGACATCGGCCTGAAGGGCCAGCTGGTGCAGGACGCGAACGGCGACCAGGTGGAGGGCTTCCAGGTCCACCTCGGTGGGCACTTCGGCGCGGACGCCGAATCGGAGGACGCCTCCGGCGCGGGCTCCACCGGCTCGTTCGGCCGCAAGGTGCGCGGCCTGAAGATCACCGCCGCGGAGCTGGCGGACTACGTCGAGCGGGTGCTGCGCAACTACCAGGCGGACCGCAGGGCGGGCGAGTCCTTCGCGGCCTGGACCGCGCGCGCCACGGAGCAGCAGCTCTCCTGAAGGTCGTTGGGCCCGCGCCAGGCACGCTGCCCGAGACGATTCGTCTCGGATGCCGGACCGGGTGCGGTCAGGGCGGTCCCGTCGAGACGTCGGCGGGACCGCCCCGTTTCATTCCCCTGCGGACCGTTGCTGCTTTCGCGCCGCTCACGCCCCAAACGTCTCAACATACGTCCACGCCGTCCGGATGATGATACGTGCTGGACGGGACGCCGCAGCGATGGCACGCTCGATGCATGTCCCGCGCCGGAATCGCCCTCGTAGCTCGACGCCACGTCGACTACAAGCGCGTCTCCAGCGCAGTCTGTATGCCGATGCGATAAACCGCACCACCAGCGAAAAGACAGTCAGAAAAGACAGTCAGCAGCGTGTCCGGGCGATCCCGGACACGTCAGCGCGGGTGCGTGGCGCGTCGGCCGGACTCCATCCCTGGGCATTCACCCCGGCCTCGACGCCGCGTTTCGCGCACCGACCGAACCAAAGGATCGGACCCGTGAGCGCAAACCATCCCGAACGCGGCACCGGCGGATTCGACGGCGCCGGCGAGCAGCGCGCCGCGCCCCAGTACTGCCCCTACTGCGGGGACGAGGATCTGCGTCCCGAACCTTCCAGCCACCGCGCGTGGAACTGCCGTGCCTGCGCGCGCGTCTTCGAGGTCTCCTTCATCGGCCTGAAGCTCGGGGCCGGGGCATGAACGCGGCGCCGACCGGGGCCGAACTGCGCGCGCTCGCCGATGAGGCGAACGCGCGCCTGTCCGACGCTCCCGCGGCCGAGATCGTCGCCTGGGCCCGCCACAGCTTCGGCGACGACCTCGTCGTCGCGTCATCGATGGCTGACACGCATCTGGTGCATCTGGCGCAGGCCGCGGCGCCCGGGATCGACGTGCTGTTCCTGGACACCGGTTACCACTTCGCCGAGACCCTCGGCACCCGCGACGCGGTGGCCCAGGCGTACCAGGTGAATCTGCTGTCGATCACGCCGCTGCGCACCGTCGCGCAGCAGGACGCCGACCACGGCCCGCGGCTGCACGAGCGCGACCCCGACCGCTGCTGCGCCCTGCGCAAGGTCGAGCCGCTGGAGCGCGGCCTGAAGCCGTACACGGCCTGGATCAACGGCATGCGCCGCGAGGAGTCGGCGACCCGCGCGGACATCCGGGTGGTGGACTACGACGCCAAGCGCGAAATGGTCAAGATCTCGCCGCTCGCGGCCTGGACTCAGGACCAGGTCGACTCCTACATCGCCGAGCACGCGGTACTGATCAACCCGCTGTTCTTCGACGGCTACACCTCGATCGGCTGCGAGCCGTGCACCCGGCGCCCGCTGCCCGGCGAGGACCCGCGCGCCGGGCGCTGGGCGGGGCTGGCGAAGACCGAATGCGGGCTGCACACGTGACCGAGACCGAGCCCATACCGACGAAGGAGGCCCGCGTGACCGTCCTGGCCGAAGTCCCGTCGCGACTGCGCCAATCACACCTCGACGCGCTCGAATCAGAGGCCGTGCACATCTTCCGGGAGACCGCGGCAGAGTTCGAACGCCCCGTGCTGCTCTTCTCCGGCGGCAAGGACTCGATCGTGATGCTGCACCTGGCCCTCAAGGCGTTCTGGCCGGCGCCGGTGCCGTTCGGCCTGCTGCACGTGGACACCGGGCACAACTTCCCCGAGGTGCTCGCCTTCCGGGACCGCACGGTCGAGCGGCACGGGCTGCGGCTGACCGTGGCGAAGGTGCAGGACTACATCGACGACGGCCGGCTGCGCGAGCGCCCGGACGGCACCCGCAACCCGTTGCAGACCGTGCCGCTGCTCGACGCGATCACCGGCAGCCGGTTCGACGCGGTGTTCGGCGGCGGTCGCCGGGACGAGGAGAAGGCCCGCGCCAAGGAGCGGGTGTTCTCGCTGCGCGACGAGTTCGGCGGCTGGGATCCGCGCCGTCAGCGCCCTGAGTTGTGGCAGCTGTACAACGGCCGGCACCGCGCCGGCGAGCACGTGCGCGTCTTCCCGCTGAGCAACTGGACCGAACTGGACGTCTGGCAGTACATCGAGCGCGAACGGATCGAACTGCCCGAGATCTACTTCGCGCACGAGCGGGACGTCTTCCAGCGCGCCGGCATGTGGCTGACCGGCGGTGACTGGGGCGGCCCGAAGGACGGCGAACCCGTCGAGCGGCGCCTGGTGCGTTACCGCACGGTCGGCGATATGTCCTGCACGGGCGCGGTGGAGTCCGACGCGGTGACGATCGATCAGGTGATCCGCGAGATCGCCGCCTCGACGTTGACCGAGCGCGGGGCGACGCGCGCCGACGACAAGCTGTCCGAGGCCGCCATGGAAGACCGCAAGCGCGAGGGGTATTTCTAAACATGGACACCGCCACGCCCACGGAAGTATCCCTGCTGCGCCTGGCCACCGCCGGTTCGGTCGACGACGGCAAGTCCACGCTGGTCGGGCGGCTGCTGCACGACTGCAAGGCGGTGTTCGCGGACCAGCTCGACGCGGTCGAGCGGGTTTCCCGCGAGCGCGGCCTGACCGGCGCGGACCTCGCGCTGCTGACCGACGGGCTGCGCGCCGAACGCGAGCAGGGCATCACCATCGACGTGGCGTACCGCTACTTCGCCACCCCGCACCGCAGGTTCATCCTCGCCGACACCCCGGGCCACGTGCAGTACACCCGCAACATGGTCACCGGGGCGTCCACCGCGCAACTGGCCGTGGTGCTGGTGGACGCGCGCAACGGCGTGGTCGAGCAGACCCGGCGGCACGCGGCCGTCGCGGCGCTGCTGCGGGTGCCGCACGTGGTGCTCGCGGTGAACAAGATGGACCTGGTCGGCTACGACGAGGCGGTGTTCGCGCCGATCGCGGACGAGTTCACCGCGTACGCCGCGCGGCTGGGCGTGCCGGACGTGACCGCGATACCGATCAGCGCGCTGGCCGGGGACAACGTGGTCGAGCCGTCCGCCTCGATGGACTGGTACGGCGGCCCGACGCTGCTGGAACACCTTGAGGCGGTGGACGTGGAGGAGGATCCGGCCGCGCACCCGGCACGCTTCCCGGTGCAGTACGTGCTGCGGCCGCAGACGCCCGGCGAGTTCCGCGACTACCGCGGCTACGCCGGGCAACTGGTCTCCGGGGTGCTGCGGCCGGGCGACCAGGTGGTGGTGCTGCCCTCGGGTCAGCGTTCGACGATCGCCGGGATCGACCGGCTCGGCGAGCGGGACGTCGAGGTCGCGTTCGCGCCGCAGTCCGTCACCCTGCGCCTGGCCGACGACCTGGACGTCTCGCGTGGGGACGTGATCGCCCCGGCCGCGCACGCCCCGCAGGCGACGCAGGACGTGGCCGCGACCGTGTGCCACCTGTCCGACCGGCCGCTGCGCCCGGGAGACAGGGTGCTGCTGCGGCACGGCACCAGGACGGTCAACGCGATCGTGCGCTCGCTGGACGCGCGCCTCGACATCGACACCCTCGCGGAGCAGCACGACGCCGACTCGCTGTCGGTCAACGAGATCGGCCGGGTGAGCTTGCGCACCGCGGCGCCGCTCGCCCTCGACCACTACACCGACAACCGGCGAACCGGCTCGTTCCTGCTGATCGATCCGAGCGACGGCGCGACGCTGACCGCCGGCATGGTCGGCACGCCGCTGTCCGCCGCCGCCGCCACCACCGCCGCGGCCGCGGGCGGGGTGTAACAGGTGCCTGACTTCATACTCGCCGGGATCGCCGGCGCGATCCACCCGCGGGAGACGGGTCGGCTGAGCGGGTGTACCGGTTCGCACCGCCGAGCCGCGCGCTGAGAGAACCGGAGACCTCTGATTCCGGCGAGAGCCCGCGGCCGGCGCATCCGACGCCCGCCACGCCGCGGTTCGGCCCGTCCGCACCGGAACAGCTCAGAGTCCTGATCTCGCTCGGCGCACAACGAGGAATCCACGTGTCCCCGCTTCATATCGCCCACGGCTCGCGATCCGCCCCCCATCCCGTCAGACGCGCGGTCCTCGGCATCGCCGCTCTGGCCGTCCTCTCACTGACCGCGGCCTGTGCGCACGCCGCCTCGCCGGTCAGCAGCACCGCGGTCGCCGCGGACGGCTCGGCTCCCGCTTCCGGCGCCCCTGCCGCCGAGGTGCGCCTGGGCTACTTCGCCAACGTCACGCACACCACCGCGATCGTGGGCGTCGCGAAGGACTTCTTCGCGCAGAAGCTCGGCTCGACCAAGCTGTCGACGCAGATCTTCAACGCGGGCCCGGACGAGATGACCGCGCTGCTCAGCGGCAAGCTCGACGCCGCTTACGCCGGGCCGTCCTCCGCGCTCAACGCCTGGGTCAAGTCGAAGGGCGGATTGACCATCGTCGCCGGAGCGCAGAACGCCGGCGCCGAACTGGTGGTCTCCTCGAAGATCAACTCGACCGCCGACCTCAGGGACAAGACCCTCGCCTCGCCGCAGCTGGGCAACACCCAGGACGTGGCGCTGCGCTACTGGCTCAAGCAGCAGGGTTACGCGACCGACCAGCAGGGCGGCGGCGACGTGAAGATCTCGCCGACCGACAACGCCACCTCGCTCACCTTGTTCGAGGCCGGGAAGATCGACGGCGCCTGGGTGCCCGAGCCGTGGGCTTCGCGCCTGGTCGTCGAGGGCAAGGGGCACGTTCTCGTGGACGAGAAGACGCTGTGGCCCGGCGGCCGGTTCGCCACCACGAACCTGGCGGTCTCCTCCACCTTCCTCCGGGCGCACCCACAGACCGTCAGGGCCCTGATCGATGGGCAGCTCGCCGCGAACGCCTGGATCACCGCCGACCCGGCCGAGGCGGCCGCTCTGGTCAACACCACGATCAAGTCGCTGACCGGCAAGTCGCTCAGGGACGCGGTGATCACCCGGGCCTGGGCCGAGGAGAACGTCACCGACGACCCGGAGGCGTCCTCGCTGCGCTCAAGCCTGGACCACGCGGTCGCCGACGGGCTGCTCAAGCCCACCCCGCTGAACGGCATCTACGACCTGACCCTGCTCAACCAGGCGCTGTCCGCGGCGGGCGACCCGGCCGTCTCGTCCGCGGGACTCGGCAGCCAGTAGCGCGCGAACAGCAGACGCGCCGAGAAACCGGCCGGCAGACCGACCGACCACCGACCGACCGACCGAATGCCTGCCAGACCCACCAGCCTTCCCGCCCCGCCCCGCCGGCCGCGCCACGAGCGCCGGGCGGCGGACCAAGGAGAGGAACAGCGAGATGACCCTGACGATCGACGAAGCTGCGCAAGCCCGGACGCTGACCGAGACGGCCGTGCGGTTGACCGGCGTGACCAAACGGTTCGGCAAGCAGACCGGCACGCCGGTGCTCGACGGCATCGACCTGGCCGTCGCGCCCGGCGAGTTCGTCTGCCTGCTCGGCGCGTCCGGCTGCGGCAAGTCGACGCTGCTGAACCTGATCGCGGGGCTGGACCCGGTCAGCTCCGGTTCCATCGAGGTCAGCGGCGGCCGGGCGGCGCTGATGTTCCAGGAGTCCGCGCTGTTTCCGTGGCTGACCGCGGCCGGGAACATCGAGCTGGCGCTGCGGCTTCGCGGAGTGGACAAGGCGCGGCGGCGCACCGAGGCGGAGCGGCTGCTGCGGTTGGTCCGGCTCGAAGGCGCGGCGAAGAAGCGCGCGCACGAACTGTCCGGCGGCATGCGCCAGCGCGTCGCGCTCGCCCGCGCGCTGGCGCAGCAGGCCGCGGTGCTGCTGATGGACGAGCCCTTCGCCGCGCTCGACGCGATCACCCGCGACGTGCTGCACGGCGAACTGACCGCGCTGTGGCAGGAAACCGGGGTGACCGTGCTGTTCGTCACGCACAACGTGCGCGAGGCGGTGCGGCTCGGGCAGCGGGTCGTGATGCTCTCTTCCCGGCCCGGGCGGGTGGCGCGCGAGTGGCGGGTCGACATCCCGCAGCCGCGCCGGATCGAGGACGCGGACGTGGCCGAACTGGCCCGGGAGATCACCGACGAGTTGCACCGCGAGATCACCCGGCACGGCCGGGTCGGCGTGGACAAGGGGGCGTCCGGCCATGCCTCATGACACAGCGGCTCATGACACAGCGGCCCGTGACACAGCGGCTCGTGACACGGCGCTGCCTGGCGCCGTGGCGCCTGGCACGGCGGCCGGCCCGGCGCCCGTGCCGGCCGCGGCCGATGACGGCGAGCAGTCCCTCGCCAGGCTCGAAGCGGGCCTCGACGCGCTGGAGAGCGCGGCCGTCTCGGACCGGCGCCCGTGGTGGCGGATCGTGCTCTCGCGCCTGCTGCCTCCCGCCGTCGCGCTGGCCGCGATCGTGCTGGTGTGGGACGTGCTGGTCTGGGCGCACGTGCGCTCCGGCGAGATCATGCTGCCCGGCCCGGGGGACGTGTGGAACTCACTGGTCGCCGAGTGGGGTCCGAGCCGGATCGGCGCGGCGGTCTGGGACTCGGTGTACCGCGCGGCGATCGGCTTCACCGCCTCGGTGCTGATCGGAACCGTGCTGGGCCTGCTGATCGCGCGGATCGCGCCGCTGCGCGCGGCGGTGCAGCCGCTGCTGTCCGGGTTGCAGAACCTGCCGTCGGTGGCGTGGGTGCCGATCGGCATCATCTGGTTCGGGGTGAGCCCGGCGACGATCTACACGGTGGTGCTGCTCGGCGCGGTGCCGTCGATCGCGGTGGGCCTGATCGACGGACTGGACCGGGTGCCGCCGATCTACCTGCGCGTGGGGCGCAACCTCGGCGCGCGCGGCCTGGACTCGGTGCGCTTCGTGCTGATCCCGGCGGCGCTGCCCGGCTACGTCTCCGGGATGAAGCAGGGCTGGGCCTTCGCCTGGCGCTCGCTGATGGCGGCGGAACTGATCGCCATCTCCCCGCAGCTGGGACCCGGCGTGGGCCAGGTGATGAAGTTCGCGCAGGAGAACCTGGACCTGCCGCTGGCGCTCGGCTCGATCATCATCATCCTGATCATCGGCATCGGCATCAACCAGCTCTTCTTCGCCCCGCTCGAACGCCGTCTGCTGCGTACGAGGGGACTGAGTCGAAGCTGACCACGCACCGATCCCGCCGACCGACCGGACCGAGGCCATGACCGAACCGCCCGCTCTGCTCGCCATCGCCCACGGCTCGCGCGATCCTCGGCATGCCGCGGCGCTGGCCGGGCTGCTCGACGCGGTGCGACGGGGACGGCCCGGCCTGCGCACCGCCCTGGGCTTCCTGGATCTGAGCCGCCCGCGGGTGCCCGACGCGCTCGCCAGCCTGCTCTCAGAGCACGAAGACGCCGGCGGCGTGACGCGGGTCGTGGCGCTGCCGTTGTTCCTCGGCCACGGCTACCACGTCGGGCACGACGTGCCGGCGGTGACCGCGCGGGCCGGCGATGCTCTGCGACGCCCGGTGCGGCTCATCGTCGCGCCGCCGCTCGGGCCGGATCCGCTGCTCGACCGCGCGCTCGCGTACCGGCTGCGCGAGCAGGGGGTGCACGCCGACGACCCGGAACTCGGCCTCGTGGTCGCGAGCGCCACCGCGGCGCCGCGCGCGACCCTCGACGCCATCGCGGCGTTGCGGGCGCGCGGCACCGCCCGGATCGCCGTCGCCTCGCGTTTCCTGGCGCCCGGACTGTTGTACGACCGGGTGCGCGCCGACGTGCTGGCCGCCGCGGTCCCGATCGCCGCGCCGCTGGCTACGCCCGACGACGAGCCGCCGGCCGACCTCGTGCGGTTGCTGTTGGAGCGTTACGCGCAGGCCGTCAGCCGGAAGCCAGCACCCGCTCCCGCTCGACCTCGACGTCGTAGTCACCCGGCGGATACTGCGGGTCGATCCGCTCCAGGGCCTCGATCAGCAGCCGCGTGATCGCGTAGTTGCGGTACCACTTGTGGTCGGCCGGCACGACGTACCAGGGCGCCTCGTCGGTGGAGCACTTCTCCAGCGCCCGACGGTAAGCCTCCTGATACTCGGGCCACAGCGCCCGTTCGTCCACGTCTCCCGGGTTGTACTTCCAACGCTTCGTCGGGTCGTCCAGGCGGGCGAGCAGCCGCCGCATCTGCTCGTCGCGTGAGATGTGCAGGAAGCACTTGACCAGCACCGTGCCTTCCGCCGTCAGCTGCTGTTCGAAGCGGTTGATCAGCTGGTAGCGCCGGCCGACGACCATCGGGGGCACCAGCTTGCGCACCCGCGCGATCAGTACGTCCTCGTAGTGCGAGCGGTCGAAGATGCCGATCTCGCCCGGTTCCGGCAGGGCCCTGCGGATGCGCCACAGGAAGTCGTGCTCGCGCTCCTGTTCGGTGGGCGCCTTGAACGCGGTCAGCCGGATGCCGTTCGGGTTCAGCTGCCCGACGACGTGGCGCACCGTGCCGCCCTTGCCGGAGGTGTCCATGCCCTGCAACACCAGCAGCACCCTGCGTGTGCTGTGCCCGCCCTGCGCGGCGGCGAACAGCCGCCGCTGCAGGTCGTCAAGACGGGCGGCGAGCTTGGGCAGTTCGTCCTCGGTCTGTTCGTGCGAGACCGCGCCGGGCGTCGCGCCCGGATCGATGTCCGCGAGGTCCACAGGTCCGAGGAGAATCCGCAGCTGGTCGCTCAGCGGCGTGTGCACGTCGATGGCTTGCTCCAGCAGTTGCGGTTGCGGTTGCGGTTGCTCAAACGGCTGCTCAAGCGGCTGCGGCTGGTCAAGCGGTTGCGGCTGGTCAAGCGGTTGCGGCTGCGGTTCGGAGTTGACCCGGTCCAGTTCGGCGGTGAGTATCTGCTCTGCGACCTGCTCGACGAGCCGCTGTGTCCGGGCCGCCCCGGCCTTGGCCTTCTTGCCGCCGTCCTTCGCGCCGTCCTTCTTCTTGGCCGCTTCGCTCTTGCCGCCGTCCTTCTTGGCCGTGTCCTTACCCGTGTCCTTACCCGTGCCCTCGGCCCTGGCCTTCTTGGCCGCGTCCTTCTTTTCGGCGTGATCCTTCTTGCCGTCCTTCGCGCCGTCCTTCTTCTTGGCCTTGCCTCCAGACTTCGCCACGCGCCCACTCCTCGATCAGCCGAGCCGTGCGCTCGGTCATTGATGCGATTCTCCCACTTCACCGGTCACCGTTCAGCGGTGCGCGGCGACCAGCGCAGCACCGGCGCCCGCCGGCCGCGCGGCACGAGCGCGGCCGGGCGGCCCGCGGGGACGGCTGCGGCCGCGGGCGCGCTGTGCCACGCTGAGGATGTGCGCCAACTGATTCCGCGACCGAACCGAGACGTCGAACCCGATCTGGCCGTGGTGTACGCCTACCCGGGCCACGCCCGCCGCTGGGTGCGCGCGAACATGGTTTCCTCCGCCGACGGCGCGGCCCAGGCCGAAGGCAAGTCGGCGGGGCTGTCCGGCGAGGCGGACAAGAAGGTCTTCCGGGCGCTGCGAGGGCTGGCCGACGTGATACTCGTCGGCGCGACCACGGTGCGCACCGAGGGATACCGGCAGCCCGCCGTACCCCGGGAGCAATACGCGCGCGCCCGCGCCGCGGCCGGGCAGCCGCCCGCCGCCACGATAGCTGTGGTCAGCGCCAGCCTCGACCTCGACTTCGACGCGCCGCTCTACCGCGAGGCGGTCGTGCCCACCATCACGATCACGGTCGGCGACGCGCCGCCGGACCGCCTGGAGGCGGCGCACGCGGCCGGCGAGGTGCTGATCGCGGGCACCGGTCGCGCGGACCTGGCCTTCGCCATCGACCGGCTCGCCGAGTCCGGCCGCGGACGCATCCTGTGCGAGGGCGGCCCGCACCTGCTCGCCGCGGTCGCACACGCGGGCCGCCTGGACGAACTGTGCCTCGCGTTGTCCCCGCAGTTGATCGGGGGCCACGCGATGCGCGTCATCGACGGGCGGCTGTTCGAACCGCCGCTGCCGCTGGCCCTGCACACGCTGCTGGTCGAGGATGGCTTCCTGTTCACCCGGCATCTCGTGGCGAATCCGCGGGCGGGCCACGCCACCGATTCGTGACGGTCGCGTATTACCGTTCGCTGACCGAACCGTCCGAGCGATGCGACGACGACCGCACGGGCCTTACGCTCGAAACATGACGTACGAGGTGAAGAAGTCCGAAGACGAGTGGCGGGCCGAGCTCTCCCCGCAGGAGTTCCGCGTGCTGCGGCAGGCGGGGACCGAACCGGCGTTCACCGGCGAGTACACGGACACCGAGACGGTCGGCGTGTACAAGTGCCGGGCCTGCGGGAACGAACTGTTCCGCTCCGAGACCAAGTTCCACTCGCACTGCGGCTGGCCGTCCTTCTTCGACCCGGCGGACTCGAAGGCGGTCGAGCTGATCGAGGACCGCGCGTTCGGCATGGTGCGCACCGAGGTGCGCTGCGCCCGCTGCGGCTCGCACCTCGGTCACGTCTTCGAGGGTGAGGGCTACCCGACGCCGACCGACCAGCGCTACTGCATCAACTCGATCAGTCTGACCATGGAGCCCGTCGACGAAGCGCCGGAGTCCTGACCAGCGGGGACACGCGCGCATCGACGGCTGATTTGGTCACGGTGGCCGGGTTGGTCACCGATTGCTCACACCGTTTTCGCGGTACCAGCGCGGAGGTCCACCAGCGCCACGTTGTTGATGCCGAAGGACTCGATTGCTCACACCGTTTTCGCGGTACCAGCGCGGAGGCCTTCTCGGCGGCGCCGCGCGAGACACCCGCCAACAGGTGCTGGTAGAGGTCAGCGGTGATCGTCGTCGAGGAGTGCCCGATCCGCTTGGACACCAGCGCCATGTCGACCCCGGCCGCGAGCGCGCAGCATCTCATGCATACCGCCGAGGCTACCCGCGTACGCCGTGTGCCGGGCAATGCAGCGCGGTTGACGAGTTTTTCGTGAGTAGGCGCCTGCGGCCACACTGGGAGGCTGCGCTGCGCACGCTTGCGCCAATTCAGCGAGCGGTCTGCGCATGCGTGTCCGTCAACCGTATATGGATCAGCGATCGAGCAAGATTATGCGGCCGTGGGCGGCGACATGCCTAATATCGCCAGATAGTCACACGACATCTCTGCCCAAATCTTGCCGAGTGTCATCTGCCGACGCGTCTTGTCTGGGAACTAGCGTCCCGAAGGTCGGAGGGGGGATTAGAGTCGTGAGCATCACGCCCACCAGACCGATCCTCGTCGCCAGTTCGTGCGTGTTCTGCCGCAGGTACGGATACGCGTCCTTGAAAGCGATTCGTGCGACGAAATTGCCGACGACGAGCCCGGTGGGATCCGGCAAGTCAGCGATGGTGTACGCGAGACCGATACCAACCTTGATCTCAGCGACTTCTGGGCCTCCGTCGCCGGTGACGACCTTCGTGGTCAACGTGAAGCGCACGACAAGGCCACCGTCGACCGGGGTGATGCCCGCGTCAAGATTCGAGGTAAAGCCGCTGGCCGCATCGGGCGAGAACCGTATGGCGTGGCATTCGACGACGTCCAGCGCGCCAAGCGGTGCCTTTTGGGCGAGTTCGTCAACGGCCCGCAGAACTTGCTCGTCCGGCTCGCTCACTGCGGTGCCCCTACGACGATCGGCTGAAGTTGCGGGCGGTAGATCGCGCGTTGCGCGGCGGCAGAGGCGGCTGTCGTGGCACCGACCGCGCCGGACCAGGTGCCTCTCTGGTCGGTGTAAAGAGGGATCGTCCCGGCGAGCATCACGGCGGCCAGCACGTTTTCGCGCCCGCCCGGAGCCACGGCAGCGCCGGCAAGATGCTGGCCCATAGGCTCGAGCGAGAGCAGCGTGCGCCGCAGCAGCACGTGCTCACGCGGCTGCCCAGCTGGCACGAGCTCGACGGTCATTTCGAACCCAGTCGCGTGCAAGTACTCTGCGAGGGTGTTGATGCGCAGGTTACCGTCACCGCGTAATACCTGGTTCACCGCAGACTTGCGCACGCCGAGCTTCTTGGCCAGCTGAACCTGGTTGAGCCCGGAGGCACGCTGAGCGCGATGTACGAGCTTGAGTACCTCATGGCGCAGCCGGGCGGCGGCAAGGTGCCGACTGCCATCCTCGGTGCGCGCGAGGCGGTCATATAGACTGGTCACGGCGTTCGTCCACCTCCACGTCCTGCGTTCGTACCCACAGAGCCTTGTCAATCTCCTGGCGAGGCGCCAGCCATGTGCGCTTGAGGAAGCCGTGCGTCAAACGGATCGCGCCGGACCGGGTGCGGGGGACTTCGAAGAACGGCAGACGTACGTCGCCAGGCTTGAGCTCTCGGATCCCGTCGCGCAGATCGTTGAGCTCGCGTGGGACCTCTAGCGTCTCGTTGTCGGCGTACTCCTCAAGCAGGATCGCGATGTCCGCAACTCGTCTGCGGTCCTTGGCGTTTCGGGAGGACTCCAGCTTGCGCAGATAGTCCTCCGCGGGGGATGTCCGCCTCGATCATGTGATGCGTCCCAGTCTCATAGACGATACGCCCGCAATCCGGACAGTTCGGCCGCCTCGGTATAGTCAAAACTGTACCCGATCTCCGTTCAGCGAACCATGTGCCCTGCCTCACGCGGCACTTGTGTCGGCGAAGCGAGTGTAGGACCAACGCAGTATGGGGCGCGGCGGATCTACCGATTCCGGCGTGCTCGGGACAAATGTCATCTTTGAAACCCCACCTCGCCCAGACTCGGAAAGCCCCGGACGGGCCTTTGCTCTCCGTGTCAGCACACCGCGGGTTGCGCGAAGACCATCTCAGATCCCGCGGCCGGTGCCAGCGAATGCGGCGGGGCTTAAGCTGCGGGTTCGCGAACACGCTGAAGCGTCACGGCGCACCGTCCGGCGACACTGGGGTTTGCGGAAACTCGATCAGCCTGGCCCTGGAACCGGCGGACGAGTAGGCGACGACGGCTTTGCAGTTCGCCAGGCGGACCGGAGAAACCGGCACAACCTGGCCCGCGAGATCCTTTGCGCAGGCGCCGGGGATGCGGTTGGCTGGAACGCAGCCGACCGCGCTGTGCGGCAGCCCGGCTGTCGCCGTCGCGCGGTCTTCCACCTTCCACGCCGACTCGTGGTCCACGCGGGAGCCCGGATGCGCCTGACCCCCACCGAACGGGACCGGCTGCTGCTGTACAGCGCGGCGCAGCTGGCCCGGGACCGGCGTGCGCGCGGACTGCTGCTCAACGTCCCGGAGGCGGTCGCGCTGATCGCCGACACGGTGTGCGAAGCGGCGCGGGACGGGCTGCGGCTGTCCGAAGCCATCGAGGCCGGGCGCAGCGTGCTGTCCGCCGCCGAAGTCCTGCCCGGCGTACCGGACATCGTCACCGAGGTCCAGGTCGAGGCGGTCTTCGACGACGGGACGCGGCTGGCCGTGATCAGCGAACCGTTCGCCGGCGCCGGTTCGCTCGGCGGACGCGCGCCGGGAGCGATCCTCCTGCGCGAAGAACGCAACGGCGCAGCGCACGCGGGCGAGCGCGCTTACCGCGACCGCGACGGTCACGCGGACGGCCACGACCACGACCACGATGGTCACGGGGACGGTCACGGTGACGCAGCCGGCACTCACCCCGCGGCGACACTCACCGTCCGCAACACCGGCGACGTGCCGATCTCGGTGACCAGCCACTTCCACTTCTTCGAGGTCAACCGCCGCCTCGCCTTCGACCGCGCCGCCGCGTACGGGCTGCGGCTCGACATCCCGGCCGGCTCCTCCGTCCGCTTCGAACCGGGAACCGAGGTGCGCGTCGCCCTCGTGCCGATCGGCGGGGCGCGCATCGCCATCGGGTTCTCCGGGCTGGTCGACGGACCACTGGACGCCCCGGGCGCGCGCGCGGCGGCCATCGCGCGGGCGGAAGCGGAAGGCTATGCAATGGAACTGCCGGCCGAGGACGGCGCGCGGTGACCGGCCTCGACCCCCGCGACTACGTGTCCGTACACGGCGCCCGCGCCGGCGACAGGATCAGGCTCGGCGACACGAACCTCGTCATCGAGGTCGAACACGACGCGCAGGAACCCGGCGGCGAGTTCCTGGCCGGATTCGGCAAGACCGCCCGCGACGGCCTGCACCTGAAGGCCGCCTCGGTCGCGCAGACCTGCGACCTGGTCATCAGCAACGTCGTCGTCATCGACACCGCGCTGGGCATCCGCAAGGTCTCCATCGGCGTTCGCGCGGGCCGGATCCACGCGATCGGCCGCGCCGGCAACCCGGACACCCTCGGCGGCGTGGACGTCGTCGTCGGCACCGGCACCGCGATCGTCTCCGGCGAGGGCCTGATCGCCACCGCCGGGGCCGTCGACACCCACGTGCACCTGCTCTCGCCACGCATCATGGAGGCCTCGCTCGCCTCCGGGGTGACCACGATCATCGGCCAGGAGTTCGGCCCGGTCTGGGGCGTCGGAGTGAACTCACCGTGGGCGCTGCGGCACGCCTTCAACGCCTTCGACGCCTGGCCGGTGAACATCGGCTTCCTCGCCCGCGGTTCCTCCTCGCACCCGGCACCGCTGATCGAGGCGCTGGCGGAGGGCGGCGCGTCCGGCTTCAAGGTGCACGAGGACATGGGCGCGCACGCCCGCGCGCTCGACACCGCGCTGCGTGTCGCAGAGGACTACGACGTGCAGGTCGCGGTGCACACGGACGGCCTCAACGAGGCGCTGAGCGTCGAGGACACGCTGTCCGTGCTGGACGGGCGCACCATTCACGCGTTCCACATCGAAGGCTGCGGCGGTGGGCACGTGCCCGACGTGCTGCGACTCGCCGGCGAACCGAACGTGATCGGCTCATCGACCAACCCCACCCTGCCGTTCGGGCGCGACGCGCTCGGCGAGCACTTCGGCATGATCGTCTCCGCGCACGGGCTGAAACCCGACCTGCCTGGGGACGCCGCGCTGGCCCGCGACCGGATCCGGGCCGGGACCATGGGCGCGGAAGACGTGCTGCACGACCTGGGCGTCATCGCGATCACCTCTTCCGACGCGCAGGGCATGGGCCGCGCCGGGGAGACGGTGCGCCGGACCTTCGCGGTCGCGGACAAGATGAAGGCGGAGCGCGGCGCGCAGATCGACGGCCTGGCCGCCGAACGCGACTCGGGCGCGGCGCGCGGCGGCGGCGGCGCGACGGTGAACGACAACGACAACGACAACGACAACGACAGGGTGCTGCGTTACATCGCGAAGCTGACGGTGAATCCGGCCATCGCGCACGGTCTGGCTCACGAGATCGGCACGCTGGAGGTCGGCAAGCTCGCCGACATCGTGCTGTGGCATCCCGCTTCCTTCGCCGCCAAACCGAACCTGGTACTCAAGGCCGGCTTCCCGGCCTACGGCGTGGTCGGCGACCCGAACGCATCCACCGACCGCTGCGAGCCGCTGGTCTACGGCCCGCAGTTCGGCGCGCACGGCGCCACCGCCGCCGACCTTTCCGTCGCCTTCGTCGCGCAGGCGGCCGCGCAGCTGTCGGCGGATCGGATGCCGACGCGCCGACGCCGGGTCGCCGTGCGCGGCACCCGCGGCATCGGGCCCGCGGCGATGGTCCGCAACAGCCGCACGGGCGCGGTCCGCGTCGACCCGGCCACCGGGCTGGTCACCCTCGACGGCCGGCCGGTCGAGTCGACACCCGCGCACTGGGTTCCCCTCTCCCGCCTCTACTTCCTCTAGGAGCCGCGCGCCGCCATGTCCACACCAGCAGAGCACGGATACGCCATGCCGGCCGAGTGGCAGCCGCACGAGCGCACCTGGATGGCCTGGCCCACCGAGGGCTACACGCTCGGCGACGAGCCCGACGAGGCGTACCGGGCCTGGTCGCAGGTCGCGAACACGATCTGCCGACACGAGCCGGTCACCATGGTGGTCGACCCCTGCGCGGCGGCCGCCGCCTCGGCCCGGCGCTGGCTCGACCCGGCCGTCACGCTGGTCGAGCGGCCCCTGGACGACGCCTGGATGCGGGACATCGGCCCCACCTTCCTGACCCGCCCGGCCCGCGCCGGCAAACCGGCCGGCCTCGCCGCCGCGGACTGGGTCTTCAACGGCTGGGGCGGGCAGTCCTGGGCGAAGTGGGGCAGGGACGGCGAGATCGGCGAGAGCGTGGCCGAGCTGGCCGGGGCGCACCGCTTCGCCTCGCCGCTGGTCAACGAGGGCGGCGGCATCCACGTGGACGGCGCGGGCACCGTCCTGGTCACCGAGACCGTGCAACTCGACCCCGGCCGCAATCCGGGCTGGACCCGCGAACAGGTCGAGCAGCAGCTGCGCGGATTCCTGGGCGTGCGCAAGGTGCTGTGGCTGCCGCGCGGCCTGACCCGCGACTACGGCGAGTTCGGCACGCGCGGGCACGTCGACGTCGTGGCCGCCTTCGTGAAGCCGGGGGTCGTGGTGGTGCACACGCAGCCGGATCCGGCGCATCCGGATCACGAGGCCTGCAAGGAGAACGCGGCGCTGCTGCGCGCGGCGAGCGACGCGCGGGGCCGCCGCCTGGAAGTGGTCGAACTGCCCGCGCCGACGGTGCTGGAGCAGGACGGCGAGCCGGTCGACTACTCCTACGTCAACCACTACCTGGCCAACGGCCTGACGCTCATGTGCGGGTTCGACGATCCGCGCGACGAGCAGGCCGCCGAGATCTTCGCCCGGCTGCTGCCGGAACGCAAGATCGAGTTCGTCGACGCGCGCCCGATCTTCGCCCGCGGCGGCGGGATCCACTGCATCACGCAGCAGCAACCGCGCAGGTGAGCCGGCTGCGGCGCCGGACCCGTGGCCCGGCTACGGCAGCGCGTCGACGATCTCCTCGACGGCACGGCGGCGGCCGGTGAAGAACGGCACCTCCTCGCGCACGTGGCGCCGGGTCTCCGAGCCGCGCAGGTGCCGCATCAGGTCCACGATCCGGTGCAGTTCGTCCGCTTCGAAGGCGAGGATCCACTCGTAGTCGCCGAGCGCGAACGAGGGCACCGTGTTGGCCCGCACGTCCGGGTACTCGCGGGACATCATGCCGTGCTCGGCCAGCAGCGTGCGGCGCTCCGGGTCGGGCAACAGGTACCACTCGTACGAGCGCACGAACGGATACACCGCGATCCACGCGCGGGGCGCCTCGCCGGCCAGGTAGGCGGGGATGTGGCTCTTGTTGAACTCCGCCGGCCGGTGCACCGCCATGTTCGACCACACCGGCGCGCAGGCGCGCCCGAGCCCGGTCTTGCGGAAGCGGGAGTACGCGTCCTGAAGCGCCTCGGCGCTCTCCGCGTGCCACCAGATCATGAGGTCGGCGTCGGCGCGCAGGCCGGAGACCTCGTAGGTGCCGCGCACGACCACGTCCTTCTCGGCCAGCTCGGCGTAAAGCTCCTCGACCTCCTGCGCGTAGGCGGCGCGTCCCTCCTGCGGCAGCGGTCCGGCAGCCCGGAACACGGACCACGCGGTGTAGCGGATCACCTCGTTCAGCTCGCGGGCCTTGCGGCTGATCGGCGCGGCCTCGGTCATGGCTGCTCGCGTCCTTCCTTTATGGTGTCGAATGCGTTGCGTGCGGAGGCGATGCACGCCGGAATACCCACGCCGTCGTACGCGGCTCCGGCCACCGCGATGCCCGCGGGCAGTGCGGCGCGGATCGCGGCCACGCGGTCGAGATGCCCGACGGCGTACTGCGGCAGAGCGCTCATCCACCGCTGCACGTGCGCGTCGACGGGCGCGGCGGCCATCGTGATCACCTCTCCTAGGTCCGACAGCGCGGCCTTGACCAGGTCCTCGTCGTCGCGGTCGAGGTCCCGCTCCTCGCCGTGCCGGCCGAGCGACGTGCGCAGAATGACCAGGTTCCCCGCCGCGTGCGCCATCCAGGGCCACTTGGCGGTGGAGAAGGTCGCCGCCTTGATCGTGCGGCCGTCCACCGGCGGCACCAGGAAGCCGGAACCGGGCAGGCCCTCGGGCCCGAGCGCGGCCGCCGGGAAGGCGAGGGTGATCACGGCCATCGAGGCGTATTCGATCCCGCCGAGCTGCCGGACGGCGGTCTCGGCGTGTCCGGAGAGCAGCCGCGCGGCCTCCGGCGCGGGAACGGCCAGCAGCACGGCGTGCACGTCGAGCGCGGTGCCGTCGGACAGCTCCAGCCGCCAGCCGCCGGACGTCTTGATCAGCGTCCTGACACCGGTGCCGATGCGCACGTCGGCGCCGTGCCCGCGGGCGTCCTCGGCCACCGCGGACGGCAACCGGCCCACGCCGCCGCGGATGCCCGCGAACACCGGTGTCGCGGTGCCCGCGTCGCTCGCCGAGCGGGTCATGAGCAGGTCGCGCACGCCGTTGGCCAGCGAGGTGCCGGCCGCGGCCAGCGCGGCCAGCTGCGGCACCGTGGCGGCCAGCGAGAGCCGGTCCGCGTGGCCCGCGTAGACGCCGCCCAGCAGCGGCTCGACCACCCGGTCCACCACCTCGCGCCCGAGGCGCTTGGCCACGTACTCGCCCACCGCGACATCGCCCTCGACCGGCGTGCGCGGCAGCAGCCGATCGGCCCGTACCCGCGCCAGCGCGGCGGCGTTCAGCAGCCCGCTGGCGGCCAGCGCGCGCAGGTCTCCGGGTACGCCCATGATCTGTCCGCCGGGCAGCGGATGCAGCTCGCCGCGAGAGTAGATGCCGGCGGCGGTGGTCGCCGGGTGAACCACGTCCTCGCCGAGGCCGACCTCCCGCGCCAGGCCGGTGCCCTCGGGCCGCCGGGCCCGAAGCGATTCGGCGCCCAGATCCACCTGCACGCCCGCGACCGCGCCGAGCGCGAGCTTCCCGCCGGCGCGCGTGTCCGCTTCGAGGAGGGTCACCCGCCAGCCGTCACGGGCGGCGGCCTGGGCCGCGGCCAGGCCGGTGATGCCGCCGCCGACGACGGCCAGCCGGTCGCCTGCGGGCTTGGACGCGGACGCTGACGCGTCGGGGAAAGCGGTCGGGGAGCTCATCGCCGTCATCGGCCTCCGTGCTAGTTCCGGGCGGCGACGCCCTCGGTCGCCTCGTGTACGAGCTCGACGATTCGGGCCAGCACGTCTGGATCGGTCTGCGGCCCGACGCCGTGCCCCAGGTTGAACACGTGTCCTTCCACGCCTTCCGCGTCGCGCAGGACCCGGCGCGTGGCCGCTTCGACGGCTTCCCAGGGCGCGAATACGACGGCGGGGTCCAGGTTGCCCTGCACCGCCCTGCCCGGGCCGATCCGGTGCGCGGCCTCGTTCAGCGGAACCCGCCAGTCCACGCCGACCACGTCCGCGCCGGCCTCGCCCATCAGTGCGAGCAGTTCGCCGGTCCCGACCCCGAAGTGGATGCGCGGCGCGCCGAACCGCGCCACCGCGTCGAGCACCTTCGCCGAAGCGGGCATGACGTGCGCGCGGTAGTCGACCGGGGCCAGGGCGCCGACCCAGGAGTCGAACAGCTGCACCGCGCCGGCGCCCGCGCTCAGCTGCACGCTCAGGAACGCGGCGGTGATGTCGGCGAGCCGGTCCAGCAGCGCGTGGAACAGGTCGGGCGCCCCGTACATCATCGCCTTGGTCTGTTCGTGGCCGCGCGAAGGGCCGCCCTCGATCAGATAGCTGGCCAGGGTGAAGGGAGCGCCGCCGAAGCCGATCAGCGGAGTCGGGCCCAGTTCGGCGGTCAGCATTTGCACGGCTTCGGTGATGAAGGACAGGTCCTCGGGCGTGGGCACCCGCAGCCGGTCCAGGTCGGCCGCGGTCCGGAAGGGCTGCTCGACCACCGGGCCGACCCCCGGCTTGATGTCCAGGCCGAGTCCGATCGCCTTGAGCGGCAGCACGATGTCGCTGAAGAAGATGGCGGCGTCCACGCCGTAGCGGCGCACCGGCTGCATCGTGATCTCGGCGACTATCTCCGGGATCGTGCACGAGGTCAGCATCGGCACGCCCTCGCGCAGCTTGCGGTACTCCGGCAGCGACCGTCCGGCCTGGCGCATGAACCACACCGGGGTGTGCGGAACCGGTCGGCGCCGGCAGGCGAGCAGGAAGGCCGATTCGGTCCGCTGCGGGCTGGAAGCCGGCGGGGTCGGGGTCGCACCGTTCACTCCCCGATCCTCCCACGCCTCGTACCTCCTGCGGCACGGTGGTCGGCACAAGCCGCCGCCACATTGTGTGATGACTTTCACAAGTCACTCCCCCGGCCTCCGCGCGGCGCGGCGCGAACCGATGCGGCGCGGACGTACCCTGCCGGTATGGCCGACGCGCACCGCGGGCACCACGGGTTCCGCACCGCCCAACCGCAATCGGAGGCGGCGCTGCCGCCGCCGCTGCGCGGGGCGATCGCGGGGATCGCCGCGGTACCGCTGCGCCCGCAGTTCGAACTGGAGGCGCTGCCGCCGCCGCGACGGCTGGCCACCTTCAGCCACGCGGTGTCGGTCGCGGTGTGCGATCCGGACGGCGACGAGATCGCGTCCGGCCGCTTCGTCGTGCTCTACGAGCCGCAGGGCCAGGACGAGTGGCGCGGGGTGTTCCGCTGCGTGACGCTCGCGCAGGCCGACCTGGAGGCCGAGATCGCCGAGGATCCGCTGCTGCCGGACGTGGCCTGGTCCTGGCTCACCGAGGCGCTGGACCAGCGCGCGGCCCGGCACGCGGTGCTCGGCGGCACGGTCTCGCGTTCCGCGTCCATGTCGTTCGGCGAGTTGGCCGAGCGCCCGGCGAGCACGTCGGTCGAACTGCGCGCATCCTGGACCCCGGCGGCGCCGTCCGGGACCGGAGCCGGGGATGGTGTCGGCGGTGGCACCGGCGAAGGCGAGTGGACCGAGGCGCAGGCTCAGGCGGCCTTCGAGGCACACTTCCAGGCTTGGCTGGACCTGATCGCCACCGCGGCCGGGCTGCCTCCGCTGGTCGCCGGGGTCACCGTGCTGCCGACCTCGCGCTGATCGTCCCGAGCGCCTACGCGACCGCGCGTCGGGTCCTTATGCACCGACACGGATAACCATCCCTTGACTTTTGGGTGACCTCGCCTGTCAGGACACTTTGGACAACTGAGGTCTATTCGTCCATGCAGGTGAATATCGACACATGATTACCCGGATGCGTGAGCGGGTAGGTCCCGATTCCACCCTTTGTCGAGGCGGTGCGGCGCCTGGCTGACGAGCGGCGATCTGTGCTGGTCAGCGCTCAGACGCGAAGCCGCCGAGGGGAAGGGGACGCCCGGCGGGCGGGCGGCGGCGGATCGCCGCCGCCCCCGTCCGGGTGGAAACAACGAGTGAATCCCGCTGCGACAGCCCTTTTGTTAGGCGGCAGCGGATGGCCGTCACGCTAAAGGTCGCCACCCACATTGCCGATTTCTCACCCGTAGAACCCCATCCGGTCGCGTTCCTCCACTGTCTGCGGCCGTTCCCCCGTCCCTCCCCGGGAGGCCAGGTGTCGGTACTCGTCGATCACACAGCGAGTTTGCTGGCCTATCGGCCGGCCAAACTCACCGCAATGGTCGTTGTTCACGACCTGAGGGTGCGAACCTCAGTCACTCGGCATTTGTGGGCGCTGGGCGTCCGCGACGTCGTAGAGGCATCGAACATCGCGGAAGCCCGCACGCGGATGGCGACGCCACGCGACATCGCCGTCGTAGACGTGCACCTGCCGGACGGCCCCGGCCTCGCCCTGCTCGCGGAGATGCGCAATTCCGGCTGGAGCAGCGCGGTGGCCATCTCCACCGCCGACGACACGAACGCGGTGCGCGCGGCGCTGGCCTCCGGCGTGCGCGGCTACGTCGTCACCGGGGCGCGCGCCCTGCCGCAGGTCCGGCCGGGCTTCGGCAGCGTGTCGGGGCTGCCGCCGCACCTGCGCCAGCAGCGGCTGGCCGCGATGAGCGGGGCCGCCGGAACCGCCGCCGCGCTGGCGGTGGGCGCCGTACCGAACACCATGAACGCCGGGTGCCGGGAGCTGTCCGCCCGCGAGATCGAGGTGCTGCGCCTGGTCGCGGACGGCCGCTCCAACAAGGCGATCGGCCAGACCATGGGGCTGTCCGCGCTGACGGTCAAGAGCCACCTTGCCCGCATCGCCCGCAAGCTCGGCACCGGAGACCGCGCCGGGATGGTGGCCGTCGCCATGCGCGGCGGCATCATCGCCTAGCAAACAGGCCGGCCCAGCCAGCCGAACGAGACTTCACTGAAGGGGGCGTACGAGCCGTTTCCGGGCGTCGCGCGAACGTACGAACGTCCGCGCGACGCCCGGGTTGTCGCCGGCCTCAGCTCAGCGGGCGTCCCGAGTCTCACCGTCCCGAGCTTCCCGAACGGTGTGGGCGGGCGCGAAGCGGCGCGCGCACCACAGCCATAGGCCGGCTGCCAAGGCCAAGAGCGGGGAATCAAGCGTCTAAGCGGGGCGTGCGCGCGTTACGGTAAGGGCGTGACCGTTGACGCCCGCGAGCAGCCGCCGCCGAACCCCGATGCCGTGCCCCTCCTCGCTCCGCGTGACGGCGTACCCGACGTCATCGCCGACGGCGAAGCACTCGCGGCGACGGTCGCGGCGTTCGCGGCGGGCAACGGGCCGGTCGCCGTCGACGCCGAACGGGCGTCGGGCTACCGATACAGCCAGCGCGCGTACCTGGTGCAGTTGCGGCGAGAGGGCGCGGGCACCGCACTGATCGACCCGATCGCCTGTCCCGATCTCTCCACACTCGGCACGGCGCTGGCGCAGACTGAATGGGTCTTACACGCCGCGGCACAGGACTTGGTCTGCCTGCGTGAGGTCGGCCTCGCCCCGTCGCGGATCTTCGACACGGAACTCGGCGGACGACTCGCCGGTTACGCACGCGTCGGTCTCGGCCCGATGGTCGAGGAACTGCTCGGCTACTCGCTGGAGAAGGGGCATTCGGCGGACGACTGGTCCACACGGCCGCTGCCCGAGCCGTGGCTGCGTTACGCCGCCCTGGACGTCGAACTCCTGGTCGATCTGCGCGACGCGGTACACCGCGATCTGCACCAGCAGGGCAAGCTCGCCTGGGCGGAACAGGAGTTCGCGGCGGTTCTGGCCGCGGCTCCGCATCCTCCGCGCGCTGAGCCCTGGCGCCGCACTTCCGGCATCCACAAGGTGCGTAAGGCGCGCAACCTCGCCGTCGTGCGGGCGCTCTGGGAGCACCGGGACATGCTGGCGCGGCGCCGGGACATGACGCCGGGCCGGGTGCTGCCCGACAGCGCGATCATCGAGGCGTCGATCAGCCTGCCAGAGACGGTCCAGCAGTTGCGCGCCGTGCCGGGCTTCTCCGGTCGTACCCGCTCGGTCGACGCGGTGGGTTACCTGGCCGCGCTGCGCAGTGCGCTCCAACTGCCGGACTCCCAGCTGCCTTCCACGCAGCCGGTGCACGACGGCCCGCCGCCCGCGAAGTCCTGGGAGCGCAGCGCACCGGAGGCGGCGGCCCGCCTCGCCGCGGCGCGCCCGGCGGTCGCCGCGATAGCGGACGAGCACCTGATACCGGTCGAGAACCTGCTGTCCCCGGATCTGCTGCGCCGGCTGTGCTGGACACCCCCCGCCGATCTCGACGACGAGGTCATCAGCGAGACGTTGCGTTCCAGCGGCGCCCGCGCCTGGCAGGTCGAACTGACCGCACACGTGATCGGCGCGGCCCTGCGGCGCGAGGCGGGCCGCCCGGCCTCGCTGTAGCCCGCCGCGCCGCGCCGGGGTCGGGACGACGAAAGCGCGGCTCAAGCGGGCCGCGCCGCGCCGCAATCCCCGGGTACCGCTTCTTGTTACTGGCGGGTAGCATGGCCGCAGACCGGCGCTACCGGTCGCAGACCATTCGAAAGCGCAGAATTCCAGGAGAGCCCTGTGCCCCGTACCGCACGCGACGTCGTCTTCGTGGACGGCGTACGCACCCCGTTCGGCAAGGCAGGTCCCAAGGGCATCTATGCCGAGACCCGCGCCGACGACCTGATCATCAAGTGCATCCGGGAGCTGGTGCGGCGCCATCCCGAGCTGCCGCCCGAGCGGATCGGCGAGGTCGCCATCGCCGCGACCACCCAGATCGGCGACCAGGGCCTGACCCTCGGGCGCACCGCCGCGCTGCTGGCCGGGCTGCCCAAGACCACGCCCGGATACTCGATCGACCGGATGTGCGCCGGCGCGATGACCGCGGTGACCACCGTGGCCGGCGCCGTCTCGCTCGGCGCGGTGGACGTGGCGATCGCCGGTGGTGTCGAGCACATGGGCCGGCACCCGATGGGCGAGGGCGTGGACCCGAACCCCCGCTTCGTCTCCGAGCGGCTCGTCGACGATTCCGCGCTCGTCATGGGGCAAACCGCGGAGAACCTGCACGACCGCTTCCCCGGCATCACCCGCGAGCGCGCCGACGCCTACGCGCTGGGCTCACAGCTCAAGGTCGCCAAGGCGTACGCCGACGGAAAGATCCAGCCCGACCTCGTCACGGTGGCCACCCGCAACACGCTGGCGTCGCAGACGCCGACCGGCGCCGGCTGGGGTCTGGCCACCGCGGACGAGCCACCGCGCCCGGACACCACCCTGGAGGGCCTGGCCGGGCTCAAGACCCCGTTCCGGGTGCGCGGACGGGTCACCGCGGGCAACTCCGCGGGCCTGAACGACGGGGCCACCGCCTCGATCATCGCCGCCGAGGACGTGGCCCGCGAGCTGGGCCTGCCGATCAGGATGCGGCTGGTCTCCTTCGCCTTCGCCGGGGTCGAGCCGGAGGTCATGGGCTACGGCCCGGTTCCGGCCACCGAGAAGGCGCTGGCCTCGGCCGGGCTGGGCATCGAGCAGATCGGCCTGTTCGAGATCAACGAGGCGTTCGCGGTGCAGGTGCTGGCCTTCCTGGAGCACTACGGCATCGCCGACGACGACCCGCGGGTCAACCAGTACGGCGGCGCGATCGCGCTCGGCCACCCGCTGGCCTCCTCCGGCGTACGCCTCATGACGCAGCTGGCCCGCCAGTTCGAAGAGCACCCCGAGGTGCGCTACGGCCTGACCACCATGTGCATCGGCATCGGCATGGGCGGATCCGTGATCTGGGAGAACCCGCACTTCGAAGGAGATGCCAAGTGAGCGAGTCGGCACAGCAGGCCGCCGGGGTCTTCCCGGACGAAGTGGTCACCTCGGCCCCCGTCCGCGTGCTCGACCTGCCCAGCGGCGCGGGCAGGTTCGCCCTGATCACCCTGGACAACGGCTTCGACCACACCAAGCCCACCACCTTCGGCCCGCGCGGACTGGTCAACATCGGCGCGGCCCTCGACGAGGTCGCGCGGCTGGCCGACTCCCGCGAGATCGTGGCCGCGGGCGTGACGGGCAAGCCGTTCATCTTCGCTGTCGGCGCCGACCTCAAGGGCATCGAGGTGGTCACCGAGCGGGAACAGGCCTACGCGATCGCCAAGGCCGGCCACGACGTCCTGCGCCGTCTCGGCGAGCTGTCCGTGCCCACGTTCGCGTTCATCAACGGCGCGGCGATGGGCGGCGGCGTGGAGATCGCGCTGCACTGCACTTACCGCACGATCTCGGCCGGAGTTCCGGCGCTCTCGCTGCCCGAGGTCTTCCTCGGCCTGATCCCCGGCTGGGGCGGCACGCAACTGCTGCCGCGGCTGATCGGGCCCGACGCGGCCGTGACCGTCATCATCGAGAACTCGCTCTCGCAGAACCGGCAGCTCAAGGGTCCGCAGGCGTACGAACTCGGCATCGCCGACGCGCTGTTCGAGCCGGCCGACTTCCTGGAGGAGTCGCTGGCCTGGACCGCGAGCGTGCTGCGCGGCGAGCTGGTGATCGAGCGCAGGCACTACTCGCACGAGCAGTGGGACGCGGCGGTGGCCCGCGGCAGGCAGGTCGCGGACGCCAAGGTGCACGGCGCGACCCCGGCGCCGTACCTGGCGCTGGACCTGATCGCCAAGGCGCGCACCGCCTCGCGTGACGAGGGCTTCGCCGCCGAGGACGAGGCGCTGACCGACCGCATCATGAGCGAGGAACTGCGCAGCGGCATCTACGCCTTCAACCTGGTGCAGAAGCGGGCCAAGCGCCCGGCCGGCGCGCCGGACAAGGCGCTGGCCAGAGCGGTGACCAAGGTCGGCATCGTCGGCGCCGGCCTGATGGCCTCCCAGCTGGCGCTGCTGTTCGCGCAGCGCCTCTCCGTGCCGGTGGTGATGACCGACGTCGATCAGGAGCGGGTGGACAAGGGCGTCAGATACGTCCACGAACAGCTGGAACTCCAGGCGCTCAAAGGCCGGCTGAACGCGGACAAGCTCAACCGGCTCAAGGCGCTGGTGTCCGGCTCGCTGACCAAGGAAGTCTTCGCGGACGCCGACTTCGTGATCGAGGCGGTCTTCGAGGAACTCTCGGTCAAGCAGCAGGTCTTCGCGCAGCTCGAAGCGGTCGTGCGGCCGGACTGCGTGCTGGCGACCAACACCTCCTCCCTGTCGGTCACCGAGATGGCGGCCGCGCTGGAACACCCGGAGCGGGTGGTCGGCTTCCACTTCTTCAACCCGGTCGCGGTGCTGCCGCTGCTGGAGATCGTGCGCGCGCAGAAGACCGACGACGCGTCCCTGGCCACCGCCTTCGCCGTGGCCAAGCAGCTGAAGAAGTCCAGCGTCCTGGTCAAGGACGCCCCGGCGTTCGTGGTCAACCGGCTGCTGACCCGATTCCTCGGCGTGGTCAACGAGGTGCTGGACGAGGGCACCCCGGTGCAGGTCGCGGACGGCGCGCTCGAACCGCTCGGCCTGCCGATGTCGCCGCTGGTGCTGATGGAGCTGGTCGGCCCGGCGGTCGCGCTGCACGTCTCGGAGACGCTGCACGCCACCTACCCGGACCGCTTCTCGGTCTCCGAGAACGTGCGGCGCCTGGTCGGCGCGGGCAAGAAGGCGTTCTACCTGCCCGGCACCACCACGCTCGACCCCGAGGTCGAGGCGCTGCTGGAGATCGGCGAGAGGCCCTCGACGGCGCAGGAGGTGCGCGAGCGCGCCCTGTCCGCCATCGCCGAGGAGATCGACCTCATGCTCAAGGACGGCGTCGTGGCTGAGGCGCAGGACATCGACCTGTGCATGATTCTCGGCGCGGGCTGGCCGTTCCACCTCGGCGGCATCACCCCGTACCTGGACCGAACCGGCGTCGCGGAGAAGGTGACGGGCCACCGCTTCCTGCCGGTCGGCTCGGCTTCGCTGCCCGCCTGACGCACGGACGCGTCGGCCCCGGCCGGATCACCCGGCCGGGGCCGACGCGTCTGCGCCACCGCCCTCGCGGTGCGCGGCGCGTCAGAAGTTCGGCGCCTTCGCCTGGATCAGGTCCGCCAGCAGATTGGTCCGGTAGACCATGATGTCCCTGCCCGCGACGCGGTAGACCGCTTCCGGCTGTCCGTATGCGGCCTCGACGTCGGCTTCACGCAGCCCTGGAGTGCCGGGGTTTGCGACGAAGAAGTCGGCGTAGTTGTGCGCGGGGTCGTACCAGGACGTCTTCGTCACCCACGCGTAGACCGCGTACTGGTGTTTCTGCGTCTGGACGACGGCGCGCACCCCTACCGCGTTGCCGGAGTCGACCGTGGTCGACGAGGCGTCCCAGTACCCGGCGATGCCGTACTTGTACCCGTGCGCCTTGAGCCATGCGGCGACCGTCTCCTGCGGCGCGATTCCGGCGGGCCTGAAGTCGGTCGCGAACACCGCCACCGCCACGAGCCCGGACGCGGCGGCGAGCACCGGTAGCCGGCGCGCTGCGGGCAGCGGCAGATTGCGGGCCGCCAGCGCCACGATCATGGGGATCACACCGAGGAACTCGTAAGCACTGCCCGCTCCCGGCAGCACCATCGTCGAGAACGCGAAGGCGGCGAGGTAGGTCGGGACGCCGACGGTGAGCAACTGGTCGGCCGCAGCCGCCCGCGGCCAGCTCAGAAGCGTGCGCACGGCGCCGTAGAGCCCGGCAAGCAGCACGAACGCGCCCAGGACCGCGGCGATCGGCCACAACGGCCGGGTCGGCGTGCTCGTCGGGATGTCGAACAGCGTCAGCAGGCTGATCAGGGTCGAGTGCAGGTGCCCCAGCCACAGGTGGGAGTCGGCCAGCCGCGTCTTGGGCGGCACCATCGAGTACGCGCCCCAGGTGCGCAGGGCGGCGCGCAGGGTCGCCTGGGCCGGCACCGACGCGGCGGCCGCGACGGCCATCCACAGGTCGGGCGTGATCAGTCGGCGCGCGAACAGCGGCCGCGAAGCGCACACGAGCACGACGGGCAGCACGCCGACGTACTTGACCGTGGCGTCGCCCAGTTGCCCGAGCACCAGCAGCGCGAACAGGCACCAGGTGGCCCACCGCCGCCCGGCCGCCCGGTCGCACAGCAGGTAGGCGCCGAGGATGAAGACCGCCGTGCCGATGTGGTCCGGCGCCTCCAGCAGCGTCGGAGCCAGGTCGCCTTCGAACATGGGGAAGGCGAGGAACGCCGCGACCAGGCCGAAGCGGCAGTACGCGCGCGCTCCACGTTCATCGCCCCTGACCAGCCAGGCGGTGACCAGCATCACCAGCGTGTACGTCAGGCCACTGACGACGTGCATGGTCGTCGCGCCGAGCCCCATGATGCGTTCGAGGACGGCGTAGAGCACCGTCTCGAAGGTGTAGAAGTTGGCGTCCCCGGTGATCCAGTGCCGCAGCTTCGGATTGTGGTGCCACAGATCCCAGCCCTGCAGCGCTATGTTCGCGGTGTCCGAGCCGCTGGCCGCGGCGCTGGAGAGAATCCAGCACAGCAGCCAGTAGAGCGACCCGGCGCCGAGAATCACGCCGGCGGCGACCAGCCCGCGCCGCGTCACGAGGGCGGCCAGGCGCCTTCGCACTTCGGCCCCGGCACCCGCTTGCGCGCCCGCCGGCGCCTCGGCGGACGCCCGCGTGAGCTCCTCCGTGTCCGCCGGCATATCAGGGAGCGACCGTCTCGTGCTCGCTGCGCGACCGCGGCATGAGCGGCGCGTCGCGGCCGGTGCCCGTCGGAGTGGAGCGCTTCGAGTCGCTGCCCTCCTCGTGGTACTCCTCCTCGACGTTGACCGTCCACACGTCGTGCGCCGACCCGGTGCGGATGTTCTCAGCCGTCAGCAACGCGGTGAGCATCGAGTGGTCCTGATTGTTGTACCGGTGCATCCCGTTGCGCCCGACCGGGTGCACGTTGGGCACGTTCGCCGCCAGCCACTCGCGGATCACCTCGAGGTTGCGCTGGTAGCGGTCGTCGTAGACCGGGTACGCCTTGGGCATCCGCACCACGAATCCGGCCTCGACCTTGCCCGGCTCGATCAGGCCGAGCTGCTCGAGTTCCGCCGTGCCGAGCTTGACCAACTCCTCGTCCGCGCCGCTCCACACCTCGTCGCCCTCGTTGACGAAGTACTCCAGGCCCAGGCAGGTGCGCCCGTCCTTGACCAGATAGGGCGACCACGAGCCGAAGTTCTGGATCCGGCCGACCTTGACCCCCGGGGTGTGGATGTAGATCCAGTTGTCCGGAAATCCGGCCTCCAGCGGCACGACCAGCGCGATGGTCAGGAAGTCGCGATACCGCAGGTCGTCCGCCGCGGCCCTGACCGCGTCCGGGACGGCCGGGTCCATGCAGCGCACCAGCGCGGAGATCGGGGTGGAGGAGATCACGTGATCGGCCGGGACCTCGCTCGTCGTACCGTCGGGCGAGCTGACGGTGACCGCCACCGCGCCCTTGCCCTGCTCCCAGCGGACCCGGTCGACGCACGTGCGCAGTTGGACCGAACCGCCCTGGGCGCGCACCTTCTCGGTGCACACCTCCCACATCATCCCGGGCCCGTACTTAGGGTACTGAAACTCCTCGATCAGGCTCGTGATTTCCTTCTGGTTGCGCTTGGGCAGCAGCGCGTTCTTGATCGCGCCCATCAGCGACAGGCTCTTGATACGCTGCGCGGCCCAGTCCGCGGGCAGTTCGGAGGTGCTCATGCCCCACACCTTCTCGGTGTAGGTCTTGAAGAAGATCGAGAACAGTCGCTTGCCGAAGCGCGCGGTGACCCAGGCGTCCAGGTGCGACTGGTCCTTCGGCGGCCTGATCCGAGCCCAGACGTACGAGCCGATACACCGCGCCGCCTCGACCAGCCCCAACCCCCTGAGCGCGTTGCCGGCCTTGAGCGGGTAGTCGAACAGCTTCCCGCGATAGTAAATCCTTGACATGCGAGGCCGCAGCAGGAAATCCTCGTCGGGCAGGATCTCGTGCCACAGCGACTCGACGGCGGCCACCTTGGTGAAGAAGCGGTGGCCGCCGATGTCGAAGCGCCAGCCTTCGCGCTCCACGGTTTGCGAGATGCCGCCGACAACGTCTTCGGCCTCATACACCTGTACCGGAAAACCGTGCTTGCTCAAGTCGTACGCGGCGGTCAGGCCGGCCGGTCCGGCGCCGATGACAACGGTCGCCGACCGTACGCGTTCGTTCATTCCGATGGGATCCACGAGACCGATTCTCTCAACAGGCCGGTAACACCACGGAGCCGCCACGTCACAGTGTGTCCCCGTGTTGTAACGAATTCTCGGGCCGTTGAAGAAGTCCGCCTCTACGAAACGCCGTGCACCCCGCCGGCCCGCGGATCAGCTTAGCGCTGCCCGTGAGGCTGCTGCGACACCTTCCGCGGTCAGACCGATACGCTCCAGGATCACGGGGCGTTTGGCGTGGTTGAGGAACTGCTGCGGAATGCCGAGGACCCGCACCGGCAGCGCGAGCCCTGCGTCTTGCAGCGCCTGGGTGACCGCGGCGCCGACCCCGCCGACCCGGCTGTTGTCCTCGACGGTGACCACGGCGCGGTGCCCGCGCGCCAGTTCCACCAGCGCGGGATCGAGCGGCTTGACCCAGCGCGGGTCCACGACGCTCGCCTCGACGCCCTCGGCGGCCAGGATCTCGGCCGCCGCCAGGCCCTGCGCGGCCATCGGCCCGGCGGTGACGATGAGCACGTCGGGGTTTTCCGGCGCACGCAGCAGGTCCATCACGCCGAGCCGGTCCACCGCCTCGATCTCCGGTCCCGCCGCCCCCTTGGAGAAGCGCAGCACCGTCGGCGCGTCGGAAACCTCGACGGCCTCCCGCAACTGGGTGCGGACCTGGCCGGGATCGCGCGGCGCGGCGATCCGCAGGCCGGGCACGACCTGGAGGATCGACATGTCCCACATTCCGTTGTGGCTCGCGCCGTCGTCGCCGGTCACCCCGGCGCGGTCGAGCACGAAGGTCACCCCCGCGCGGTGCAGCGCACAGTCCATCAGCACCTGGTCGAAGGCCCGGTTCAGGAAGGTCGCGTAGACGGCGACGACCGGGTGCAGGCCGCCGAAGGCGAGGCCGGCGGCTGAGGTCACCGCGTGCTGCTCGGCGATGCCGACGTCATAGATGCGGTCCGGATACGCCTTGCCGAACTTGTGCAGGCCGACCGAGTGCAGCATCGCGGCGGTGATGCCGACCACGTCGGGCCGGTCGTTGCCGATCTTCACCATCTCGTCCGCGAAGACGTCGGTCCACGTGGTGCCCTGCGCCTGGTAGGGCAGACCGGTCTCCGGGTTGATCACGCCGACCTGGTGGAACTGGTCCTGGTCGTTCTCCCGGGCCAGCCGGTAGCCCTCGCCCTTGCGGGTGATGCAGTGCACGATGACCGGGCCGCCGAAGCCCTTGGCGCGGCGCAGCGCGGACTCGATCTCGTCCAGGTCGTGCCCGTCGATCGGCCCGATGTACTTCAAGCCCAGGTCCTCGAACATGCCCTGCGGCGCGACGATGTCCTTGATGCCCTTCTTCATCCCGTGCAGGGTCTCGTAGATCGCGCCGCCGAACACCGGCGCCTTGGGCAGGGTGCGCTTGCCCCACGACAGGAACTTCTCATAGCCCTGCGTCATGCGCAGGGTGGCCAGGTGGTCGGCCAGCCCGCCGATGGTCGGCGAGTAGGACCGCTCGTTGTCGTTGACCACGATGACGACCGGCCGGTCCTTCGCGCAGGCGAGGTTGTTGAGCGCCTCCCAGGCCATGCCGCCGGTCAGCGCGCCGTCCCCGATCACGCCCACCACGCGCCGGTCGCTCTGCCCGCGGACCTGGTAAGCCTTGGCGATGCCGTCGGCGTAGGACAGCGCGGTCGAGGCGTGCGAGTTCTCCACCACGTCGTGCTCCGACTCCCTGCGGTTCGGGTAGCCGGACAGCCCGCCCTCCTGGCGCAGCATCGCGAAGTCGTGACGGCCGGTCAGCAGCTTGTGCACGTAGGACTGATGGCCGGTGTCGAACACTATGGTGTCGCGGGGCGAGTCGAAGACCCGGTGCAGCGCGATGGTCAGCTCCACCACGCCGAGGTTGGGGCCCAGGTGCCCGCCGGTGCGGGTGACGTTCTCGATCAGGAACTCGCGGATCTCCCCGGCCAGGCGGTCGAGTTGCGCGCGGTTGAAACGGTCCAGGTCGCGCGGCCCGTGCACGGTGTCCAGCAGGCACTCGCCGGGATCGGGTCCGCCGGCGCCGGGCTGACCGGCGCTGGGCTGACCGGCGCTGGGCTCGGCGCTGGAGAGGGGTTCACCGCTCGACACGGTCTCGGCGCTCGAACTGCCCGGCAGCGACACGAGTTCCTCCTAGGTGGCTCGACGATTCCCCGAGTGGCGAAGCCCGGTGTACATCGTCCCCCTTCGGGTTGCCCCGTGCTCGCACGCCGTTGGAACGAGGGGACGAGTGTCCGAGTCTAGTCGCCGAGCGGTCGCCGGCCCGCGGAGATCATCCGGCCCTCCACACGATCTTCACGCTGCCCGGCCGGTTGCCTGGCCAGTGCGCCGGGTGGATCGCTCAGCAGCGGGCCGAAGGCGCGCTCGGCGGCGCCGACCAGGGTGGAGTCCGGCCCGAGGCCGGGAGAGACCAGGCGCACCTGCTCGCGCGGGGCGACCAGACCCGAGGTTCGCAGCGTGGTGCGTAGCTGCTGTTCGACGGCCGGGAGGATGTCGCGCAGCAGGCCGCCGAAGACGACCACCTCGGGGTTGAAGATGTTCACCAGGTTGCCCACGCCGATGCCGAGCCATTCGCCCACATGCCGGATCGCCGCGGCGGCGCGCGGGTCTCCTCCCGCCGCGGCGGTCACGACCGCGGGCACCGTCGAGCGCGGCCCGTCCGGATGGCCGGCGGCGTCGAGGATGGCCTTCTCGCCGATCTCGGTCTCCCAACAGCCGCGCGCGCCGCAGCGGCAGAGCCGCCCGGCCGGGTTGACCACCATGTGGCCGAGTTCGCCGCCGTAACCGCCGGCGCCGCGCAGCGGCTCGCCACCGACGATGATCCCGGCGCCGACGCCGACCTCGCCGGTGAGATACACCGCGTCGGTCGCACCGGCCGCCGCGCCGCGCACGTGCTCGGCGAGGGCGCCGAGATCGGCGTCGTTGCCGACGGCGACCGGGGCGTGGATGCCGTAGTGCGCGAGCACGGTCTGAAGGGTCTGTCCCAGCGGGGCGTCCACCCAGCCGAGGTTGGGCGCGAAACGCACCAGCCCGTCGGACTCGCGCACCACGCCCGCGATGGCCGCGCCGATGCCGACGCACACCGTGTCGGCGCCGGCGCGGCTGAGCATCTCACCGGTGAACCGGCCCAGATGCGCAACCACGTCGTCGAGGGCGTAGTCACCACGCGGACGGTAGAGCTCGCGCCGGTCGAGGATCGCCCCGCCGAGGCCGACCCGCGCGGCGATCAGGTAGTCGACGCCGATGTCGAAGGCGAGCACGTAAACCCGCTCCGAGCGCGGCACGACGACGAGGGACGGCCGCCCGGCACCGGCGCCGGCCCCGCGCGCGGGAAGTTCCTCGCGCACCAGGCCGGCGCTGGTCAGATCGGCGGTCAGCGCGCCGATCGTGGATCGGTTCAGCTGCATCGCGGCGGTCAGTTCCGCACGCGAGGTGGGGCCGTGCACGTGCACGTACCGCAGCAGGGTGGACACGTTGTGGCGGCGCACCTCGTCCTGGGTGGCTCCCGCGGCTCCCGCCGCCATGGCCGAGTTGCGGCGTTCAGACAAGGCAGTGCCTCTCAGAGCTCTGACCAGTCATCAACGTTCGCCTTCCGTCCGGCGCGTCCAACGCGTACCACCCTGGCTGCGGAGAGCAGGTGCCTAACTCGTCGAGCGGCCCGCGTGACGGGAGAGCGCGTCGACCGCGGCGGCCAGCAGCAGGACGATGCCGGTGATGATGTACTGATAGGCGGAGGCGTTGCCCCCCTTGATCAGGTTGCTCATCCCGTACTGCAGGATCGCCAGCGCCAGTCCGCCGAGCACCGCGTCGACGACCCGGCCGCGACCGCCCATCAGGGAGGTACCGCCGATGACCGCGGCGGCCACGGCGAGCAGCAGCACGTTGCCGCCGCCTTCCTGGGTGTTGACGCCGTTGAGCTCGGAGGCGAGGAAGAGTCCGGAGAAGGCCGCCATGGTCGAGCAGATGACGAAGACCGAGGTGCGGATCAGGCGCACCGGGATACCGGCGCGGCGAGCCGCTTCGTCGTTGCCGCCGACCGCGTAGACGTGCCGGCCGTAGCGGGTCTTGTCCAGGGCGAAACTCAGCACGACCAGCATGGCGGCGATGATCGGGACGACCCACGGGACGCCCCGGATGTGGATGCCCTGCCGCTGCTGCCAGGTCAGCGCCTCGTCCACGTTGCAGAAGTACACGAAGATCGCGCCGCCGACGATCAGCGCGCCGATGCGCAGCACCAGCAGGCTCATCGGCTCGCTGGCCAGGCCCTGCCTGCGGCGGCCGTTGACCTGCATGAGCTTGACGGCCGTGTACGCGACGACGGCGATGACCAGGTAGACCCAGCCGAGCACCGGGGAGAGGCGGCCGTTGTCCAGCTGGAGCAGGATCTTGTCGCCGATCGAGACCTGGCCGGAACTGCTGCCGATCACCAGGATCTGCGCGCCCTGGAAGGAGATGAACGCGGCCAGGGTGACCACGAACGAGGGGATGCCGATGCGGGCGCGCAGCCAGCCGAGCAGGGAGCCGGCGACCGCGCCGAACGCCGCGGCGCCGATGATCGCGAGCGGCCAGGCTATGCCGTGCTTCACCGAGAGGATCGCGCCGAAGGCCGCGGCGGTGGAGCCGACCACGCCGGCCGACAGGTCGATCTCGCCGAGCAGCAGCACGAACACCAGGCCCATCGCCAGGGTGATGGTCGGCGCGGACTCCTGCAGGATCGAGATGAAGCTGGACAGGCTCAGGAAGCCGGTCTGCGCGAACGAGAAGATGATCAGCAGGAGCACGATGCCGATGACAGCGGGCAGCGCGCCGATCTCGCCGGTCCGCACCCGTTGCCGGTAGTTGTAGAAGGACTCGCCGAGGCTGCGCGGCACCGCTGCGGTGACGACGGGCGCCGCACCGGCGCGGCTGTCGGTCATCTCGCTCATAGCGCGGCTCCATTCGAGCTCAGGGTGGTCGACAGCGGCAGGCCCAGGTTGCCCGAGCGGCCGGCCGTGATCAGTTCCACGATCTGGGTGTGGGTCACTTCGGACCGCTTGACCAGCGCGGCCATCTGGCCGAGGTAGAGCGCCGCGATGCGGTCGGAGACCTGCAGGACGTCGTTCATGTTGTGCGAGATGAGGATCACCGCGAGGCCCTGGTCCGCGAGGTTGCGCACCAGGCGCAGCACCTCGGCGGTCTGCGCGACGCCGAGCGCGGCGGTCGGCTCGTCGAGGATGACCACCTTGGAGTTCCACAGCACGGCCTTGGCGATGGCCACGGTCTGCCGCTGACCGCCGGAGAGGCTGGCGACCTTCTGGCGCACGGATGAGACGGTGCGCACCGAGAGCGAGGCCAGCGTCTCGCCGGCGAGGCGCTCCATCGAGGGCTCGTCGAGCGTGCGCACCAGGTTGAGCTGCTCGCGGCCGAGGAACATGTTCTGCACGATGTCCAGGTTGTCGCACAGCGCGAGGTCCTGGTAGACGATCTCGATGCCCAGCGCGGCGGAGTCACGCGGACCGTGGACCTTGACCGGCCTACCCTCGAACAGGTAGTCCCCCGCGTCGATGGAGTATGTGCCACCGATGCACTTGACCAGCGTGGACTTGCCCGCGCCGTTGTCGCCTACCAGCGCCGTCACTTCGCCGAGGTGGGCTTCGAAGTCCACCCCTTTGAGCACGCTGACGGGGCCGAACGACTTGGTGATTCCGCGCATTCGCAGAATCGGCTCGTTCTGGTTCACCTCGACCTCTTCTCCTGGACCCGCCTCGATATGGCGAAACTGTGACAACGCGATACCACCGCGAACGCCTCCAAACAAGCCAAGCCCCCGGCTCCGCGCGACGGCCCAGCGGGAGCCGTCGCGCGAAACCGGGAGGATCAGGGACTTACTGGGCCGTGATGCCGGCCGCGGTGCACTTGGCGACGTAGGCCGCGGTGCAGACGTCCTTGTACGGCGTGTAGTTTTCCTTGATCGGCTGGTCGATGTTGGCCTTGGTGATGGTGATCGGCGTGGCCAGCAGGGACTTGATCGCCTGCTGGTTCGTCGGGTCGGTCACGTTCGCGAAGGTCTCGGTCGGCGTGGTGCCGGCGGCCAGTTCGGCGGCCAGGTCCACGGCCGGGACGGCCTCCTGGGAGGCCGGCTTGTAGATGGTGAAGGACTGGTCGCCGTCGAGGATGTGCTGCAGGCCGCCGGCGGTGGCGTCCTGGCCGGACACGGCCACCTTGCCGTTGATGCCGAGGTTCTTCAGGTCGGCGATGACCGCGTTGGCCATGCCGTCGTTGGCGACCATCACCACGTTGATGTTGTGGTCGGCGTTGTACATCGAGGTGAAGGTGGTGCCGGCCGTGGTGTTGTCCCAGTTGGCGATCGCCTGCTCGGCGGACTTCTTCCAGGTCTTGGCGTCGATCAGCGGCTGGATGACCGACATGTAGCCCTGGTTGAACAGGGTGGCGTTGTTGTCGGTCGGGGCGCCGTCGAGGATCGCCACGTCCGGGCTCTTGATGGCCATCGACTGCACGGCGGCGGCGAGCGCGGTGCCCTGGGCCTTGCCGACCGCGACGTTGTCGAAGGAGATGTAGTAGTCCGGGCTCGAGCCGGTGACCAGGCGGTCGTAGTCGATGACCTTGACGCCGAGCGACTTGGCCTCGGAGGTCACGGCCTGGCCGGTGGTCGGGTCGATGCTGCACAGGATCAGCACCTGCACGTGCTCGGTCTTGAGCATCGTGTCCGCGATCGTCTTCTCCTGCTGGTCGCTGCCCTGGGCGTTCTGGATGTCGCACTCCAGGTTCTTCTTGTCGCACTCGGCCTTGAGGGCCGGGCGGTCCGCGCCCTCCCAGCGGGCGGAGGTGGCGGTCTCCGGCAGGATGATGCCGACCTTCGGCTTGGCACCCGCGTTGTTCGAAGAACCGGAAGACGAAGAGCTGGGCGAGGAGGAGCTGGAACACGCCGCGACGCCGAACGCCAGAGCAGCGGCGCCGACGGTAGCGGTGAGGACGGCCTTACGCATCATCGCGTTTTGGTCCTTTCTCGTGCCGGCTTGTGGCATAAGTGCCCCGCAGCTCGGCGTTCGTGGAATGTTGTGACCGGCAACGTATTCTGTCGCCTCGGACTTGGGAAGAGGTCGGGAGTGCGACTTTGTTGAACGGCGTAACGATTGGGAAACGCGTTCGGTGATGCGAGGTTACACGACGTCGCCGCAATCCGGACATATCGGATGTGGTCTAGACCAACACCCTGATCCATGCGGCGCCATAACACCCGGCGACGTGCTGTTGCGCAACCGCCTCGGCGGTGAGACAACAATTCGAACAACCGTCGAACAGCAGGTTCAACAGGGCACTGCGGCCTCTGCGTACGTTGCCGAATCGAGATTTGGACTTCCGCGCGCCGCGCGGCCGTTACCGCGCCGCAACGCGATCTCCACCGGCTCGGTACCGCCGTGAGCTTGGCAAGGACGGCTTGATAGCCTCCGAGCTTCGAGCGGAAAGCGCCGCGGGGTCACGCCGAGTCAAGCGCCGAGGCTGGATCGGTGCGGCACGACGCGGCGGGAACACGCGCCGAGGCCCGCGGCCGGGATTAGTTGCCGCAGGGGCCTGCCGCTCGCTCGCGGGGGCCGCAGCCGGTGTCCGGCGCGCCGGTTTCCGCGCGATCAGTACCGGATCAGCCCAGGCTGACCACATAGCGCCGGGAAACAACCGAGATTGGTGCAGGAGGCAACAATATCCGGAGAGCCCGGATATCCGCGCCCTTCGCACCGGGCTTCACAGAGGGATTCCCCCGGCGCGGCCGGAGCTTGGCTCCGGGTGGGTGTCCGCGCCGGGGAAGGCAGCGACCGCGATGACGCGGCCGGGGGCGGGATTGTGTCCCGCGCCCCGGCCGGTCTACGCCCTTGCCTGTAGCGGGCGTCGCTTCACACCGCGCCGCCGGCCGACAGCCGTGACGGCGGGTGTACGAATAAGCGTTCTCATAGGAACGGGCTGGGCCGGGAGTGAAATTACCGATAGGTAGCCACCGTGGGATAGCGGGAAAACCCTCGTTGCTGCCCTAGGCGGTGTTCGGGTTCGACCGCGCCACCCGCGAGAGCCCGCGCCCGGACAAACCGGGCGCGGGCTCCTTCGCCCCGCAGTCCTTCGCCCCGCGGTCCTTCGCCGGGATCAGGCCCGCAACAGGTTACGCAGCACGAACTGCATGATGCCGCCGTTGCGGTAGTAGTCGGCCTCCCCGGGGGTGTCGATGCGCACCACCGCGGCGAACTGCTTGGTCTGGCCGTCGGCGCCGGTCGCCGTGACCTTCAGCGTGCGCGGAGTGGTCCCGTCGTCGAGCGCGGTGATGCCGGAGACGGAGTACTCCTCCTGGCCGGTCAGCCCCAGCGACGCGGCGCTCTGGCCCGCCGGGAACTGAAGCGGCAGCACGCCCATGCCGATCAGGTTCGAGCGGTGGATGCGCTCATACGACTCCGCGATGACCGCCCTGACACCCAGCAGCGCGGTGCCCTTCGCGGCCCAGTCCCGGGAGGAACCGGAGCCGTACTCCTTGCCGGCCAGCACCAGCAGCGGCACACCGGCCTCCTGGTAGGCGACCGAGGCGTCGTAGATGGTCGCCTGCTCGCCGGTCAGCAGGTTCCTGGTGTAGCCGCCCTCGACCCCGTCCAGCAGCTGGTTGCGCAGCCGGATGTTGGCGAAGGTGCCGCGGATCATCACCTCGTGGTTGCCGCGCCGCGAGCCGTAGGAGTTGAAGTCGCGCCGCTCGACCCCGTGCTCGGCCAGGTACCGGCCCGCCGGCGAGTCCGCCTTGATCGAGCCGGCCGGCGAGATGTGGTCCGTCGTCACCGAGTCGCCGAGCTTGGCCAGCACCCGCGCGCCGCGAATGTCCTCGACCGGGGCCGGGGCCTCGGGCATGCCCTCGAAGTACGGGGGCCTGCGCACGTAGGTCGAGTCGGCGTCCCACTCGAAGATGTCGCCGGTCGGCGTCGGCAGCGACCGCCAGCGCTCGTCCCCGGCGAAGACGTCGGCGTAGTCGTGCGCGAACATCTCGGCCGAGATCGCCGAGCCGATCACCTCCTGCACCTCGACCGGGGACGGCCAGATGTCCGCGAGGTACACGGGCTTGCCGTCCTGGTCGGCGCCGAGCGCGTCCTGCTCGAAGTCGAAGTCCATGGTCCCGGCGATGGCGTAGGCGATCACCAGCGGCGGCGAGGCCAGGTAGTTCATCTTGACGTCCGGGTTGATGCGCCCCTCGAAGTTGCGGTTGCCGGAGAGCACCGAGACCACCGCCAGGTCCGCCGCGTTCACCGCGGCGGAGACGTGCTCCGGCAGCGGGCCGGAGTTGCCGATGCAGGTGGTGCAGCCGTAACCGACCAGATTGAACCCGAGCTTGTCGAGGTACGGGGTCAGGCCCGCGCGGTCGTAGTAGTCGGTGACGACCTTGGAGCCGGGCGCCAGCGTGGTCTTGACCCACGGCTTGACCCGCAGGCCCTTCTCCACCGCCTTCTTGGCCAGCAGCGCGGCGCCCAGCATGACCGACGGGTTCGAGGTGTTCGTGCAGGAGGTGATCGCGGCGATCACCACCGAGCCGTGGTCGATCTCGAACTCGGGGCCGTCCGCGGGGGTCACCGGGGTCGGCTTCGAGATGCCGTTGCGCACCGCCGGCGCGTCAGAGGCCGGGAAGGACTCGACGCCGGACTCGTCGGCGTCCGTGATGTAGTCGCGCACCGCGGTGCGGAAGCGGGCCTTGGCCTCGGCCAGCACCACGCGGTCCTGCGGGCGCTTCGGCCCGGCGATGGAGGGCACCACGGTCGACAGGTCAAGCTCGACATACTCGGAGTACTTGGCCTCGCGCGACGGATCGTGCCACAGGCCCTGCTCCTTGGCGTACGCCTCGACCAGCGCCAGCTGTTCGGCGCTGCGGCCGGTGAGCCGCAGGTAGTCCACGGTCTCCCGGTCGATCGGGAAGATCGCGCAGGTCGAGCCGAACTCGGGGCTCATGTTGCCGATGGTGGCCCGGTTGGCCAGCGGGACCGCGGTGACGCCCTCGCCGTAGAACTCGACGAACTTGCCGACCACCCCGTGCTTGCGCAGGATCTCGGTGATCGTGAGCACCAGGTCGGTGGCGGTGGCCCCGGCCGGAAGCTGCCCGGTGAGCTTGAAGCCGACCACGCGCGGGATGAGCATCGAGACCGGCTGGCCGAGCAGCGCCGCCTCGGCCTCGATGCCGCCGACGCCCCAGCCGAGCACGCCGAGGCCGTTGACCATGGTGGTGTGCGAGTCCGTGCCGACCACCGTGTCCGGGTAAGCCTGAACCGTGCCCTCGCCGTTGGCGCGGTGCATCACGACGCGGGCCAGGTGCTCGATGTTGACCTGGTGCACGATGCCGGTGCCGGGCGGCACGACCTTGAACTCGTCGAACGCGGTCTGCCCCCAGCGCAGGAAGCGATAGCGCTCGTGGTTGCGCTGGTACTCGATGTCCACGTTGCGGCTGAACGAGTCCGGGGTGCCGAAGACGTCCGCGATGACGGAGTGGTCGATCACCAGCTCGGCCGGTGCCAGCGGGTTCACCTTCGCCGGGTCGCCGCCGAGGGCGACCACGGCCTCGCGCATGGTGGCCAGGTCCACCACGCAGGGCACGCCGGTGAAGTCCTGCATGATCACCCGCGCCGGGGTGAACTGGATCTCGGTGTCCGGTTGGGCCGCCGGATCCCAGGCGGCCAGGGCGCGGACGTGCTCGGCGCTGATGTTCGCCCCGTCCTCGGTGCGCAGCAGGTTCTCCAGCAGCACCTTGAGCGAGTAGGGCAGGTCTTGGGCACCGGGCACCGCGTCGATCCGGTAGATCTCGTACGACGCGTCGCCGACGGTGAGCTGCGCGCGGGCGCCAAAGCTGTTGATCGCGCTGCTTGCTGACATCGCGGGGGCTCCGTTCACTGGCCGCTTATTATCTCGACGTCAAGATACATATCCATCATAGCCACGCCGCTGCGGTCCGGTTCAAGCCGGAGGCGGCAACAGCGGAGTAAACGCCGACTGTGCGAACATCACGTTGTCCAGTGACGCATCGTTCGACCCGAGCCAGTGGAGAGGTACCCGCCCGTGAGCTTCGCCGCGACCTTGGCCCGCGACTTCCCCGCCGCCATCCCGGCCAATCAGTTCGTCAACTCCACCCAGGACAAGCTGCGGGAGCACGGCGTGCACCGCGGCTCGGCGCTGCCGCTCATCGCCACCTGCCGGGACGAGTTGGCCTTCGCGCTGACCGCCGAGTTGCAGCGGGCGTGGGGGCCCGCGTTCAACATGGCGGGCCTGGCCGGACTGCTCACGTTGGGCCGAACAGGTATCGCCGCGGCGCGTGGGCACGCGCCGCTGATGAACGACCGGCGCACGTTCGTGCTGTTCGGCCTCGCGCACGTGGGCGTGGACGACGCGGGCACGATCGGCAACTGCGAGCGGCCGGGCGTACCCGGACCCTCCCGCACCTGCGGCGCACTGATGGCCCTGCACGACGAACTGCGCGGTGGCGACGTCCACACCTCCGACTACCCGTATCTGGACAAGGACGACCCGGAGCAGTCGCGGCTGCGCGAGCGGATCGCGCCGCGCGTCCCGGACGTAGAAGCCGTCGGCCTGCTCGGCATCACCCGGATCGCGCGGGACCTGATCGATGCGGACACCGACGCGGTCATCCAGGTGCTGCGCGACGACCAGGTCCCCGCGCACGTCGCGGTGTTCACCGGAATCCACATCCACGGACCGCGCGGCGCGGAGTACGTGGATGTCGGCCGCAGCTTCCTGGACCGCGGCGACGAGATCCTTGCGCTCTCGTTGTAACGCACGGTAATGCGGGAAGCGGAAGCGCGGAGCGGGCGGCCGAATTCCGCCGTGCCGGCGCGAAATCCCCAGCGCGCCGGTTTGCGCGCACCGTGAATGGCGGCGGCTCACAACGGGCGCGTACCAATTCGCACGCCTGTTCTAAACCGCCGCCGAATCCCGCGATTCCCGTTGTCCCGCACCGGCATCGGAATTATGTCAGTAGTTTGCGTCAGCGCGGCTCCTCGGCGCGTGGCGGTCGCGAAAGACGCGCGTGCCAGCCGCGTCGCGCCGCGACCATACGCAGCGCCGCGGTCAATCCCGCGGCGGCGAAGGCGAGCGGCGTGAGCGCGGTGGTGTAGCGGTCCACCGCGGCGACCAGCACCGAGCCGAGCGCCGCCGGGATCGCGTAGAACTCGCGCCGCAGCACGGTCGGCACCTCGGCGACCAGCATGTCCCTGATCACTCCCCCGCCGACCGCCGTCAGGACCCCCATCAGCGCGGCCGGAACCGGGGCCAGCCCGTACCGCAGGGCCTTGCCGGTGCCGGAAACCGCGAAGAAGCCCAGCGTGAGCGAATCCACGGTCAGATATGCGGTGGAGAGCCGCACGCGCTCGCGCAGCAGGGGACCTACCGCGGCGAGCCGGTATTCGACCACGACCACGCCGAGTGCCGCGAGTGTCGCAGTGGTCAGATAACGCCAGTCCACCAGGAACGCGGGCGGATGCGCACCGATCAGCACGTCGCGCACGGCGCCGCCGCCGAGGCCGGTCGCCGCGCCCAGCACCAGGATCCCGACCAGATCAAGACCTTTGCGGATGCCGGTGAGCGCGCCGGAGGCCGCCGCGCTGAAAACCCCGAGCAGGTCGAACAAGATCGGCAGATGCACCACACTTCGAAGTCTGCCGTGGCGCACCGCGATGAGCCAATACACAGGGCGTTGGGATGCACGTCCACATCTACGCAAGTCGGCACAGCCGTTGACCCGCTGATTCCATGTGTGTTCCGGCACCTGCCTTCGCTACAGTGGATTCGGCGGGCGAATGGCGGGATCCGGCCGGGGGGCCGCGCAGATTGCTTCGTTTGTCGCCGCGTTGGGACTCCGTTCAGGCTGGGCTCGCTGATACGGTGGACCGGACGACGAGTAGCGGAAGAAGACCGGCGCGAAGGGTTTCCGGAACCGCCGAGGGGGATAACGAGGAATGACCGCGCGCATCAGGGTTCGCGAGCGCGATCTCCGCCTTGCCAGGGTCGTAGTCCCCCGAACGGGTAACGCGCGCCGGAGTGTGTTGCGCCGATCGGGCGTGGCATCTTCCCGAACCCGCGTTGCGCGCGCCACACTCGGTACTACGTCCAGCAGCGGCACCACCCAGGAGGTCTCATGACCGAACTGCGCGTGATGGCGGTCTCCGGCGACGGCGATCGCCTGGTGCTGCGTGCCCCCGACGGCCAGGAGTTCTTCCTCGCCATCGACGACCGGCTGCGCGCCGCGGTGCGCGGCGACCGGGCCCGGCTCGGCCAGATCGAGATAGAGCTGGACGCCCAGCTGCGGCCGCGCGACATCCAGGCGCGCATCCGCTCCGGGCAGACCGCGGAGCAGGTGGCCGACCTGGCGGGCATCCCGCTGGAGCGGGTGCGCCGCTTCGAGGGGCCGGTACTGGCCGAGCGGGCGTTCATGGCCGAGCGGGCGCAGAACACCCAGGTGCGCCGGGCCGGCGAGACGCACGGGCCGAAGCTGGGCGACGTGGTGCGCGAGCGGCTGGCGCAGCGCGAGCCGGACCACGACTCGGCGCAGTGGGACTCCTGGCGGCGCGACGACGGCACCTGGACGGTGCGTCTGGCCTTCCGCATCGGCGGCCTGCCCTACGAGGCGAACTGGGCATTCGACCCGCCGCGGCGGCTGGTCACCCCGGCCGACGACGAGGCACGGCTGCTTTCCAGCGACGTGGCTGCGGAGAACGCGTTCCCGTTCGCCGCGCGCCAGACACCGCGGCTGCCCGCCGCGGCGGCCGTCGGCGAGCCCGGCCAGTCCGGGCGCCCGGCCCCGTCGGTGACCCCGCTGCCGACCTGGCAGGGTCGCCCGGTCGCGGCAGCGGGCAGCGGCCCGGCTGCGTCCGCGGCTTCCGGCGACTCGGTGGTCACGCCGCTGCGCCCGGTCGCGGCGGCAAGCGCGCCCACCCCCGGCCCGCCTCCGGCCGCCGAGGAGCCGGCCGCGCGACAGCGGCAAGCGGGCGCTGGCTCGGCCTACTCGGACGCCCTGTTCGGCGCGGTCGGCCCGCACAAGGACCGGCTGCGCGGCTCTACCGACCAGCAGGCGGTCAACGACGGCGTGACTCCGGGCAAGCGGGCGACCGTGCCGTCCTGGGACGAGATCGTGTTCGGCACCCGGCGCCGCAAGGGCGAATAGCGGGCGTGGTGCGGCCCCGTCGCGGCAGAGAGCGACGGGGCCTTCACACGAACAGGCCCGAGGCGTAGTAGTCCCGCGCGTCCCGGACTCCCGGCAGCGCGAAGAAGTAGCCGCCGCCGGTCGGCGAGACATAGTCGACCAGCGGCTCGTCGATCAGCCGGGCCTGCACCGCCTCGAACTGCCGCACCACGTCCTGGTTGTAGGCCGCGAAGATCAGGCCGACGTCCAGGTTGCCGTTCGCGTCGACGCCCCGGTCGTAGTTGTAGCCGCGGCGCAGGATCCGCTGGCCGTCAGTGCGGGCGGTGCGCGGGTTGGCCAGCCGGATGTGCGCGTCCAGCGGGATGATCCCGCCCTGCGGATCGTTCGCGTACTGCGGGACGTCGCTCTCCTTCGAGCCGGAGAGCGGGGCGCCGGTGTCGCGCCGGCGCCCGAACATGTTCTCCTGCTCGGTCAGCGAGACCCGGTCCCAGAACTCGACCAGCATTCTGATGATCCGCACCACCTGGTACGAGCCGCCCTGCACCCAGGCCGGCTCGCCGTTCGCCCCGCCGTGCGTCCAGATCAAGGCGTTGGTCTCAGTGGTCGATGTCACATCCGGATTGGCGATGCCGTCCTTGAAGCCGAGCTGGTTGCGCTGCGCTCCGCTGGGCCGGGACGGGGACTGGAAGCCGTCCGCCTTCCAAAGCGGGGCGAGCCAGGGCCGGGTGTGCTTGGCGATGTCGCGCAGCGCGTGCATCACCGTGTCGCGGTGGTCGGCGCAGATCTGGAGCGAGAGATCGCCGTGCAGCTCGGTCGAGTTCTGCATGTCGTCGTTGGGGAAGACCGGCATCGCGACCAGCTTCGCGGGCTTGAGCGCGGCCAGGCCGTAGCGGGAGTCGAACAGCGAGGCCCCGACCCCCACCGTGATGGTCAGCCCGTCCGCCGGGACCAGCGGCCCGAGGGTCGAGCTGTCCGAGGGCGGGGACGCCACGCCGGCGTCGTCAGGCGCTCCGCCCGCGGTGAGGAAGCGCGCACGCTGGGTCAGGGTCTTGAAAAGCCGCTGAAGTTCGGCCCGGTGCCGCGCGACCACGGTGAAGGACACGAAACTCGCCGCGAGCTGAGGCGGGGTGAGGATGCCCGCCTGGTGCGCGCCGTGGAACGGGATCGTGCGCGCGCTGCCGGCGCCACCGCCGTCCGCGGCGGAGGCGGTGGCCCGCGCGGCGCCCAGGCCGCCCGCGGTGACCGCGGCGGCGCCGACCGCGCCCGCCGCCGCGCCGCGCAGGAACGAGCGGCGGCGCAGCGCCTGGTGCACGTCGGCGCCGTCGATGCCGGCGGCGAAGGGGCAGGACCCCGCGGAGGCGGGCGAGGTGGGGTTCTCTTCGGTCATCAACTCAGGTTTCTGTCTCACGCGAGCCGTTGCACTGGGAGGGGATGTCACTGTTCCGGGTCACGCACTGCTGCGTTCTTCGAGCAGGCCGGGCACGACGGACAACTGCTCGAGCAGCTGGCCCACGTCCGCGTCGAGCCGCTGGCGGCGCGCCGAACCGAGCCGGTTCACCGCGGTCCACGAGCCGTCCGGATCGCGCGCCGCGTTCAGGTCCGCGGCCACCGTCTGGATCCAGGTGTCGATCGACGCCAGCGCCTGCGGGTCGCGGGTGCGCATCAGCCCCGCCAGCGTGCTCAGGACCACCTGCGTGCCGTGCAGGTTGGCGTTCGCGGTGGCCAGCGCGGTGCCGCTGCCGTAGTCGGCGGTCCCGGTCAGCTGGAACTGAAGCGTGTTCTCCAGGATCTCGTGGGCGCGCAGGGCCAGATCGTTCGGATCAGTGCTCTGGCTTGGGAAGGCTTTGATCAGCGCCTGGACGTCGGCGACCAGTCGATCACCGAGCGGGCGCAGCACCGCGGCGGACTGCCCGTGCCAGAGCCCGTACTCGATGCGGTGGAACCCGGTCCACGACGCGTCGTGCGGCCCGCCGCGCAGCCCGGTGGCGCGAGCGTCGATCTTCGCGTCGTATTCTCCGAAGGTGCCGTACGCGGCGCCCAGACCCTCGTAGTCCAGGTGCGCGGTGAGCCAGTCGGGCTTGGCCGCGGCCGGATCGCCGGCGGCGAGGTCCGCGTCGAGCCTGCGGCTGTCGGCCAGCAGCACCGGCAAGGTCTGCTGCACGTAGTCGCGGTAGTCCGCGACGGGCTGTTGCAGGTCCTGATCCGTCACCGGGGCGAACCCTGAACTCGCCCGGGCGGTTCGGCCACCGCCAAGGGTGTAAGTCTTCGAGGACAGCGCGGTGCCGTCGGCGAACGCGCAGCGGAAGGCGTACGAGCCGCCGGACAGCGTGGCGGCCAGCGGGCGCGTGGTGCCCGGGGCGAGGTTCTCGATCTCGGCGAACACCGCGTTGCTGCCCGGGTCGATCAGGAAGACCTCAGCCGTGCTGTGACCGTTGTTCGTCAGCTCGAAGCTCTGCGCCCCCGCCCGCGGGTCGCTCCATCCGGTCCCGCAGCCGGACTCGCTCAGCGCGACGGCGTTGGCTGCCGTGCCGCTCTTCGCGGGACCGAGCACGGCGATCGCGGTCACGGCGGCTACCGCCGGCACGGCGAAGATCGAGGTCCCCACGGCCCAGCGCGGCACTCTCCGGGCGGCGCTGCGCTCCTGCTCCTTCGCTCGCTTGGCCGCGATGCGTGCGGCGAGCGCCTGTTCGTCCGCGGCGCGTGCGGCCGCGCGCCGCCGCGCTCTGGTGGCCGGGGCCGGGCGCTCGGCCGCGGCGGCGCCGGCGGCCGTGCTCGTGGCTGTGCTCGTGGCTGTGCTCGTGGCTGTGCTCGTGGCCCGGATGCCCCGTACGAACAGGAACATCACCGGCGGCAGGTACAGCAGGTAACCGGTCACCTGCAGCCAGGACATCGCGGGGGTGATGTTGAAGGTGCCGGCGACGAGCGTGGCGTACCAGGACCCTGAGTCGATGGAGGCGAGGTTGAAGGCGAGAGCGGTGCGCCCGGGGATCAGACCGCCCTCCTGCAGGTCGCCGAGTCCGTAGGCCAGCACGCCCGCGGCGATGACGATCAGGACGACTCCGGTGGCCGAGAAGAACCGGGTCAGGTTGATCCGCAACACCCTGCGGTACAGGCCCCAGCAGGCGGCGACGGCCAGAGCGACGCCGAGCGACGCGCCGATGACCGGGCCCTGCGACTCCCCCGCCGACTCGGCCGTGGTCCACAGGAACAGGGCGGTCTCCAGGCCCTCGCGCGCCACCGCGACGAAGGAGGTGATCGCGAGCACCGCCGCGCCCCGCCCCAGCGCCTCGGTGACTCGGGCCTTCAGGTCCCCGGACAGGCCGCGTGCCGAGCGGCGCATCCAGAACACCATGGCGGTGACGAAACCCACCGCCACGAGCGAGAGCACGCCTGCGAATGCGTCCTGGCCGCCCGTCGGCAGGTCGGCCGCGGTGAACGTCAGCACCGCGGCGAAGGACAGGCTCAGCGCGGCCGCCGCGCCGACCCCGGCCCAGAGCGCGCCGAGCCGGGAGCGCTGCCCGGCCCGCGCCAGCGTGGCCACCAGGATCGAGACGATCAAGCCGGCTTCCAGTCCTTCGCGCAGACCGATCAGGAAGCTGGGGAACGCGTCATTCCACATGGCGGGCTGATCCTCGGGTTCGCTCTCGGACGGAAGGCTTAGGTTAGGCAAGCCTAACCATACCTACGCCTGATTCCGGCGACGCAAGGCCCTGCAGGTGAACGCTGGATGTGATTACGGTCGCAGCCCGGCCGTACGGCGCAGGTGGGGCCCCGTCCCGGGCACCGCCTGAAGCGGCCGAAGGCCGATCCGAAAAAACTTTGAGCCGGGTGTATCAGGAGGCGCCGCGCCGCTCTCTTGTTATTGACCGTTCCGGGAAGGGGAGAGCCCGGCGAAGGTCAGTGTGGGGTGGATGCTGGGGGACCGTCCCGATGCCCGCGGGGGGATGTAACGGCGGGCATCGGGACGGCTGTGCGGGGCGCGCCCTTCTTGTCAGGACGTCACGGGGGTACGGCCTGGCCGTCCGGCGCGTCCCGCTCGGCCGCAAGGCGGCGACGAGATCTGAACGGCGCCGCACAACGGGGCAGACGTGCTAAGCCTCGGCCTAGCGGAGACTGCCTACTGGAGGGAAACGCCATGAGTCTCGATCATCAAGCCCGCCTGGAGCGCCTGCTCGCCCGTCACCGCGACGCCGTACTGAGCCAGGGACCCCACGGGACGACAGCGCTGCATCGCCGCGACCAGATCCTCGTCGCGGCCCGCCACGCCGACCGCGCCCACGAGACCGTACGCAACTGGACGGAGCGACGCGACGACCTCGTCGAGGTCGGCATCAGCCGGCTGCACCTTCGCCCGGACGCCGGAGTGGACCTGCACGAGTTGGTCGGCGACCTGCGCACACACACGGACGGGCCGATGTCCGTGTCGCTCAACCATCTCGTGCGCGGCGAACCCGACTACAACGGCGGCCCCTTCGACCTGCCCAAGCCCTGCGCTCCGATGCCGAAGCCGGTCCCGGTGGACCCCTCGGCGCGCCGCGTCTTCGCCGCGGTGATCGATACGGGCATCATCAGCCACCCGTGGTTCGCCGACAGCGACTGGTTCGCCCAGGTGAGCCCGGACCAGTTCGACCCGATTCCGGCCGAGGTCGACTACGCCCTGGAGACGCAGACCGGGCACGGCACCTTCGTCGCGGGAATCCTGCTGCGTCAGGCGCCGACGGCGTTCCTGATGATCGAGCGCGCGCTCGGCGACGACGGAGTCGGCGACGAGGTCGAGTTGCTGCGGGCGCTGGCCCGCCTGCGCGCCCGGCTGTCCGCCGCCGGCGAGGTCCTCGACGTGCTGAACCTCTCGCTCGGCGGCTACACCTTCGACGACGAGCCGTCCCCGCTGCTGGCCGAGGCGCTCTCGCATTTCGGCAGGCAGACCGTGATCGTGGTGGCCGCGGGCAACAGCGGGTCCAACCGGCAGTTCTGGCCCGCGGCGCTCAAGAGCTGCGTCGCGGTCAGCGCGCTGGAACCGGACGGCGTGCGCCGCGCGGAGTTCTCCAACCACGGCTGGTGGGTGGACGCCTGCGCTGTCGGCGCCAAGGTGTGCGCGCCGTTCCTGAACGACGGCCGCGAGTTCTTCGGCTTCGCCGAGTGGTCGGGTACCTCCTTCGCCGCGCCGCGAGTGGCCGGGGCGATCGCCGGGTTCGCCGCGTCCAAGCACCTCAGCGCGATCGAGGCGGCCGACACGCTGCTGGACTCGTCGAGCCGGCCATGCCATCCCGACTTCGGCGTGGTGGTCGAGTGACCACTCGGATCGATACCCTTTCCCGCGCTTCCGGTCAGGTGGGCGCGGGAAAGGGTGGAACGGTGGACGAGGACAGCGGCACACAGGAACTGCTCGCGGCGGCGTCCCGCGGCGACCAGAAGGCGTGGGACCTGCTGGTGAACAGGTTCACCCGGCTGGTGTGGTCGGTCGCGCGCAGTTTCCGCCTCTCCGACGCCGACGCCGCGGACGTGTGCCAGACCACCTGGCTGCGGTTGGTCGAGCACCTCGACGCCATCAACGATCCCGACCGGCTGGCCGGCTGGCTGGCCACCACCGCGCGGCGCGAGTCCATCGGCGTGCTGCGCCGGCGGGATCGCGAAGTGCCGATCTTCGAAGCCCCCGACGACGAGGACGAGGACGACGATCAGGACCCTGAGCGGCGCACCATCGAGCAGGACGAGCACCGCGAGTTGTGGGACGCGTTCGCGGCGCTTTCGGAGCGTTGCCGCAGCCTTTTGCGGGTACTGGCGGTTTCTCCGCTGGAGAGCTACGCGCAGGTGGCCGCGGCGCTGAGGATCCCGGTCGGATCGATCGGGCCGACGCGGGCACGCTGTTTGGAACGGCTGCGCGCGCGGCTGGCGACCTGAGCCGGGCGCGCAGGACAGGACCGCACGATCGCCCACACACAGATGTCCACCGCATCGGGGGGAAGTAGGGGATATGGATAGCCACCGGTCAATTGGGGAAAACGTCGAGGACGCGAAGCTGCTCAGACGCATCGGGGCGATGTTCGACCACATCGACCCGGTGCCGGACGCGGTCATGCACGCGGCGCGTTCCGCTTTCGCCTGGCGCGACATCGACTCGCAGCTGGCGCAGCTCATCGACGAGGAAGAGCTGGTCGGCTCCGCGACCCGCGCGCACGGCGAACACCGGCTGCTGACCTTCGAGGCGCCCGGGATGACGGTCGCGATCGAGGCCACCGAGGTGGGTGGCGCCCGCAGGCTGATCGGGCAGCTGGTGCCCTCCGGCCCGAACCACGTGGCGCTGGAGTCGGCGGCGCAGGCCGGCCAGTCGCTGACCGCGCCCGTGGACCACCTCGGCCGGTTCGCCCTCAGCGCCGTTCCGGCCGGCCTGGTCAGGCTGCGTTGCACGATGCCGGACGGCACCCAGGTAGTGACCGAATGGGTAGACGCCTGAGAAGCTGGGTCGGTGAGCACAGCTGCCGATATTCCGCGCGATGACGAGCGTCGGCTCACCCGGGCTCTGGCCCTGGTCGAGGAGTCGCAGCGAGATCCCAGGGCGGCCTGCGAACAGGCGGCCGCGCTGCTCGCGCAGAACCGCTCGGACGAGGCGGCCTGCGCCGTCTTCAGGGCGCTCGGCCTGGCCAGGAAGCAGCTGGGGGACCTCCCGGCGGCCAGGGCGGCGCTGCGCACAGCGGTCAGGATCGGCGAACGCGGCGGCTTCGCGTTGCGCGCTGCCCAGGCGCGCACATCCCTTGTCGTCATTCTCGCCGACTGCGGCAACACGCAGGCCGCGCTGGCTGAGGCGGCACTTGCCGAGGCCGCGCTCTCAGGTCTTCCCGGCTGCGCCCTAGACCTGGCGAGGTTGCGCGTCAACCTCGGTCTGGTGCTGCAACGCACCGGACGCACCGCCGACGCGCTCGCCAGTTACAGCGCGGCGCAGCCGACGCTGCGGGACCACCGCGACGCGCGCTGGGAGTGCCTGCTGCTCAACAACCGTGGCACGCTGTTGGCCTACCGCGGTGATCACTCCGCGGCGCAGCGGGACCTCAACCGCGCGGCCGCGCTCAGCCGCGAGCACGGCTATGAGGTGCTGCATCAGGGCACGCGGCACAACCTCGGCTTTGCCGCCCTACGCGCCGGCGACCTGCCCGAAGCGCTGCGGCAACTCGACCGCGCGAGGGAGCTGGCCCAGCAACTCGGCAGGCGGACCGAGTCGGTTCTCACCGACCGCGCGGACGCGCTGCTGGAGGCCGGCCTGGCCGAGGAGGCGCGCGAGTGCGCCGAGCAAGCGGCCGAGGGCCACGATCAGTCGGGATTCGCCTTCAACGCTGCCGAGGCCCGGCTGTCCGCCGCGAACGCGGCACTGGCCGCAGGAGACGCCGCGACCGCTATCCGGTACGCGCGCGGCGCGCGCGTCGCCTTCACCCGGCAGCGGCGCCCGAACTGGGCGACGTGGGCTTCGCACGTGGAGCTCGCCGCGAGGTTCGCGGCGGGCGAGCGCACCGTCCGGATCCTGCGCGACCTGGTGCGCAACTCGCAGCAGCTTGAGCAGGCCGCCTGGTTGATCACCGCGCAGGAGAGCAAGCTGCTGGCGGCGCGCACCGCGTTGGCGCTCGGTCGGCGGGACGAGGCGGCGCAGCTGTTCGGCCTGGTGGCCGAGGCGCGGCGCAGCGGGCCCGCGCGGCTGCGGGTCGTCGGCTGGGAGGCGCAGGCGGCGCTGTGCGAGCTGCTCGGCGATGCGAGAGGTGCGGGCCGGGCGGTGGACCACGGCCTGCGGGTCGCCGCCGGTTACGCGGGCACACTCGGCGCGACCGACCTGCGCGCGGGGGCGGCGATGATGGGCGCGGACCTGGCCGCGACCGGTCTGCGGCTGGCCCTGAACGGCGGTTCGGCCCGGCAGATGCTGCTGCGCGCGGAGCAGTGGCGGGCCGCCGCGTTGCGCCGCCGGCCGGTTCGTCCGCCGGACGACGCCGCCTTCGCGGAACGGCTCGCCCGGCTGCGCGCGGTGGTCGCGCGGATCTCCACCGAGGCTCTGGCCGGCCAGAACGTGCGCGGCCTGCAAGCCGAGCGCACGCGGCTTGAGCAGGACGTCAAGGAACTCGCCCGGCACGCGCCCGGCGGAGAGTACGCCCCGGAGCCCCGCCTCGACCTCAACGCGCTCAACGCCCGGCTGGGCGAGCGAGCGCTGGTGGAGTATGTGCGAGTCGACGACGCGCTGCACGCCGTCAGCCTGGTGGACGGCTCCGCTTGGCATCACGCGCTCGGCTCGTACAAGGCGGTGCTCTCCGAGTTCGACTCGTTGCGCTTCTCACTCGTCCGTATGGCGCGCCGCCACGGCCCACCGGCGCTGCAACACGCCGCGTTGCGGGCGTACGACTACGCCCGCGAGGAGCTGAACACCGCGTTGCTCGGGCCGCTGGCCAAACGGATCGGGGACCGGCCGCTGGTGCTGGTGCCCACCGGGTCGCTTCACGCGCTGGCTTGGCCGGTGCTGCCCTCGCTCACGGATCGGCAGGTCACGGTCTCGCCCTCGGCCCGTTCCTGGCTCACCGCGATGAACGGGCAGACGCCGAACGACGCGCGGCCGGGCGGCGAAGCGCTGCCTGACCCGTTCGGCGGCCAAGCGGTGCTCGCATACGGTCCCGGCCTGCCGCACGCCGAGGCCGAGATCGCCGAGCTGGCCCGGTGCTACCCGCTGGCCAAGCCGCTCGGGGGTTCGGACGCGACGGCTCAGGCGGTCGCCGAGGCCCTGGACGGCGCGCAGCTGGCACACATCGCCGCGCACGGCCGGTTCCGCTCGGACAACCCGCTGTTCTCCAGCCTGGAGCTCGCCGACGGCCCGCTGACCGTCTACGACCTGGAGGGCATCGGCCAGGCTCCGGCCACGCTCGTCCTTTCGGCCTGTGACACGGCGCTGTCCGGCATACGGCCCGGCGACGAGCTGATGGGCGTGGCCAGCGCGGTCTTCGCGCTGGGCACCAGCACGCTCATCGCCTCGGTGGCGCCCGTCGGCGACGAGGAGACACGCCGGCTGATGAACGTCTTCCACACGGAGCTGACCGGGGGCTTGTCGCCGGCGCTCGCGCTGATCAAGGCGCAGCACGCGGTGCCCGAGGCGCGCGGCTTCGTGTGCTTCGGCGCGGGCTGACCCGTCCGTCCTGTTTTCCGGCGGCGAACCGGGGCACGCGCAGTGCTCCGAAGCAACCGAACAGAAGGGACGGCACATGACAGCCGAAGACGCGGCGAACAAGGCCGGACACGAGGCGCAGAAGCTCAAGGGCAAAGCCAAGGAGAAGGTCGGCTCGGCCACCGGTGACCGCCGCACGCAGGCCGAGGGCAAGGCCGACAAGACCGCGGGCTCGCTCAAGCGCGCCGGTGACGAGGTCAAGGACGCCGCGAAGCGCTCGTGACGGATAACGCGTGACAGTTGCGCGTGACTCGGGATCGGGGGCGCGTCCGGATGGGACGCGCCCCCCGTCGTGCCCGTTCGTCGTGCCCCCGTTCGTCGTGCCCGTTCTCGGCGCGGCGTTCGGTCAGCGTTCGCTCAGCTCGGGCTCAATCCTCGTAGTCGGCGGTTTCGTCCGACCGGGCGTAGCCCTCCAGGAACCCTCGGGCGCGTTCAGTGCGCGGGTAGGCGTCGAGCAGGGCCCAGAACTTGGGGCCGTGGTTGGGCACGAGCAGGTGCGCCAACTCATGCAGCAGCACGTAGTCCAGCACGTACTCGGGTAGTCCGCGGACCCGATCGGAGATGCGGATGGTGCCGTCGACCGGGGTGCAGGATCCCCAGCGCGCGGCCTGGTTGCCGACCCAACGCACCGAGACCGGGCGGGCACGTCCGCCGAGGTACTGAGCGGACAGCGCGAGAGCGCGCCTGGCCAGTTCGGGCTCTTCGATGACGCTGCGCCGTTCCCGCCGGTCCAGCCGTTCCAACATCGCGCGCACCCAGCGCTCCTCCTCGCCCGCGGACATCTGCGCGGGGATGAGCACGACCGTTCGGTCACCTTGCCGGTACGCGGAGACGGTCCGGCGCCGGCGCGGCGAACGGCGCACCTCGACGGCCGGGTCGACGGCGCTCGGCCCGGCGGCCGGCCGTTCGCTGCGGTCCGCTGCCATGTCAACCAAATTAGCGGCAGAACGCCCCTCTCGGCCCGTCCCGGGGGCCTGCAAGGGCCGAAAACTTGTCCACAGCGCGTCAGATCCGGGGTTTTCGGCTGATTTCCAAGATTCTTTGTCGCCGCTGGTCAGTCGGCGTCACGGGCGGCGACCCACAGGTTTGTCCACAGGGCAGGCGGCGTTGTCCACAAGGGCGCGCCGAGCTGTCCCCAGGTTATCCCCAGGCTTGTCCACAGCCGTCCGTGCGATCCGATTGACGGTCGGGCCCGCCAGACCGTAGCGTCCCTCCCTGAATGCGGGGCTCTCGGAAAACAGCTCGCACCCCGGCGACTTCGCGCGCCGCGCGGTGGAGTGTGCGCCTGGGGGCCCCGCGGCGCATTTCCGGGGATCAGACGCCCGTTCGCGGGCCGGCTGCCCAGTGCGCGTCAACCTTGCTTCCTCCGGTGTGATTATTCACTCCTGAGTGGGTACCGTCCGGGGCTATGGCCCTCGGCTCGGGCCACGGATGCATGCGCGGTGCGCACTCTCGCGTAGGGTGGCCTATCGCCCGACCGCCGAGCCGAGCGGCCGGAGCGCACGATCGCGTTCAGCGCGAAGAGCCAGGAACAACAGGAGGGCCGAACATGGCCGAGACGTACACGGGCGAGGCGTACTGCGTGAAGTGCAAGGAGAAGCGGCACTTCACCGGCGAGGTCAAGATCAGCGACTCGGGTCGCAGAATGGCGCAAGGCACCTGCCCCGCCTGCGGCACCAAGGTGAACCGGATTCTCGGCAAGGCGTGACCCCACGGCTGCCGACGCAGGGGCGCCGGGCGCTCCGGCGTCCGGCGTCCTCGTACGCGATTCCCAGGCGTCGGCCGCGGCCGACGCCACCTGACACCGAAGGGCCGCCGGCACGATGCGACCGGTGCTCAAGCCGGCGCTGAGCCGCATCTGGCACGACGAGCGCACTCTCCAACTCGGCCGCGGACCGGGCACCAGCCACCGCTACCGGATGACCGCCGCCGTGCGAGCCGTCGTCAACGCGCTCGACGGCACCCGCGACACCGAGGCCCTGCTCGGCTACGCCGAACGCATCGGCGTGGCCCGCGGCGACACCCTGGAACTACTCGACCGGCTGGCCGCGGACGGCTGCCTCGACGACGCCGCGCTCGACACCTCGGCGCTGACCGCGCTCAGCCCGGGCGAACGCTCCAGACTGGACCCCGATCTCAGCGGCCTGGGTCTGCGGCACCGACTGCCCGGCGGCGCCGTGCGCGCGCTGGAGCGCAGGCGCAGCGTGTCCGTGGCGGTGCACGGGCTCGGCCGGGTCGGCGCGCAGACCGCGCTGCGGCTGGCCGCGGCGGGTGTCGGCACGATCGTGCCGCTGGACGGCGCGACGGTCCGGCACGAGGAAACGGCGCCGGGCGGCCTACGGGAACAGGACGTGGGCATGCGGCGGCAGGACGCCCTCGTGCGCTCGATCCGCTCGCTCGCGCCGTCCACGAGCACGGCGCTCGCGCCGCGCCGGACGGATCCGGATCTCGTCATCGTCGCGCCCGGCGAGCGCCCGCCGATCGAACTGCTGGTCGAACTGTTCCGGCGCTGCGTACCGCACATGCTGGTCGAGGTGTGTGAGGACCGGGCGGTGCTCGGCCCTCTCGTCGTGCCGCGACGCGCCGCGTGCTCGCGCTGCCGCGATCTGGCGCTGACCGAGCGCGACCCGCTGTGGCCGCGCACTCAGGCGGCGCTGACCTCGGACGGTGCCACCGCCCGGCCTGCCTGCGACACGACGCTGGCCGCGCTCGCCGCCACCCACGCGGTGCTGCACGCGTTGGCGTTCCTTGACGGGCAGACGCCGCCCAGTGTCGGGGCCGTGTGGTCCTTCGCCCTGCCCTACGGGCTGCCGGAGCGGTTTCCGGTGCCCGTCCATCCGGCCTGTGCCTGCGCGACCGAGGGCACCGGCCACGGCGCGGACAATCCTCCCGCCACCGTCCCGCCTTTGCCGCAGCGAAGGCTGGCAGAATGGACCATGTGAGTGACCTGCCGCGCAATGCCGTAGCCCGAACCGCCAAACTGGCGACACTGCCGCTCGGCCTGGCCGGGCGGGCCACGCTGGGCCTGGGCAAGCGGCTGGGCGGCGCGCCCGCCGCGGCCGTGCTCACCGAGGTTCAGCAGCGCACCGCCGAACAACTCTTCCGCGTGCTCGGTGAGCTCAAGGGCGGGGCGATGAAGTTCGGGCAGGCGCTGTCGGTCTTCGAGGCCGCGCTTCCGGACGAGTTGGCCCGCCCCTACCGCGCCGCGCTGACCGGGCTGCAGGAGAACGCCCCGGCCCTGCCCGCGGCCTCGGTACACAAGTCCCTCGCGGCGGCGTTCGGTCCGCAGTGGCGCACCAAGTTCACCTTCTTCGACGACGGTCCGGCCGCGGCCGCGTCGATCGGGCAGGTGCACCGCGCGGTGTGGCATGACGGGCGCGAAGTGGCCGTCAAGATCCAGTATCCGGGAGCGGGCAAGGCACTGCTCGGCGACCTGAACCAGTTGGCCCGCGCCGCCCGGCTCTTCAGCCTCCTGGTGCCGGGCATCGAGGTGAAGCCGCTGCTCGCGGAGTTGCGCGAGCGCATCGCGGAGGAGTTGGACTACGCGGCCGAGGCGGCGGCGCAGTCGAACTACGCGAAGGGATACGCCGACGACCCGGACATAACCGTGCCGAACGTGGTCGAGCAGGCGGGCACGGTGCTGGTGACCGAGTGGTTGCCGGGCGTTCCGCTGGCCACCGTCATCTCCTCGGGTACTCAGGCACAGCGCGACCGCGCGGGCACGCTGTTGGTGCGCTTCCTTTACTCCGGGCCGCACCGGGTCGGCCTGTTGCACGCGGACCCCCACCCCGGCAACTTCCGCCTGCTGCCGACCGAGCCCGGCGCTTCGATCGAGGAGACCGACCCCGACGACCCGCAGCAGTGGCGGCTCGGGGTGCTGGACTTCGGCGCGGTCAACCGGCTGCCCAACGGCATGCCCGAGGCCATAGGCGCGGCGCTGCGCGGCGCGTTGGCGGGGGACGCCGAGGAGGTGGCCGAGACGCTACGGGCGGAGGGCTTTCTCAAGCCCGGGACGCAACTCGACCCGCAGGCCGTGCTCGACTATCTCGCGCCGCTGATCGACCCGCTGCGCGGCCCGCAGTTCACCTTCGACCGGGAGTGGCTGCGCGGACAGGCCGCGCACCTGGCCAACGGCAAGAACCCGGCGGCCTCGCTCGGCCGCAGGCTGAACCTGCCGCCGGCGTATCTGCTCATCCACCGGGTCACCATGGGCGGTCTGGGCATCCTGTGCCAGCTCGGCGCGACAGTGCCGGTGCGCGGCGAAATGGGCGCCTGGCTGCCCGGCTTCGCCGCCGACGACGACGAAGCAGCGGATTGACCGTAGCGACGCGCACTGCGAGAAAGGGCTGACCGGCCGTCAGTACGGGCGTCGAGCTACGGCTTGAAGACCTGTTCTAGAAACTGCTCCAGGTTGGCCATCGTCCGGGCCAGCTGTTCCTCCAGCGTCATCGACTCCTCGAAGCGGGCGCCGAGAGCGGAGAACTTCTTGCCGCGCACGTAGAGCGGACAGGCCAGATCAGCGCATATATACGTGCCGACCGTGTTGCCCTGGCGGCCCGACGCGCCGGCCTTCGGGGCTGCGAAAAGCGACACCCCGGTGCCGGGATGCGCGGTGAGGCAGATCGAGCAGACCGTCGTCTTCACCAGGCTGCGCCGCACGCCGGTGGGCACGCGCATGGACACGCCCACGAGCCGGTCGCGGTGCTCGACGACCAGGTAGCCGCGGTCCGGGGCCTTCGGGTCACGCCAGCCGAGGAAGTCCAGGTCCTGCCAGGGCAGCCGATCCAGGCCGCCGGGCGGGTTGATCCGGGTCGCCTCGCCCTTCGAACAGTTGACGAAGGACTCGCGCAGTTCCTTCTCACTGACGGGGATCATGAGACCGAAGCTAGCACCCCGCCACGGCTTCGTCTCCGATATTTCCGCCGCGCACGGCGCCGCGCTTCCCGCAGGCTTATACGATAAGCGCCCCATCCGATCAGCAGACCGTCTCAGAGCCTTGTCGCCGTAAGTTCACCTCCAATTGAGGGATTTCACCGATGACATCGCGGCCGCGGTGTGCTGAGGTCGTATCTGGCCGCGCTGCGGCCAGCTCCACATCAGGATGCTGAAATATCGGACCTTGGGAGAGGAATCGGATGGGAAGCACGGGAAGGCGGGGCCGCGTGCGCGGCCTCGTGCCGCTCGTCGCCGTCGCACTGGTCGCCGGCACCTCCGCCGCGGCGGCGCAGGCCGCGGGCGCCGCGCCGGGAGTCAGGCCGGCCGCCGGCGCCGATCCGGGCTGTCTGCTCAGCCGCCCGGACAACGCGGTCAAACACGTCATCTATCTCCAGTTCGACAACGTGCACCTCACCCGCGACAACCCGAACGTGCCCAGCGACCTGGAGCAGATGCCGAATCTGCTGAACTTCCTGACCGCCAACGGCACGATGGACGCGAACCACCACACGCCGCTGATCGCGCACACGGGCAACGACATCCTCACCTCGATCACCGGCCTGTACGGCTCGAACCACGGCCAGCCGATCTCCAACTCGTTCCGCTACTACACCCCGAGCGGGACGACCAACGCGGCCGCGTCCTTCGCCTACTGGACCGACGGGGTCGCCGACTCCTCCACCCCGACGCCGACCGACCCGGCGTACGAGATGGTCACCCAGAGCGGGAAGAACACCCCGGCGCCCTGGGTGGCCTACACCCGGGCCGGCTGCGACTTCGGCGCGGTGTCCACGGCGAACACCATCCTGGAGAACACCAGGATCGACATCCCGAAGGTGTTCGGCGCGAACTCCGCGGAGGCGGCCGAACTGGCGGCGAACCCGAGCCTGGCGTTCACGGACTTCGTCGGCATCGGCGTGCACTGCGCCAAGGATTCGACCCTGTGCGCCGGCTCGCCGAACGCGAAGCCCGACGTGCTGCCCGACGAGCCCGGCGGCTACTCCGGCTACCAGGGCCTGTTCGGCGCCAAGTACACCAACCCGGCGATCTCGCCGAACGGCCCGGTCACCCAGGTGGACGGCACCACCCCGATCATCGACCCGACGACCGGCGCCAACGGCTTCCCCGGCTTCGACGGCATGACCGCGGCCAACAGCCTCGGCTACGTCGCGCAGATGCAGGAAGCGGGCGTCCCGGTCACGTACGGGTACATCTCCGACGCGCACGACAACCACTCGACCGGTTCCGCGTACGGGCCGGGCGAAGCCGGATACGTCGCGGCGCTCAAGTCGTACGACACCGCGTTCGGCCAGTTCTTCACGCGCCTGGCCAAGGACGGGATCAACAAGTCCAACACCCTGTTCGTGGTCACCTCGGACGAGAACGACCACTTCGTCGGCAGCAAGCCGACCCCGGCGAACTGCGACGGCGTGACGGTTCCGTGCGCGTACTCGCAGATCGGCGAGGTAAACGCAAACATCAAGGGCCTGCTCGCGACGCAGCAGAACACCACGACGCCGTTCGGCGTGCACGCGGACTCGGCGCCGAACTACTACGTCAACGGCAACCCGGCCCCGGACGACCCGACCACCCGTTCTTTCGAGAGGTCCGTGGCCGCGGTCACCGCGACCAACCCGTACACCGGTAAGACCGGCCCGATCGCCAACTATCTGGCCGACCGCACCGAGATGAACCTGCTGCACATGGTCACCGGTGACCCGCTGCGCACGCCGACGGTCACCGAGTTCGCCGACCCGGACTACTACCTCTACGGCGGTGCGGCCAACTGCAATTCGCCGTGCGTGCAGGCGGAGGCGGCGTACGCGTGGAACCACGGCGACTTCTCCCCCGACATCAACACCACCTGGCTCGGCCTGGTCGGCCCCGGCGTCAAGCACCTTGGCGTCACCGACGCGGTCTGGTCGGACCACACCGACATCCGGCCGACCATGATGGCGCTGCTCGGGCTGCACGACGATTACACATACGACGGCGTTCCGCTGATCGGCTTCCTCAAGTCTCAGGCGCTGCCGCACGAGGTCCGGCGCGATCCGGGCGCCTATGAGGCACTGGCCGCGGCGTACAAGCAACTGGACGCCTCGGTGGGCGCGTTCGCCGCGGCGACGCTGAAGACCGCCACCACGGCGATCGAGTCGAATTCACCCGGGGACGCGACGTACCTGCAGACCGACGCGGCGCTCGCGGCGCTCGGTCAGCAGCGCGACGCGCTCGCGGCCGAGTTGAACCAGCTGATCAACGGCCCGTTCTTCGGGGGCGCGGACTCCGGCTACCTGCACGCTGAACTCGCGCCGCACGGCATCCAGGGCACCGGCCACAACAGCGTCACGGCGCTGACCTCCGCAGCCGAGGCGCTGATCAACAAGGCGTAATCCGCCGCACGAAGCAGGACTTGCCCGCCTCGGGATTCGTCCCGAGGCGGGCAGAGTCATATCAGAGGGCAGATGCCGTCTCGCCGCTCGACGGCCTGCTGGGCGGGTTACCGCATGAGTTGCTGCACGAGCGCGCGTCGCGCGCGCAGCGCGACGCGGCGGACGCGATGCTCCTCTGCTTGTCGTAACCGTTCACGATGCAGTTCTTGAGCGAGCTGCAAGTGGGGCTGGTACATGGCGTTGCTCCTGACGCGCGCGTCGGACGGGTTGTTGTGGCCGGATACCGGAAGACCGAACAAATCAGTGGTGGACATCGGATAGATCGCTTTCGCTCGTTGAGGTGTGCTCTTGTGCTCGGCGCTCGACGCGCCCGGTGACCTAAGCCGCCGCGGCGACGACGTCGGTCTTGCGCGGGCGACCCCGTGGCCGCTTGCGGGCCACGATCACGCCCTGGACGAACAGCTCGCCGCCCCAGACGCCCCAGGGCTCCCTGCGCTCAAGGGCTCCGGAGAGGCACGCCTCCCGGATCTCGCAGGCGGTGCAGATGCTCTTCGCGAGCTCGACGTCGGCCGGCGACTCCGCGAAGAACAGCTCCGGGTCGGTGGAGCGGCACGGCAGGTCGTCGGCCAGAGCGACCGGCTCGAACACGGTCAACTGCATCGTTGATTCCTTCCTCTCGGTCTCGGCGCCGCCGGCTGCGGGGCCCGGATTCGCTGCGGTGGTGCTCGGGTACTGGCTGCGGGTCTCGACCTTCTGCGTCTCGGTCAACTCGCCGTCTTCCTCGGTCGTGATCTGAATGCGGTTCAGGTCCCGCCGCTCCCTCGCACCACCGGTCTGTGCCGGAGGAACAAGAAGGCCGCGGATCCCGGTATCTCGGGTTCCGCGGCCTGGAGGTCGCTCGTCTGACTGGTTGTCAGACCGGTGGTCTCCAGGTTCGTGGGTCCCGACGGGACATCAGGTGAAGCTGGTCCTGCTGCTTGCTCGTCGTGCGGTAGCCGCCGATCACGCGCTCGGCTCCGGCCGTCGCGCCCGGCACGTCACGATCGACTCCGCGTCGCTTGGCGATACCGTCCGGCTTGGCGACGGCCCACAGCGGGGCCGGGGCGGCGGCGAGCGGGAGGGCGGCGGGAGCGACCGTAGCGGCCACGACCGACAGCGACGGGCAGGCAGGCAGGAGCACGGCCGACGGGACAACCGTCACCGGGGTTTCGTTGGAATTCCGCACCGCTCTCGCCTCCTGCCTATGCTCGGCCGTCACCGGGGGCGAGCCGGTGTCGGCGGGAACCACTGTCGATGTGGTCGTGCCGGGTGGGAACGGTCGCGCGCGACCATTACCGCGTGTTGGAGAGGCTAGGGTAGCTACCCGGGCCATGCAAACCATTTTTGGCCTGCGCTTTTACAACGATGCGCGGCGAAGGATGCTGTGGGCTGATGATGCCCTGGCGTCGGCGTCCCCCGCTCTCGCCCCACTATCCTGTCATGGTTGATCGGCGGTGTCACCCCTTGCGACGCAAGTTCTCGTGCAATCGCAGGGACGACACACCAAGGCACGACTCGATAAAGACGGGAACGCCGATGCCCCGCCTGGCGTCATCTAGGACTGTGTCAACCAGCACCGATTCCCCCCCGTCCGCTGCGCCGGCGCCAACGCGCCGGCGGCCCGCGGCCAAGCCGATCGCCGTCTGCCGCGCGGCGGGCGAGGCGGTCGCGGGGCGGGCGAAGCGTTTCCTCTCGTCTTCGGCATGGCGGCGGGCGAAGCGGATCGCCGACGTCGCGCTGGCGATAGTCGTGTTCGGCGCGCTCGGGTGGACCGCGTGCAACGCGGTGTTCCTGGGCACCCGCGCCGTGGCGAACAGGGGGGTCGCGGTCGTGCACCTCGGCGGTCAACCGGAAATCCAGATCAGCTGGATCGGCGGCGGCGAGCCGCGGTACGCGGTGCTGCCCAGCGAGGTGTTGACGGGCAGCCAGAAGGCAAGAGTCTCGATCTCCGTCGCGAACGACAGTCCGGACGGCGTCGTGGTGAAGCCCGCCACGCTTACCGGTCCGTATCTGGCCGGCCCGGCCCGGCTCCTGCCCGACGACGGGACCGGCTACATCCTGGGCAACGGGACGATCCACTACGTCGGCGTGGTGACCGTGAACTGCGACGCGGCGGTCAAGGTCGCGCGCACGCTCGTGTACGGCGGCCAAACCTCGCGAATGCAACCCACGGCGATCTCGTTCTCCCTGCGGGACACGAACAAGGTCATGCACACGGCGTACCTTGTCATCGACACCACGGCATCCGCGGTCCAGGGAAGGGTGTGCACCCGGTGAGCGACGAGGCGGAGCACAACGCCGATACCTCCGGCCGAATGCGCGTGGCGCGCAGACGCCGGACCGGCGCGAGCCTGCTCGTGGCCGTCGCGACGATCTCGGGGGCGGTCGGCAGCTGGGTCTACAACCACGGATACAAGGTCCGGGCGGCGAACAACTCGGCGGTCATCCGCTCCGGGGCCGATCTATCGACTTACCTCACCGCGGGCGACTACACCGCCGTGACGGTGCCCATCCGCAACGACAGTCCGTACGAGGTCACCGTGATCGGCCTGACCGTGCCCAACGCTCCGCGGCTCGAGTGGGACAGCGTCCACACGGTGATCGCGCCCAACTCCACCGCGGATCTGCGTGTCTACACGCGCGGCGCGTGCGAAGCCGCGCCGCACACGTTGAAGAGCCACAAGCCGGTCACGGTCGTGGTGCGGGTGCTGACCATCAACGGCAAAATGCACGGCTCTCTGCAGGAGCTGGTCAAAGGCGCGATCCAGTACGCCGACGACCGCTGTGCGATCCCCTCGGCCAGCGAGTCGAACTTCGCCTGAGCGCCGGGTGGCGGCCACCCGGAACCGGGCGGGGACCTCCTCGGACGACCTCTCAGAACAGCTCGATCTCCGCGCTCTCGGCCGTCCCTTCAGCCGCACCGTCGGCCGCTTCTTCTGAGGTGTCTTCTGGCGTGCCGTCCGCGCCACCACCGTCTGCCGCACCGAGCAAGGCGAGCACATCGTCCGCGTAACGTTCCAGCTTGGTGGAGCCGACGCCCGGGATGCCGGCCAGCGCCGCGCGGTCGGCCGGGCGGGATTCGGCGATGGCCGTGAGCGTCGCGTCGGTGAAAACGCAGTAGGCCGGCAGCGACTGCTCCTTCGCGCGCGCAGAGCGCCACTCGCGAAGCCGCTCGAACAGCGCCTCGTCCAGATCCGACGGGCAGTCCGCGCAGCGGCCCAGCTTGCGTTCCACCGGCTCGATCAGCGAGCGGCCGCACACCCGGCAGCGCACCGGCCCGGCGCGTCGCGAGCGCCGGTTCTCCTCGCCCTCCCCGCGGCCACCC
>NZ_JAGSXH010000209.1 GCF_018283645.1 Actinocrinis puniceicyclus | reverse complement strand
GGCCTGGGGTGGGGGCTGTGGGCGCAACGCAGTTCAATGACGGAGAGGCTCGGCCGGGCCGACGAGGCGCGGATAGCCCGCGGCGGCTTCCAGCCGATGCCCTCCGACGAGGCGCTGGCGCTGTTCGACGCGGCGCTGTTCACCGGACGCGCGGCCGTGCTGCCGGCTCGGCTGGACCTGCCGGCGTTGCGCGGCCAGGCCGCCTCGGGAACGTTGCCGCCGCTGTTCGCGGATCTCGTGCTAGTCGCGGACACGACGGCGAGGTCGGGCTCGCACGGGCCGGCCGGAGCGGACCTGGTCGGGCAGCTGGCCGACGCGTCGCCGACGCAGCGCGCCGCGCTCATGCTGACTCTAGTCCGTACGCAGGCCGCCACCGTACTCGGCCACAACGGCCCGGAACGCATCGAAACGACACGCGGTTTCCTGGATCAGGGCGTGGACTCGCTCACCGCTCTCGAACTGCGCAACCGGCTCAACGCCGCGACGGGGCTGTCGTTGCCGACCACGGTCGTGCTCGACCACCCGACCCCGCAGGCGCTGGCCGACCGGCTCGCGCAGGAACTGTCCGGAGACTCGGCAGACAGCGCCACACCGGGAGCGTCGGTACTGGCCGACTTCGAACACTTCGAAACCGCGGCCACCGCGGAGGGCGTGGACGAGGAGACCCGCAGGCAGATCTCCGAGCGGCTGCGCGCGCTGCTGGCGCGCCTCGGCGCCGGGCGGCTCGAACCGGTCGCCGCGGGGTCCGCGCCCGACCTGACGTACGCCTTCGCCGACCCCATCGAATCGGCCACGGACGACGAGATCTTCGACCTGATCGACCGCGAATTCGACATCTGACCACGACGGAAGAGGTCTGACCTTCCATGGCGAACGAGGACAAGCTTCGCGAGTACCTCAAGAAGGTGACCGCCGAGTTGCGCGACACGCGGCTGCGCCTGAACGAGGTGGAGGCGGCGCGCAGCGAGCCGATCGCGATCGTGGCGATGGGCTGCCGGTTCCCCGGCGGTGTACGCAGCCCGGAGGACCTGTGGCGGCTCGTCGCCGAGGGCCGGGACGCGGTCTCGGACTTCCCGGCGGACCGCGGCTGGGATGTCGAGACTCTGCGCAGCACGGACCCGGACGAGCCCGGCACGACGTACACCACGCAAGGCGGGTTCGTGCACGACGCCGGCGAGTTCGACGCCGCGTTCTTCGGGATCTCGCCGCGGGAGGCGCTGGCGATCGACCCGCAGCAGCGGCTGCTGCTGGAGACCGCGTGGGAGACCGTGGAGCGCGCGGGCATCGATCCGTCGAGCCTGGCCGGCAGCCTCACCGGGGTCTTCGCGGGGGTGGCGTCTCAGGACTATTACCCGCGCACCCCGCAGGCGGTGCGGCAGATCGAGAAGCACTTCGCGACCGGCAACCTCACCAGCGTCATCTCCGGCCGCGTCGCGTACACGCTCGGGTTACAGGGCCCTGCGGTCACTGTCGACACGGCGTGCTCGGCTTCGCAGGTCGCCTTGCATCTGGCCTGCCAGTCGCTGCGGGAGGGCGAGTGCACGCTCGCGCTGGCCGGCGGCGTGACCGTGATGGCGACGCCGATCACGTTCACCACGTTCAGCCGGCAGCGCGGCCTGGCCGCCGACGGGCGCTGTAAGCCGTTCGCCGCCGCCGCCGACGGCACGGGTTGGGGCGAGGGCGTCGGGCTGATGCTGCTTGAGCGGCTTTCGGACGCGCGGCGAAACCGCCATCCGGTGCTGGCGGTGATCCGGGGCAGCGCGGTCAACCAGGACGGCACCAGCAGCCAACTGTCGGCGCCGAACGGGACCGCGCAGCAGCGGGTGATCCGGAAGGCTCTGGCCGCCGCGCGGCTGACTCCGGATCAGGTGGACGCGGTCGAGGCGCACGGGACCGGTACCGCGCTCGGCGACCCGGTCGAGGCGAACGCGCTGCTGGCGACGTACGGAGCGGGGCGCAGTGCGCAGCGGCCGCTGTGGATCGGGTCGGTGAAGTCGAACATCGGGCACACCCAGGGCGCGGCCGGGGTCGCGGGCGCGATCAAGATGGTCATGGCCCTGCGACACGGCGTGCTGCCCAAGTCCCTGCACGTGGACAGTCCGACACCGCACGTGGACTGGTCCGGCGGGCAGGTCCTGCCGCTCACCGAGGCGGTGCCGTGGCCGCAGCTGGACCGTCAGCGCCGGGCGGCGGTCTCCTCGTTCGGAATCTCGGGGACCAACGCTCACCTGATTCTGGAACAGGCCCCTGAGCAAGGGCCGGAGCGGGACCAGGAACCGGGGCAGCAGCCGGGCCAGGAGCAGCGGCCGGGGCAAGACGGCGCCCAGGAGAGCTGCACGGCTCCGGCCGCGACCGGGACCGGGACCGCATTGCCGTGGGTGCTCTCCGGGACGTCCGAGCAGGCGCTCCAGGCACAGGCTGAGCGGCTCGCCGAGTTCCTCGCCGGAGATCTCGACACCGCCCCAGACACCGCCCCCGACGGCACCCCCTACGGCGCATCCGATGGCGCCTCCGATGGCGCGCTGGGATCGGCCCGGCTGGCCGATATCGGCTTCTCGCTCGCCACCTCGCGCACGGCGTTCGAGCATCGGGCCGTGGTGATCGGCGCCGACCGCCGGCAGTTCCTGGCGGGTCTCAGGGCGCTTCGCGACGGTGAGCCTTCCGTGAGCCTGGTCCAGGACGCCGCCGCCGAGCCAGCCAAGACAGTGTTCGTATTCCCCGGTCAGGGTTCGCAGTGGCATGGCATGGCCCTGCCTCTGCTGGAGACCTCGCCGGTGTTCGCCGAGCACATCGCGCGCTGCGACGCGGCGCTCGCCGAGCACACCGGCTGGTCGTTGCTGGACGTGCTGCACGCACCGGCCGACGCGCCGGAACTGGCGCGCGACGACGTGATCCAGCCGGTGCTGTTCGCGGTGATGACCTCGCTCGCCGCGCTGTGGCGCTCGTTGGGCGTCGAGCCGGAGGCCGTCATCGGGCATTCGCAGGGCGAGATCGCGGCCGCCTACGTCGCCGGCGCGCTGTCGCTGCAGGACGCGGCGCGGATCGTCGCGCTGCGCAGTAAGTCGCTTGGCGGGATCACCGGTTCGGGCGGGATGGCGTCGATCGCGCTTCCAGCCGCAGAGGTCGAGCACCGGCTGTCCGCGTACCGGGGGCGACTGGGCGTCGCCGCCGTCAACGGTCCGCGCGCGACGGTCGTCTCCGGCGACCGGGACGCGCTCGACGAACTGGTCGCGGCGCTGTCCGGGGAGGGCGTCAAGGTTCGAACTATCCCGGTCGACTACGCGTCGCACGGCTCGCATGTGGAGGCCATGCGCGACGATCTGCTGGAGTTGTTGGGTCCGGTGTCGCCGCAATCGGCGCGGATCGCGTTCTACTCCACCGTCAGCGCGGGTCCGGTCGACACCCGAGAGCTGGACGCGACGTACTGGTACGAGAACCTGCGGCGCACGGTCCGGTTCGAGGAGACCACGCGGGCGCTGATCGGCAGCGGGCACACGACGTTCGTCGAGGTCAGTGCGCACCCGATTCTTACGCCGGCAGTACAGGAGACCGTCGACGAGATGGGCATCGCCCGGGCTCTCGTCGTGCCCACTCTGCGGCGTGACCGCGGCGACTGGACGACGTTCCTGACGCACGCCGCGCGACTTCACACCCGAGGCGTGCGGATCGATTGGGCCGAGTTCTTCCGTGCGCATCGCCCGCGGACGGTTCAGCTGCCAACTTACGCGTTCCAGCGCCGCCGGTTCTGGCTTGCCTCGTGGCAGAGCATGCGCTCGACGGGTCAGGATTCTTCAGATCGGACCGTGCCGAACCAGGACCCCACGCCCTTCGCCCCGATCGCAGACCTGCAAGACGCCGGGGCCGGGGCGGACGCGGACGCGCGGGCGATGGGGAGGGCCGGGTCCGTGTCGGGGTCCGCGTCAGCGTCCGTGTCTGGGTCCGCGATGGACGGATCGCCGTGGCGGCAGCGTCTGGCCGCGCTACCCGAGACCGAGCGGGCGCAGCGAGTGGACCGGCTGGTGCTGGGCACGGCCGCGGCGGTGCTCGGCTATGCCACGCCCGACGAAATCCGCGCCGACCTCCCGTTCAAGAACCTCGGCTTCGATTCCGCCACGGCGATCGAGTTCGCCAAGCGGCTGGCGGCGGCGACCGGGCTGGCGCTGCCGACGACGTTGTCGTTCGAGTATCCGACGCCCGCGGCACTCGCCCGCTACCTGCTCGAGGAGGCGCTCGGCACCGGTGGCTCGGGCTGCGACCAGGGCGGGACGCATCGCGTCGAGTCGCACGAGCCGATCGCGATCGTCGCGATGAGCTGCCGGTATCCCGGCCGGGTGCAGAACCCGGAGGATCTTTGGCAGCTCGTGGCGGCGGGCCGTGACGCGATCGGCGAGTTCCCCGCGGACCGCGGCTGGAACGTGGACGAGCTCTACGATCCGGACCCGGACAAGTCAGGCAGCTCCTATACCCGCCGGGGCGGCTTCCTGGATGACGCGGGCGGTTTCGACGCCGAGTTCTTCGGGATCTCACCTCGGGAGGCGCTGGCCACGGACCCGCAGCAGCGGATGCTGCTGGAGCTTGCCTGGGAGGCGTTCGAGCGCGCCGGCCTGGATCCGGCGGCGCTGCGCGGCAGCCGGACCGGGACCATCATCGGCAGCAGCTCGCAGGATTACGGCACGCTACTGCACGAAACCGAGTCGGGCGCTGAGGGTTACCTGCTGACCGGCACCTCGGCGAGCATCATCTCCGGGCGCATCGCCTACACCTTCGGGCTTGAGGGCCCGGCCGTCACGGTCGACACCGCCTGCTCGTCGTCGCTGGTCGCGCTGCATCTCGCGGCGCAGGCCCTGCGCTCCGGCGAGTGCGATCTGGCGCTGGCCGGAGGGGCGGTCGTGCTTGCCACGCCCGCGGCGTTCGTCGAGTTCAGCCGCCAGCGCGGGCTTTCACCGGACGGCCGGTGCAAGGCGTTCTCGGCCGACGCGGACGGTACGGGCTGGAGCGAGGGCGCGGGTCTCGTGCTGCTGGAGCGGCTGTCCGACGCCCAGCGCAACGGCCACCCGGTCCTCGCGCTGGTGCGTGGTTCGGCAGTGAATCAGGACGGTGCGAGCAACGGTCTGACGGCGCCGAACGGCCTGGCGCAGCAGCGGGTGATCCGGCAGGCGCTGGCTTCGGCGGGTCTGCGGCCGGCTGAGGTCGACGCGGTCGAGGCGCACGGCACCGGCACGGTCCTGGGCGACCCGATAGAGGCCAGGGCCCTGATAGCGGTGTACGGCCAGGATCGTCCCGTCGAGCGGCCGCTTCGCATCGGTTCGCTGAAGTCGAACATCGGCCACGCGCAGGCCGCGTCCGGGATCGGCGGCGTGATCAAGATGGTGCAGGCGCTGCGGCATGGGATGCTGCCGCGCACACTGCACGCCGAGACGCCGAGCCCGCACGTGGACTGGAACGAGGGTTCCGTCGCGCTGCTGAGCGAGCCGGTCGAGTGGTCGCCGGGAGAGCAGACGCGGCGCGCCGGGGTGTCCAGCTTCGGCATGAGCGGTACGAACGCGCACGTCATCATTGAGCAGGCACCCGAGCAGCCGCCCGGGACAACACAGGGCACTGACGCGCTACCGCAGGACCCCGCCGAACAGGGCGACGCGAGCAGCCCGAGCACTCAGGGCACGAAGACCAGCAAGGAAACCCAAGACACCACACCAGACACCGCACCAGACACCGCACCGGACACCGCGGCGCTCACCCCCTGGCTGCTCTCCGCCCGCAGCGAACCCGCACTACAAGCCCAAGCCGCACGCCTCGCCCACCACCTACG
>NZ_JAGSXH010000208.1 GCF_018283645.1 Actinocrinis puniceicyclus | reverse complement strand
TCTGATTCGGGACAGTCTTGGCGGACCGCCCTGATCTATCAGAGGTCTCGTTCTCTATGCGCGCTGCTCAACACGCCAGCACCGATCCGCTGGACAAGCACCCGGAATCCTTAACTTCGCGGCCTTGGGTAAAGCATCCAGGGGAGATAGGCCAAGCCGAGTGCCGCGCTCGCGGCCACCAAGACCGACCGCGCCGGGGGCACCCACTCCTGCGGCCGGACGACGGGGAAGATCCAGAGGAGCGCGAGCACGAAGGCGATCGCCGGAACCGCGAAGATCCCGCTGGGATGCCCAAGCAGGCTCACGCCGAGCGCACCGCCCGCCAAGATGCCTGCGATCTTACTGCTTTGCAAAGCCCGAACCTCGGGGCTGAACAGCACGGCGCAGCACAGCAGCGCACCGGCCGCCGAGACGAGTTTCGGCCAGGTGAAGAACGAGTTGATGATCGTGAAGCTGGAGAACAGCGCGGCCGCGAGGCTCAGCGAGACCGCTCGCCGGGGTCGTCGGGCCGCGTAAAGCAGCGCCCAAAGCCCGAAGATCCAGTAACCCTGGACTAGTGTCTTGCGTCTTAAATCCGTTCAATAAGTGCTATGATGGGGCATGCCTCGCACCGGGCGGCCGAAGGCCGAGTTGATCCTGACTGACGACGAGCGCCGCGAGCTTGAGCGGGTGGCGCGGCGCTCGAAGTCGTCGCAGGCCCTTGCGTTGCGGTGCAGGATCGTGCTGGCCTGCGCCGAGCCCGGGGCGACGAACACGAAGGTGGCCGCTGACCTGGGGGTGTCGCAGCCGACGGTGGGCAAGTGGCGTGCCCGGTTCGTCGAGCACCGGTTCGAGGGCCTGGAGGATGAGCCCAGGATCGGGCGCCCGCCCTCGATCTCGCTGGACCGGGTCGAGCAGGTGATCGTCGACACGCTCGAGTCGACGCCTGAGAACGCGACGCACTGGTCGCGCGCGTCGATGGCGAAGCGCTCGGGCCTGTCGAAGTCCACGGTCGGGCGCATCTGGCACGACTTCGAGCTCAAGCCGCACCGCACCGACGGGTTCAAGATCTCCACCGACCCGCAGTTCGTGGACAAGGTCGTCGACGTCGTCGGGCTCTACCACAACCCGCCGCAGAACGCCGTGGTCTTCTGCGTGGACGAGAAATCCCAGATCCAGGCCCTGGACCGCTCCCAGCCGGTCCTGCCGATGATGCCCGGCATGCCCGAGCGGCGCACCCACGACTACGCCCGCAACGGGATCACCAGCCTGTTCGCCGCGTTCAACATCGACGACGGCACCGTGATCAGCGAGATCCGCCGCAGGCACCGGGCTGTCGAGTACAAGAAGTTCCTGGTCGCGATCGACAAGGCCGTACCCGACGAACTCGACGTCCACCTCGTGGTCGACAACCTCTCCACCCACAAGACCCCCGCGATCAAGGCCTGGCTCGCCCGTCATCCGCGATTCCACGTGCACTTCACCCCGACCGGCTCCTCCTGGATCAACCAGGTCGAACGCTGGTTCTCCCACATGACCACCCAACTGCTCCAGCGCGGGGTCTACAAGAACGTCCAGGCCCTGGAGAAGGACATCAGGGGCTGGATAAAACTGTGGAACGAGGACCCCCGGCCGTTCGTATGGAAGAAGACGGCCGAGGAGATCCTCACCTCACTCGCCAAATATTTGAAACGAATTTAAGACGCAGGACACTAGTGTCGAGAACACCTGATACACATCGAAGTCACCGTTGCGGACGACCGCCTGTTCCAGCAGGTAGTAACCCGTTTGTAGGGGCGGACGGTCGCTAGACTGATATCCCCAGGCCAGGAAGTGTGGGAGGGGACGAATGTGGTTCTCTAACTGCCGCGCGAACAGCAACGGCAACTCGTTGTCGCCGGGCAGGCCCGCCATGAACCGGTTCGGCGCGATGTCCCCCGCAGCTGCGGCAGACAGACCGCCGTGCAGATAACCGAGTGCGAGGTTGAAAAGACTCGCGACCGCGAATAGCACGGTCACCGGTGCGAGCGACCGTAGTTGCCGCCATCGGGCGAAACCGCCGCGACAGGCGTTCACGACGACGACCATCGCCCCGAAGTCCACCGCGAGCGCGGCAGCATGCCCGACCCTCGCTCCCGCCAAGTACAGCCAGAAAACCGCGAAACTCAGTATTCCGCTGCCTACAAACCCGCAGGCCAGCAGAAGCACCGGGTTCGTCACGCCGAAGCGGCGGCCAACCAGCACGCAAGCGGCGGGAGGAAGCAGCAACATCACTAAAGCCAGGAGGTACTCAGAGCCGAGTCTGACTGCTTCCACGACAACCCCTCACAGCGCCCAGCCGCTTGATCCTCCGGCCCGTCGGCGCCAGAGCTAGAGGATTGTCGCATGCCCCACCAGCGATTTGCCGCGCTGACATCCGGCCAGCCCCATCGTTCTCGTGGACGACGCACACTGTGTGATCGGTTCCCGCTCCCTAGCAGACTCGTCGCGCGAGCCACTTTCTCGCCGCCGGCATCACGCTCGAATCCGTCACCGTGACAGCGGACCGGTTCCGCTTGCGCCGTTCGTGGACTACCTGGCGGCCCGGTTGGGACTGTACGGTCTTCGGCTCTTCCAAGATTTTCGTAGCGGGTGATCGTGTTACTGGCGGTCGGTTGAGCTGAGCAGGATGCGGTGGCGTAGGAGTTCGAAGCCGGCTCGGCCGTAGGTTCGCCGTTTGAGCAGCTTGATCAGTCCATTGACGCCCTCGGTGCGGCCGTTGTGGTATGGCAGGGTGAGCGCGGTTTCGACGGCGGCACGGTCCTTCTCGATGCCGTTGGTGAAGGAGTTCAGGAAGGGCAGGTCGGCACTGCGGACCTTGTTGATCCAGTCATTGAGTTTCATCGTGTTGGACGGCTCGGGTGTCAGCATGGTGGCGAATGCGGCGACGAGGTCAGCCAGGTCGGTCATCTGCGGGCAGGCGGCGGCGAGCTTGGCACGCAGTTGCGGCTGGTGTTTGCGCAGATGGTCGGGGTTGGTCAGCAGGAGCGCTGCGGCGCGGCGCGGGGAGAGGGCGCTGTGGTCGGACTCGACGCGGCCCTGCGTGATGTAGCGCGCCAGGAGGTTGGCGCTGCCGTTGTATCCCAGTGCTTTGATTTCTTGAAGCAGGGTGGTGATCGGGACTGCGGGGTCATTGGCGCGGCGTGTGCGCAGGTGCTCGCGGTACGGGTCGACCAGGGTGGGCCGGTATCCTGGAGCCCGCACCAACCGCTCAGGCTCGCTGTGTGGGCGGTCACGACTTTCCCCACCAGGGACTCGGCTTCCGTCACGACTTTCCTCATGCATAAGTTGATAACGCGAGCTCCGTCGAGCCGACTTGCCGCTCGCGCGACTAGTTCGGGCGACGAGAAAAGCGGCAGCTGGGGGAAGGTGAGTGCTCCAGTCGGCATCAGAGCTCATGTTCGCTGGTTGCATGGCCGCTACCGGCGAGCGTCGTCGTCCCCATGGTCAAGATCGTGAAAATCAACCTGAGGAATTACGTGACGTTCCACACGCTGTGGCGCGCGTACCGCTTGACGGTGTTAAGGCCCAGGTTCAGCCTGCGCGCGCACTCGAGCAGTCCGACGCCCTGGTCGAGCAGGTCGTGGACCTGCCGCCAGCGTTCACGGGTGGTCACTGCGCGTCGGCCCTGGTTGATTGGCGGGCCGAGCGAGGCCCAGCAGGAGCTGTGCGAGGCGACCTCCTTAAACGCCGCCTCAGCCAGCGAGTGCCAGACATGCCAGCGATCGGCGACCTGGGTGATGGCGGGGTCGGCGTCGGCGACGGCCTGGGCGTAGCCGGCGGCCCCGTCACGGCACACGATCCGTACTTGCGGATGCTGCTCAAGCCACGCGGTCACGGTGGTCATCCTGCGGTCGGGCAGCACGTCGATGCGCTGACCGCTTTCGGCATCGATCATGATCGTCGCGTACCGGTGCCCTTTGAGCAGCGCGAACTCGTCTAGGCCCAGCACCCGCGGTATCGCAGTGTGCGGCACGGGTACGCGCATCAGACTGTTGAGTACTGTCGCTGGTGACAATGCCTGGTGCAGAACCTGCAGCAGGCAGGCCCCGGCCGAGCCGGCCAACGCCACGGCGACCGCGTCCACGACACGCTGCAGCGCCGGGGTGCGCCGCTGGTAGCGGCGGGTCAGCCCCGGAACCTGTTCGGCGAACGTCACCTTCGCGCAGACTGTGTTCTGGCAGTACAGCCGCCGCACCTTGCTGTGTACCTGTTGCGACGCCTGCCCGCAGCCTGTACACGAGGTCGGCTCGTCCCGGGTCCCCGCGGTCACGACCAGGGCACCGTCCTGGGCCACCAGCGATTCAACGAGCACGCCGGCCAGCTGCGGCAGCAACAGCATCAGGGTTCCGAGATCACATCGCACCCAGCGTTCTTACACACACCGCCGCGCCCCAGCAGCGACACCCCTCACCACCAACCGCTACGAAAATCTTGGAAGAACCGATAGCTTTACAGACCCCTTGCCGAGGGCCTCATCCACGGACCTGAGTATGCCGCAGATCAGCACACGATCATGCGAGACGCCGTCATAGCGAATTTAGCGAGCGCTACGCACGCGAGCTTTTCCTAAGCGAGGCCATCTGCACATTCTCGCGAAGTCGCTTCGGAAAGTAGTCGACCCCTTGTTCGATCGAAAGGTGTAGAGCCCTCTCTTCAAGCTTGTGGGCTCTTTGCGATTCCCCCACGTACTCGAGATAAACACAAGCCAGCTCAAGCCTGGCAAGTTCATTCCAGGGCCAAAGATCGAGCCTCTTAAAATCATCCGCGCCACTTACGACGAGCTCAATGAGATCGGCAGGGCTGCTTGGCTTGAGCAGAAAATCATCGCTCAGCGCCTGCAATAACTCAATGAGCTCCGCTTTTACTCGGGAGTCCTCTTCATCGTTCCCGGTGATCTCAAGTCTACGTGCAGACCGATCACGCATCATGCGGATCTTGCCAGCTGTTGCACTGACTACCCATTCGCTGCGAGTAGCGGAGGATGAACTCAGACCTAGTAGTCCGAGGTTCAGTGCAACGTCGAACCGGTAAGACCCCGTAGCCGCAGCCTTCGATGGGGAGATTATCACACTGCGCAGCAGATTATCCTCCCGCAGGAAAAGGCGCCCCTTCTTTGTAAAACCATGCTCCTTTACCATGATCTGAGCGACCACGGCGGCGAGATCTTTAATTTCCCCAGGCATTGACCACTCACTGCACTCGCTGGAAGCTAAGCGCTCCCGTTTGTGGATTAGTTCGGTATACCCAAAGCTGTCCTGAACCTGAAGCTACTCCCATCTCCTGCTCATAGGCACCCAACTCCTTCAAACCTCGAGCAATTTGACGGGGATTATCAGGCTTCAACTCAATTGGAACACGCACTCCGGTGACAGGATCCGTGTAGACGCCGTCCGGTCGGAGACCACTCGGGAGTGTGACTTCGCCTTCATAGCCAATTGCACCGTATTCGTCCAGCGTATCCGAAAATTCTTTGTGCACCTGTCGGCCAGTTGCAGCGAATGCATTATTTCCACTCGTGCATGCAGCCGCGTTATGGACCAAGACCGGCGTAGTACCAGCTAGCACATAGTACGTGTGCAACTCGTCAACAGTCAGGTTGTATGTGACGACTTTGGCCGTATAGCTGTGGACTACTAAGACTATCACGGAACGGCCGTTAGTCGTTTGAAGGTAAACGTTCACCGGTGTCACGGGGCGTGATGGTTCGGGGCGCGTGGTAGCTGCCGTTGTCCGGGTTGGTTTCGGCTGGTGGTGTGGTGGTGGGTCAGGCCGGGGTGTAGCCGGGTGGGAACCAGGG
>NZ_JAGSXH010000207.1 GCF_018283645.1 Actinocrinis puniceicyclus | reverse complement strand
ACCGAACCAGCCCCCGCACCAACGCCGAACGCCGCAACGGGCACACCCAGAAAGCCCGCTACACCATCACCATCGCCGAGTCGAATCTCCCCAAAGCGGACTGACCGGCCCTAACTTTAGGGCAGTGCCGCTACCCAGCGCCATATGACCTCCGTGGCGCAAATACGCATGATGGCCCGAGCTTTCTTCTGTACACGTGACCGCTCCCCTGTTCTTCGCTGTAACTATGCAGACGTCAGTCAGCGACATCAGGTTGCGGGAAAATCCGAGAAAGCTGGCGCCGATCCGCCGCGGCGCTGACCGCCGCCGACGGACCGGAACCCGGGGCTCGCGAGGACACGTGGTCTGCGATGTGCGGGCCGGCTCAGTTCGCCCAACTGCCCGCGGTGTAAAGGTAGGTCGAGACGAGGGCGATGGGCGCGCTGACCCACAGGTACGCGTTCCCGATCCAGGGCCGGCGGTCTGCGGCGCGGGCGAGCAGGACGTAGAGCGGGAAGCACATCAGCAGGCCGCGGTCCGCGGCCTGCTGGCTGTTGACGAACACCATGCTGGCGAGCACCAGGGCGCAGTAGGCCGCTTCGGGCCAGGCGCGTCGCGCCAGCAGCACGATGACCAGAAGGGCGGCCGCGATCGTGCACACCAGCTCCAGCTGGAAGGCCCACGCGTACGCGCCGGAACCGTCGCCGTACTCGTATGCGCCGCGCCAGGTGTTGCGGATCGCTGTCCAGGGCCAGTCGACCCACAGGTTCCAGCCCTTGCGGTTCGCGGCCTGCCAGGCGGTCCAGCTGCCGGTCGCGCGGCGCAGGTACAGCTCGTACATGAACGGACCGAGGGCGGCGGCCGCCGCGATCGAGGCGGCGTGCAGGCGCCGGCCGCTGCCGGGCCGGACGAGTGCGAACAGGACCAGGGCCGGGATGAGGGCGAGCCCGTCGATCCGGGTCAGTCCGGCGAGCCCGGCGAACAGCTGGGCGACGGACCATTCCGCGTGCAGCGCGGCGTACCAGGCCGCCACGGCGAAGGCGAGGAACAACGGCTCGCTGTAGCCGACGGTCAGGAACACCGCGGCCGGAGCCGTGAAGAGGAACAGCCCGGCCCGCGTGCTGCCCGCCATCCGGTTGAGCAGCACGGCCGCGACGCAACCCGCGACGAGGGAGAGCAGCAGCGCCGAGTCGAGCCAGTTGCGCACGAACAGGTGCACGAAGGCGAGCAGGATGGGATATCCGGGCAGGAACGCGGCGTTGTTCGGGGCGGACTGCCCGGAAAACAGGCCGTGCTGCGCGTAGTTGACGTAGAGGTTCGCATCCCAGTGCTGGTAAGCGCCCGTCAGCGGCTGGTGGCTGTTGTTCGTGCCCTGTATCCACGACGAGCAGTAGGCCACGATCGCCAGGGCAGCGTGGGCCCCGATCGTGACGCCGATCGCGGATCGGTCGGTGGCGGTCAGCCGACTCGGCCAGGCCGGGCGCACGGACCGGATGCCGCGGGCGCCGGCTGCGGCACGGGTCTCCATGCCGACCTGGGCTCCCTCGGCCGTTTCGGCCCCGGCCCGAGAGCCCGTGTCCGCGGGCGCCACCGCGGGCGGCCCGGCCTGGGCTCTCGCGGCGACGTCCGGCCGCCCGGAGGCAGGGGCCTGCGACGCTGTTGCAGGCGTGGGCGGGATGGTGTGATCGAGCATGGCATTCCCCCGGGCCGACTGAGCGCTTGGGCGCAGCGTAGAGATCGGCTTGCGAGAACGTCACCGGCGCACCGAGGCGAAACCCGGACCGGCCGCGTTCACCCTGGTAGACGGCCCTTGCGCCCGGACCGCCGGTATGTAGCTTGCACGGCGTTCATACCGGCGCCTGACCTGCGCGGGCGGGCAGCAGAGCCGTGATGACGCCGGGGCGCCACATTCCAGCCGCGGCAGCGCGCTGCGACGTGCGCCGGCGGCCGCGGCCTCGTGGTGGGTCAGGGTTCGGATTCGTGGTCCGGCGGGCTTGCGGCGCGGCTCGGGACGTGCGAGCGCGGTCACCCGTCGCGGGGCTCGCCGGGCATCGGCGCGGATTCGCGGATGGTCAGCCGGGTTGGCAGGATCAGCGAGGTGGGCCGTTCCCCGTTGATGAGGCTGATCAGCATCTTGGCCATCTCCTGGCCGAATGCCTGGATCGGCTGGTTGACGGAGGCCAGCGGCGGGTCGGTGTGGCGGGCGATCGGCAGGTCGTCGAACCCCACGACGGCCACGTCCGCGGGCACCGAGCGGCCGTGTGCCTTGAGCGCGCGCAAGACGCCCGCGGCCATGTTGTCCGAGGCGGCGAACACCGCGTCGAGGTCGGGATGGGCGGCCAGCAGCCGGGCGGTGGCCTCGGCGCCGCTGTCCTCGGTGAAGTCGCCGTGCTCGGCGCGGGTGTGGTCCAGGCCCGCGACGGCCATCGCCTCCTGGAACCCGCGCAGCCGGTCGGCGCCGGCCCGGGTGTCGAGCTGGCCGGTGATGGTGGCGATGCGTCGGCGCCCGATCGCGATCAGGTGCTCGGTGGCCAGTCTCGCGCCGCCGCGGTTGTCCGCGTCGACGTACCATTCCGGCTCGCCGTGCAGGGGCCTGCCACCGACGACGACCGGCAGGCCGAGCTGCTCGGTCAGGTGGTACAGCGGATCGTCCCCGCGCAGCGCCATGAGCATGACTCCGTCGGCCCGCCGGGACCGCAGCACCCGCTGCACGCGTTCCCTGCCGCGGCTGGAGCTGGCCAGCGCGAGCATCAGGACCAGGTCGGTCGTCTCCAGAGCCGCGCTGACGCCGACGATGACCTGGGCGAAGAACGGGTCGGCGAACAGCGCCGGATCATCGTGCGACACGGCCAGGATGACCGCCGTGGCCTGCTGGGTGGCCAGCGCCCGGGCGCTGGGATTGGGCACGTAGCCCAGCTCCTGGATCGCGTGCTCGACGGCTTCGCGGGTGGCCCTGCTCACGTGCCGGGCGTTGTTGATGGCGCGTGAGGCCGCCGAACGGGAGACCCCGGCGCGCAGGGCGACTTCGTCGAGGGTCGGCCTGCGCGCCGGTTGCGTTGCCATGGACCGGTTGGTCCTCTCTGCTGCTCGTGCTCGTGCTCGTGCTCGTGCTCGTGCTCGTGTGCGGTGCGTTGCTCAGCGTAGATCGAAATTGAAGGTCAGTGCGGGGACCGCGTTGTCGGCGAGCGTGAGTGCCTGCGCCGGCCACCAGGTGCCGGCCGAGGGGTCGGCCGCGCCGCCGTAGACGGGATCGCCGGGCCCGGCGGTTCCGCGGGTGCAGCTACCGTCCGATTGCCCGATCGTCTTGATATAGAGGTATGCGTCGGCCAGCGGCACGCCGGTGTCCGCGGTCGGGCGCTTACCCATGCCGCGACCGGGCGGGTTGCACCAGGTCTGCGGGTCAGGGTAGGAGGTGCCCGCGGGCGGGTTCCAAGCTCCGAGGCCGTTACGGCTGGTGTCCACGACGAAGTGGGTCAATTGCCCGGCGGGGGCGCTGCCGGTGTTCTGCGCGAACCAGTCGTCGGTCCAGTGCCAGGTGCTCGGGTCGCTCGACGATACCGAGTCGCCGGGCAGGCCGTCGTTGGGCGCGGCGGGAGAGTAGTACTGGCTGGCGCACCAGTCGGCGTGACCGGTCGCCCAGCTCGGTCCCGCGGTGGCGAACCAGACGCACTGGGAGACCCAGGTGCCGTAGTGGTCGGACTGATCGGTGGGCTGGTAGTTCGAGACGTTCAGGGAGAAGCCCTGCGTGTCCGCGACGTCCGCGTCGATCAGTCGCTGTGCGATGTCGCCGACCGCTCGCCACTGGCTGTTGCCGGCGTCCAGGTAGACCGAGGTGTGTGGCTCGGCCTCGAGCACTGAGACCGCGTATCTGAGGTCTGCCATCCGCGCCGCGGTGAGCGCGCCGGTCGGATCCGTGCTCGCACCGCAGTCCTGCGGCAGGTTGGCCAGTGCGTCCGGTTCCAGGATCACGACGGCGCGCGCCTGTCCGATGGCGGCGGCGAACGCCGCGATCCACTGGCGATAGGCGGCATCGGAGGGGGCGCCGCCGCTGGAGTACTGCCCGCAGTCCCGCAGCGGAATGTCGTAGGACACCAGGACGGGCACCGCCCGCTGTCGCCGGGCGCCACGCATCAACGTCGAGACCTGCTTCGCCACCTGCTGCGGGCTGCCCCCGGTGAACCAGGTGGCCTCCGGCCAGCCGGCCAGCTTCGCCATCGTCACCGCGTCACGCAGGTCTCCCGCCTTCACGTCGGTCAGGGCCTGGTTGGCCGCGTCGCTGTGCGGGTCGACGTAGAAGCGCGAGTCCGACGGCAGCGTGTGATCGGCGGGCTGCGCCGCCACGGCGGACGCCGGCGTGGAACCGAGTGCCAACGCGGCGGCCGCGATGGCCACGGCGGGCTTGAGAAACCTCATTGTCCTCATCCTCTTGAGCGGCGCGGACCCGAGCAGGGGAGCGTGGGAGCGCTCTCACGCCGAGGTCGTGCGGGACCGGAAGCGCTTCCAGTCGGACCATAGTGACAGCGGCCAGGACTGTAAAGAGTCGCTTTCCAGGAAACGGCTCTGTCACGTCGTTTACGTGCTCAAAGGGCCTGAAACCCGATCGGCTCGGCTTCACCGGCATGGATGAAGCGGGACCGGGAGCGCTTCCAGTCTGTCCCGGACGGCGGCGGCAGCAGTCCACACGCACCGGGCGGCCCTGCAATGGGATGTCTGGACCCCGTCTGGAACCCCTGTGTCCGGCCACGACCCGGTGAGGTGCCGCGATTGCGCACGGTGCGCGATCAGGATCGGGTGCCCTACGTAAGTTTCACATGACCGCTCCCTGCGTCGCGCCTGGAGTGTTCGCGCCGAAGCAGGGCTCTGGACTGCGGTTTTATGCGCGGCTGGCGCGCGGCCCGCGTAGCGCCGACCCCGCTGTGCTCTTGAGCTTTCGGGACGGCCTTGGCACCTTCACCCAGCGATGCGGTGTGCGCCGAAACCGGCACATCCCATCACTCCCGCCGAGTTCGCCCGCCGAGCCGATCTGCGATCGCGGGCGTTACCTCTGCGCTTCTCACCGCTTCAGCGGATTCTCGAAGGGACGAAAACCGAATGTCTCGACGACTCCTGCGACCGCGCGCGTTCGCGGCGGCACTGGCGTTCGCCGTCGCCGCGGCGCTTCCCGCGGTCGCCGCGCCGGCCGCGCAGGCCGCCACGACCACCTGCTCCGGCAGCGGCACGATCCCGGCCGGGGACTACATGATCCAGGCAAACGAGTGGAACTCCAGCGCAACGCAGTGCCTTACATACAACGGCGGAACCTCATGGTCCGTGAGTACCGCGAACTTCAACCTCAGCGGCGGGGCACCGGCCACCTACCCGTCCATCTTCAAGGGCTGTCACTGGGGCCTGTGCACCGGTAACAGCGGACTGCCGATCCAGATGAGCAACCTGGGCAGCGCGACCACCTCGTGGAGCACCAACCAGCCGGGGTCCGGCGCGTACGACGTCGCCTACGACATCTGGTTCAACTCCTCGCCCACCACCAGCGGCCAGCCGGACGGCACCGAGGTGATGATCTGGATCAACAGCCGCGGCGGGGTGCAGCCGTTCGGTTCGCAGACCGGCACCACGTACGTCGACGGCATGAACTGGAAGGTGTGGACCGGCCAGCAGACCTCCTGGAAGATCATCTCTTACGTGCTGAACCCGGGGGCCACGTCCGTCTCGAACCTCGATCTCAAGGCACTGTTCAACGACGCGGTCGCACGCGGCTCGATCAATCCCTCGAACTATCTGATCGACGTCGAAGCCGGCTTCGAGATCTGGCAGGGCGGCCAGGGACTGGGCACCAACAGCTTCTCGG
>NZ_JAGSXH010000206.1 GCF_018283645.1 Actinocrinis puniceicyclus | reverse complement strand
GGGAGGACGAGGAATCGTGAAGGTGACGGCGCGCGCCGCATGGGCCGTGGGGTTGTTGGCGAGCTTCTATGCGATCGCCTTCGGGTTGCTGGCGGCGATGGTGATCATCGACGTGCTGGTCGTGCGCTATGCCGCCTCTGCTCAAGCTCTGGTGGTCCTGTTGCCGATGACGTGTGTGGCGTTCATCGTGGTCGTGTCGGCCGTATTCGTTTCTACGCGTCGAAGCCCGGATGGGTTGCCAGGGATTGCGGTCACCGACGAGGAGCAGCCTGCGCTTTGGGCGCGGGCCCGCGAACTTGCGTCGGCCGCGGGCACTGAGCCCCCTGATGAGATTCGCATCGACCACAAGGCGAACGCCTCGGTCTCGCAGGACGCCGCGCTGCTCGGGCTGGTGCCCAGGACGCGCCGCTTGTTCCTCGGCGCTCCGCTGCTGCTGGCACTTTCCCCGGCGCAGCTTGATGCGGTACTCGCGCACGAGTTCGGGCACTACAGCAATCACGACACTCGGCTGCTGCCGATCGTCAATCGCGGCCGTATAAGCGTGCTGCGGGCCGTAGAAGCGGCAGCGGGACGCCCACGCGAGGGTTCTGGTGCGGCTACCGGGCGCGCTCTGCCGGGCAGGTATTTGATATATCGGTTGTTCAATGCCTACGCAGCACGCTACCTCGCCGTGACACAATCGATCAGCCGACGGCAGGAGTTTCACGCCGATGCGATCAGCGCGCGGGTTGCGGGATCGCAGGCAACGATCGCGGCGCTGCAGAGAATGCCGGAACTCCAGTCTGCCTACCGATTCTACCTGGAGCGGTTCGTCGCCGCGGGATTGAACCTGGGGTTGCTTCCCGAACCGCCACAGGTCATCGCCGGTTTCAACACGCTGCTCTCGGCTCTTGACCAGTTCCCGGCCGTGAACGAGGGGGCCGAGCGGCGCACGAGCGCGCGGGCCCGATTCGATTCGCATCCGCCGCTCGATGAGCGGATCGACGCCCTGAAGTCGCTACCCGAAGGGCACAGCGCCGCCGACGAAGGTGTCCGCGCGATCGATCTGCTCGTTGGACCTGATGACGTGCTCGCAGCCGTCGGTCGGCGCATGATCGGTGATCGCTACGAGCGGGCGAGCCGCGCAGACTGGGACACGATCTTCGACACGGTGGCACGCGAGCAGACTCGGACGGCAGCCCGACCCCTGATCGACGCGCTGCACCTGATCACCGGCATCCAAGGCACGTTGCCCGCGTTTCTCGACCTCGTCGACGCCGGCCGCCTTGAAGATGTACTCCGCCGACTGCTCACTCCGGCTCAGGCAAGGTACGCCGGAGCAGGCGACGTTGCTCTCGAACTGGCAACCAAGACCCTGATGACCGCGTTACCGCCCTGGGTGCTCGCGGAGCTCGGCGACGCTGGAAAAATCCACTGGACGCGAGCGCGAGGCGCAGAAGCAGAGCTCGAAATCAGCCCTGCGCTGCGCGCTGACCTCGACGGTGCGTACGCTGCCTTGCTCGCGGAAACACCCGATACCGGACCGCTGCGCGCCGTGCTGCAGGAAGCGCGCGCCTCCAGTCATCAGCGCAGATAACGGATATTCGTGTCGAGATGGTCAAGAAGTTTCTACCGGGCATCACGTCTAGTGTCCCGCGCCGGAAATCCGTCGCATGACTCTGCTCGACCTGGCTGCGCACGTCCGGTCATCCGCGCCCGGCGGATTTCCGGCGCGGGACACCAGCTTGCAGGGACTTGCGCGGCCATCCCGCAGACGACCGCCGAGGGCAGAGTCTGGCATCCTGTATTCGTGACGCGATTCAGAAAGGCCGATGCCGCGTAGACGGCCTTCCCAGCTGCGGGTCGAGCGCCGATGGTCGCGGCCGTTGCAGCGTGGAGTATCTGAGCCGGGCCTGGCGCGCGGTTCAGGCAAGCTGGCGGGCGCGGTGGCCCGTTTGGAGCGCGACCGCCTGTGGGTCGGCGCGGTAGCCGCAGCCCTGAGGCAGTGGTCGAGAGTCGCCCACCGTCCTGGCCTCGCGCTCTCGGGCGGCTGTGGCTGCGCGCTGTGCAACCCGTTCTATATGAATGACGAGCGGGAAGTGCTGGAGCTCGCACTGCACGCGCTTCCCCGCGGCGCCGCGCGTGAACTGCGGGCGCTGGTGGAACCGCTTGACGCGCTCTACCTCGCGCGAAGCTGGCAGAACCCTTCGACTCCCGCCCACTATGCGTGGTGGGCGCGGCGATACCGGGGATGACGGCGAGGCGTACATGAACCAACGTCCACCATCCCTGGGGAGGGCAGCATGGAGCCTGTCCCGGCAGTGCCAGGGCAGGTGAAGGTCGTGGATTCGGTGGCGCTGCTGGAGTTGGAGCGGGTGGCTGCAAGTCTGAATCTCAATCAGCGGCTTGACGTCGACTGGCTCGCGGCGAACATCGACGCCGAGGGTGGTCACTATCTGTGGCCGGCGTTGTGGAACGTGCACCCGCACCGCACGGATCCACAGTTGGTCCGGCATTTGCGCTGCCAGTTACTGCTGAGGTTGGCTACCGACGAGCAGGTATCGAGCCTGCTCGACATGCGGTTGGCGGACTTCGATCCGCTGCCGAGCTTGCGCTCGCGGGCCGTGGGCGAGCAGGTCGCGCGGCTACTGAACTCGGTACCTTCGGTGGCGCAATGGCAGCAGGATCGCCCCCGGCGGCCGTAGGACGCACACCGTCGCGCCGGGTCTCGCACCTGAGACAGCTACTTGAGCAGGCAAAAGCCCGGCGTTGCCGTGAAGGCGCGCAGGAACTGGCCATCCCCGAGAGCGAAGGGCGATTCTTCTTCCGTCTCCGGCACCGCGGCCAGCACCCCGGGTAGGGTACGGGCGGGTTCGACCTGGTGATCGTAGAGTTCGACGAAGGCGACGCCGCCGGTGATGTCCATGATCCCGGCGGTCAGCAGTGCGGTGGCCGCGTGGTCGATCCGGCTGTTGCACATGGCGATGGCACTGAGCGTGGCGGCGCGGTGAAGGCGAGCAGCGGCACCAGGAATCCCCAGTCGCGCTCGATGAACCGTCCGTCTTCGAAGAACTGGCCGTCTTCATTCCCGGGGCCGCTCGCCTCCACCAGGAACGGGCGCGAACCTTCACCGTCGCTGTACGCGATTCCCAGCTGTTGCGGCTGCAGGTTCAACGCCCAGTGACCGGGCCTCGTGTACTCGAAATTCGCGTCAGCAAGGCTTCGAAGGTGGGTGCCGAGCGCGCCCATGGCCTTTTCGCCGACGGGCTCGGTGAAGGCAACCGTGATGACTGGCCCGGCCATGGCCGACATGCTCTTACCGGCAGCGACTGGAATCGACTCGAACCCGGCAAGCTCCAGAACCCGGTGGATTGATCAGCGCGGTCGGGCTTCCCATCTGAGGCGCTGCAGCTCGTCGTTGTACACGATGACGTCAGCATGTTGGATTGGATGGGCTGCGGCGAGATAGAGCTGTTGGGCGGGGACGTACCGGTCGCGATAACGCCGCTCGACCTCGGCGGCGGAACCGAACAGCGCCTGGTCCCGGGAGCGTGCGCGCTCCAGTGCCTCCTCGAACGCGACCGAGACGAAAACGCGCATCTCCCACAGGGCGACCAACTGCGGGCGCAGCAGGAACACCCCGTCGAACAGCAGCACCGCGTGTGCGGACGCCGTCGCGGCCGGCTGGGAGAGCGGGGTATCAGTGCGGTGGTCGAAGATCGCGCGGCGAAACCGTCGGTCACCGTGCGGGCCCAGCGGATCGAGCCTGCCGGACGGCCATCAGCGAGGGATCGCGCGCCAGCACCCACAGGGCCGCCGCCGTCTTGAAGCTGTGCTCGCCAGTCGCGGCGAAGCGCCACATCCGGCATGCGGTCAGCATCATGAACGCGGCGTTCTCGGTATCGCCGGTCAGCTCGAGCCACCGATTCAGCCAGTGCTGCCCGTCCTGGACGATCCAGCGGCCAGGCACGGAGCCGATCACGTCGACCGGCGCTGCGCCGTGCAGCGCACGGCCGAACTCGCGCGCCATCGACAACTCAGGGATCAGATCAGCGCACGCTTCGGCTCTGACGACCACCTCAAGCGTGGTCGAGGCGGGGCACCGTCCGACCAGCAGCTGCAACGGGGGTTCTCGTGTCGCAGCGGCGCACACCGTACCGGTAGCAACCTCACCTTTGGGGCTCGGTCGACGCCGCAGACGACAGACCGTCAAGGATGAATGAGCCGAGAAATGAGACGCAGAAGGCACCTACTCTCGTGAGTAGGTGCCTTTTCGCTGTTCAGAGTGTGGAGCCAAGGGGACTTGAACCCCTGACCTTCTGTCTGCCAGGACCAGGCACCAAGAGGCCACAGGTTCGAATCGCATGGTCGCCGCGTCTGGCGAGTCCCGCCGCGTCCGCACTCGTTCCGGCTCGTTGGTGTCGCCGTTGGTGTCAGATCAGATTGACGCGTGCGTACCTGACGGGAAGCTTTCAGCCGTCGCGGTGCCGGGTCCCGAGCCAGCCAAAGGCGGCCGTGAGGACCACGACAAGCGGTTCGTCGAGGCTGCGGACCACAACAGCTGCGACGCCTACGGCGGCAATGCATGCCGTCGGAATGACCGGCTTTGTCCACTTGCCGCGTTGATGCCGATCACCATTGGAGCGTAAGGTCACTGGTGGCACTCCTTGTCTTCAGCGGACGGGATTCGTGCACAGGACGGCTCACCCCTGCCAGGGTGGGCCGTCCGCTTTTCTGCGGTTAGCAATCGGCAGCACCATACCCGATTAACGACACTCCGCGCGAACCTCCAGGTCTACTCTGTTGTACAACAGGAGGCTGCACGGCGTGTAATCTGCGCGACAGATCCGCTATCTTTGCTTACGTAAATGTGCACGTCAGAAGCTGCGTTGAAGTTCGTTTCGATAATCTCGCGACCGATTCTATTGCCAATCAAAGGGGTAATAGCGTATGCAACTCTAGCGCATTAGGCGTCATTTTTGCTTCTGAGGCAATCATCTTTACATTCGCCAGTTGGCTAGAATTCGCGCCCATCATTCGAGCTGAGGGCCTGGTATCTCCTCGGTCGGGCAAGCTCCTGCTTTGCCGGGCGATGGTCGGCGGGACAAGGCTCGGCGAAGCCGACCGCGAAGCGGCTTGGCCTTGGCCTGTCGGCCGGCGTCTGGCAACCCTCGTGGTGACCGGCCGAGGAGGTGCCAGGACCGACCCACCGTCCCATCCTCGAACCGCCGCATTCGATCTTGGCCCATCTCCGAGGGAGGGCTCGCCGAAGGCGTCGTTCTTCGCTCGTGCTGCTGACTGCTGTAAGCCGCGTGCCCGGAGCGGGCCGAGACGGAGTCGGGGCGGAGACAGGAGACGACGGCTCGGGCGGCGACGGGCACCGCGCCGCTTCAGCGGCGCGGCTTGATCCTCGTAGTGAAACTATCGACCACACAGCCAGTACCACTGATTTCTCGAAAGCGCGATGAGGGTTCGCCTTGGCAGCATGCGGGGACGATCCGAACGACCGCAGCGTGGGGGAGGCTGGCAGGAGAATGGCTGTTGTCGGCGGGATCTTGGCGACCGTGCTCGGCGTCGTACTCGGCTCGATCCTGACGGGCCGATCTCAAAGAAGCACGTGGATCCGCGATCGTCAGCTTGAGGCGTATGCCGCGATCATCCGCGAAGGCACGCGGGCGCAACTCGTACTGCGCGAGCATTTCAAGGGCCACATCCACCGCGTCGACTGGACACCATGGAACGAGGCCTTGGCGACGATTAGCCTGGAGGGTTATTCAAAAGCCCACTTCAGGTAGTACAGGCCGACGATGGCGCGGAGTGTGGCGGGGAACTTCTCCAGGGGTGGCCGGAAGCGGGTGGTTAGGATTTTCCAGTTCTGCAGGTGTGAGTTC
>NZ_JAGSXH010000205.1 GCF_018283645.1 Actinocrinis puniceicyclus | reverse complement strand
CCGTGGTGCGACGCCTGACCCCCACGGGGGGAGGGGCCGGCGTCCGGACGCGTTCCGGCATGATCCCCACGGGGGGAGGGACCAGCCTGCACGCGTCACTCGGGGCGAGGCCCCATCGCACGGGGGGACGACGAGGCCTCGAAGAGGATTATTCATGTGCCCTCAGTGCTTGGCGACCCCTTCGACAAAACTTCTCGCTCGGAAAGCCGCCGTGCACTCAGCGTGGCCGTTGTTTGCACCATTTGTCCGCTTCAAAGCATTCGCTACGTGCCGCAACGTGACTCTGAGTCGACGAATCGTCGGCAACCAATCTGTCGGAAGCCCGCCGGAGCGCTCTGCGACCAAAGTGCGTGTATGTTCCCAGGCGAGTTTCCGGGCCGCCGGTCAGCCCGTGCACGCGATCCAGTCGAAACTGGAGTAGTGGTCCGCGGTGTAGTAGTCCTCACCGTCCGAGCCGGTGATCACGCGCCGCGCGCCTCGCGTTCCCGAGCCCGGGGTCAGCACGGTGAACTCGTGGTAGTAGCCGTAGCGTTCCCGTGGCAGTGCCCTGCTGTAGTTGCCGTAGACCGAGTCGTCCTGTGCATAGGGATACGGGCCGCCTGCCGCGATCAACCGCAGCGTCGTGAGCGCTTGGGAAGGCAGCTGCGCGACCGTGAGGACCGGTATCCCGGGCGGAGGAGTGCTTGCGGTCGAACAGGCCACGCCCGTCCCGGCATGGCCGCGCGCCGGCGCTGCTCCGGCCGGGTCCGCGCAGGCAGCGGTCGTCGCCGTCAGGGCGGCGAGCAGCGCGGCCGCCATAGGCACGGTGAGCGTTCGTCGTACAGCGGTCGGCACGGCGCCCATTCTCCCGCGCCGACCGGCCCGGGTCAGCCGTGCCGCGCCGTCGCGGCGTGCGCCAGCTCGCCGAGTACCTCGCGAGCCTCCTCGTCCATCGACGCCTCGCCGAGCGCGGCCAGGGCGTCGCGCGTCAGCTCGCCGATCCGCGTTTCGACCTCGGCCAGCGCCCCGGTGTCCGCGATCACCGAGCACAGCTGCTCGACCCCGGCCGCGTCCAGTCGCGGATCTCCGAGGCCGGCCCGAAGCGCCTTCGCCTGCGCGTCCGTGGCGCGCTGCGCGGCCAGCGCCACGAGCACGGTCTGCTTGCCTTCCCGAAGGTCGTCCCCGGCCGGTTTGCCGGTGGCCGCCGGGTCGCCGAAGACGCCGAGCACGTCGTCGCGCAGCTGGAACGCTTCGCCGAGTGGCAGTCCGTAGCGGGAGAGGGCCGCCGCCAGCGGGTCGTCCGCGGCCCCGGTCGCCAGGGCCGCGCCCAGTTGCAGCGGCCGCTCGATCGTGTACTTCGCGGACTTGTAGCGCAGCACTGTGCGGGCGCGCTCGAGCGTCTCGCGCGGGGTCGAGACGGACAGGCCGCGCGCCTGGGCGAGAACGTCGAGGTACTGACCCGCCATCACCTCCGAGCGCATGAGGTCGAAAACCGGGCGGGCCGCGTGGATCCGCGCCGGATCCAGCCCGCACCGGGTGAACAGCTCGTCGCACCACGTCAGGGTGATGTCACCGAGCAGTACCGCGGCGGCCGCGCCGAAACGCTCCGGTTCGCCCTCCCAGCCGCCGTCCCGGTGCAGCCGCTCGAACCGCCGGTGGATCGCCGGGGCGCCGCGCCGCGTGTCGGAGCCGTCGATGTAGTCGTCGTGGATCAGCGCGGACGCTTGCAGCAGTTCGAGCGAGGCCGCGGCCCGAAGCGCCGCGGGTTCGGCCGAGCCGTCCCTCGCGCCTGCCGCGCGCCAGCCCCAGTAGCAGAAGGCGGGACGCATGCGCTTGCCGCCGTCCAGGAAGTCGCGCAGCGCCGCGACCACCGGCTCAAGATCCGTGCTCACCTGCGAGAGCAGCGCCTCCTGGCCGTCGAGGAAGGCACTTAGCTCGGCGGAGACCCGCGCGCGTAGCCCGTACCGGTCCAGGGCGTCCGGCTCTCGCGACCGCGGGGTCGTGGCGGCCGATCGGACCGGATCGTTCAGGTGCTCGTCATCCACGCAGTGCCCGTCTTCCACGCAGTGCTCGTCTTCCACGAATGCCGAGCCTACGTCGTCTCATCCGATGAAACGGCCCTGGTACCCCGTGTGGCCGCGGATAAAGTGAACGTATGGCACTCGGCATCCCCAGCGTTCGTCCGGACCGGGCCGTGACCGTCCGGGAACTGCTCGCGCAAGGCGCGCCGACCATGTCCTTCGAGTTCTCCCCCCCGCGCGATCAGAAGCAGGATCAGCAGCTGTGGAAGGCGCTGCGCCGGATCGAGTGCGTCGGGCCGGACTTCGTCTCGATCACCTACGGGGCGGGCGGCTCGACCAGGGAGAACACCGCCTCCGAGGCCGAGCGGGTGGCCGCGGAGACGACGCTGACGCCGGTCGGGCACCTGACCGCGGTGAACCACTCGATCGGGGAACTGCGCCGGATCATCGGCCGCTACGCGGATGCCGGGGTGCGCAACATCCTCGCCGTGCGCGGCGACCCGCCCGGCAACCCGCGCGGCGAGTGGGTCAAGCATCCCGAGGGCATCGAGTACGCCAGCGAGCTGGTGCGCCTGGTCAAGGAGTCCGGTGACTTCTGCGTGGGGGTCGCGGCCTTTCCGGAGAAGCACCCGCGCTCGGCCGACTGGGACAGCGAGATCAGGCATTTCGTGGCCAAGTGCCGGGCCGGCGCGGACTTCGCGATCACCCAGATGTTCTTCGACGCCGAGCACTACCTGCGGCTGCGCGACCGGGTGGTCGCGGCCGGCTGCGATATCCCGATCATCGCCGGCCTCATGCCGGTCACCCGCGCCGCACAGATCGAGCGGATGGTCACGCTCAGCGGCGGCACGTTCCCGAAGGGGGTCGGCGAGCGGATCCACGCGGTCGCCGACGACAACGCCGCAGTACGCCGCATCGGCGTCGAGCACACCACCGAACTCGGCGCGCGGCTGCTCGCGGAGGGCGTGCCGGGCCTGCACTTCATCACGCTGAACACTTCCACGGCGACGCTTGAGGTGTTCGAGAACCTGCGCGACGCGCACGCTCTCGCGGGTGCGGCCAGGCCGGTTACCGCGGCCTGAGCCGGAGCCGGGAGCCCCGGCACCAAGCCTGGGCATGAGCCTGAGCCGGCCGATTCATCGCGATCTCGGGCGTCGCGGCGCGAAGCCGGGCCGAAAGCAGCCGCTGCGGGGTGCCAGGGCCCCGCCTATGCGCCGGTGATCAACTCGGCGGCCTGCCACGCGGAAAGCGCCGCGAACGACAGCCCGCCGCCGAGCCGTGCCGAAGCGCCCACGTGGAACAGGCCGGTGACCGGTTGACGCACCGGCGAACGCAGCAGCGCGGTACGCAGGCTGGTGACGGCTGGACCGTACGCGCTTCCACCGGGCGCGCCGGTCGCCGCTTCGCGGTCCGCCGCCGTGATCGCGTGTCGTGCCAGGACCTTCCGCCTGACGTCGATACCGCGCGCGGCCAGGGTGTCGAGCACCCCGTCCGCGTCCAGTTGGGCGTCCGTCACGCCCGGCACGTGCACCGTCCACGCTGTCGGCCGCTCGCCGGCCACATGGACGCGCAAGGCCGGACCGCTTTGGTCCAGCAGCACCGTCTCATGCGGCATGGTCGGCGGGTCCTGCACGACCAGGCACAAGGTGCCGACCGGCGCAGAGTACTGCGTCTTCACGGAGGGCTGGTCGAGCATGCGAGTCAGTACCGCCTGATCGACACCCGCGACGACGATGTCCGCGGCGATTCGTTCCCCGTCCGCCAACAGCACGCCGCTCACCGCACCGGACGCTGAGCGCTCGATCCGGATGGCGCGTGCGCCGTAACGTATCTCGGCGCCGCGCTCAAGCACCCGCAGGCGCAACTCCTCGGCGAGCGTGTACATGCCCCCGACGATCTGCCACGCACCGAACGCGTGCTCGATGTAGATATGTGCCGCCAGGACGCCGGGGGCGCGTCGCGCGTCGGCTCCGGCGCCCGCCTGTCGGGCGTAGTCGTCCAGCAGGAGGAAAAGCCGCGGGTCGGTGAACCAGCGGCCGGCCACCGACCGCAGCGAGCGCAGCGGCGTGAGCACGCGTCGGCCGGCCGCTGTGCGCAGCAGGCGGGCCAGCTCACGCTCGCCCGATCCCGGCGCCTCCACGAGCACCGGCCGGATCGTGTCCCACACGCGGCTTCCGTGGTCGACGATGTTGAGCCAGGACTGCCCCGCGCCGGTGCCCAGTGCTTCGTCGAATGCCGCGTGCAGGCGGCCGCGCGAGGCGTTCGGCAGGTCGAGCCGGGTGCCGTCGGGGAAGAGGTATCGCCGCACCGGGTCGAGCGCCCGCAACTCGACCCGGTCCTCCAGGGCGGCCGCCGCGCTCCGTTTGCGGGAACCGGTCTTGATGAACAGGTCGCGGTACGCCGCGGGCAGGGTCAGCGTGTAAGCGCCGGTGTCGAAGATCAGACCGTCGTACTGCCACGAGCCGAGCGTTCCGCCGACCGTGTGACCGGCCTCGCACACCAGGACGCTGTGTCCGCGCGCCGCCAGTCTGGCCGCCGCCGCCAGCCCGGCCATTCCCGCTCCGACCACGATGATCCTCGCCACAGCGCACAGACTTTACCCGCGTGCCGGTCAGCTCGGCTGGGCGCGGGCACCGACCAGTGCCGACAGGACGCGTCGCGCCGTCGCGGTGAGCGAGACGCGGCTGGCGTGCTGGCTGTCCCACAGCGCCTCGGCCTCCGGGTCCGGCGGGGGCAGCGGCACCAGTTGCAGTGCGGGCGGGATCACGCGCCGGCCGTCGGCGACCGCGACCCGGCCGCTCGCCCGGCGCACGGTGCGCAACAGCGCCAGCGGATCCGGATCGGTGGCGGCCGCGCGATACCCGCCGATCCGCCAGTAGACGTCCGCATCGATCGCGAGGGTGAACCGGCCGGGGTGGGTCCGGCTCGATGCGTTGTGTGCCTGGGCCGCGGACGGCTGCCGCGGGGCCGCCAGCGTGGGTGTGCGCACGGGGGCGGGCCTGCCGGTGTCCAGGACGGCCAGGTCCAACTTCCCGCCGCGCAGCAGCGCGGTGGCCGCAGCGGCGGCGTAAGGGCCGAGCGGGGCGCACGGCTCGGCGAAGATCAGGACTCTGCCGCGCGCGGCGACCGCGAGTTGGTGGGAACGGTGGGCCAGGGGCGACCAGCCCCGGGGCAGCGGCGCTGTGGCCAGGATGCGCACGCGCGGGTCGTCGGCGAACTCGCGGCGCAACGCCGCGCGCGTCTCCTGCGGGCAGCCGTCGTCGAGCACGACGATGTCCAGGTGGTCGACGCCGCGCTGTCCCAGCGCGGCGCGGACCGCGGCGACGGCGGGATCGGGTTCGTGACGCACGGGGATCAGCACCGAGACCGGTTCGGTCGCCTCGGGCGGTCGCGCCGTGGTGCTGCGCAGGTGCAGCGCGGCCGGGTCGATGCCCATCGCGGCGTGCCGGTCCTGGACGCCGCGCCACACGGTGGCGCCGGCGGCTACCAGCCCGAGTGCGGCCAGTGCCGCCCACGGCGTCGCGGCGTGCGCTGTCAGCAGCCGAAACGTGGATTCGAACCCTGATGAGGGTGCGGGCCGGGTCGCGGGCCCGCGGGGGTTCGCGGCGACCAAGCCAGACCGACCCGGGTGCTGCACTGCGTCCGACGGCGCGATTCGGGTCATGTAAGGAGCATTACCCCGCCGGGTGACGGACGCCCGGCGGATCACTCCATTTGGAGGATAAGCGCACGGCTAAACCAGTGCGCGGGGCACCAGTTCGGGTCGGCATTTCTGATGACCGGCCAGACGTCTCGCCGGCGCGCGGACACGCCAGCGTGTTCGAATCCGCCGCCGGGCGTCGTGCACTGAGGCGTAGTACAGGTGGGTGACGCCGATGCACGGCGCCCTTACTCTCCGTCCGATTCTGACGGCTTGTCAGTATGGCGGTGACGGTCGGTGACAGGTGTCAGGCGGGGTCCGAGCGCGCACCCCCACGACGCGCGCGCGGACCCCGCCGCACCCCCTCGGGCGCGCCGCCAC
>NZ_JAGSXH010000204.1 GCF_018283645.1 Actinocrinis puniceicyclus | reverse complement strand
GGTCCGAGGCGGTCTGGGCGACGATCCCGGCGACGGTCCGGAGTGGCAGGACCACAACCACGGACTTTCCGCACCGCGTACCACCGGCGCGTCATCCGACAGCCGGTAGGGCGCAACCTGCGCTTTCCGCGGCCCGGCGCCGTCCGCACGCCCTCCCGCGCCGCCTGCGGGCTCGGCGGAATCGTCCACGCGGCGTCAGGGCGCGGCTAATCTGGACTCGTGTCACTGCCCACCACCCACTGATCGGTCACCGTCTCCATGCCCACTGACACCGCGGCCGCGATCGCCCCGGCCACCGCGCAAGCAGAGGCGCCGGCATCGCCCGCCATCGCGCTTCCGGCGGCCTGGCAGACCCTGCTCGACCGGCTCACCGCCGCCGAAGCCGCGGATGCCGCGGTGAGCGCCCTGGTCGACGACGCGGTCGAGGTATGGCGCCGCCCCGGCTTCGACACCCTGCTCTCGCTCGACCGGCTCGCCTTCGAACCCTTCGACTACCAGCGGCAGACCGCCACCATCGTGCTGCGCCGGATGCGCGGACGCGCGGTGCTGGCCGACGAGGTGGGGCTGGGAAAGACGATCGAGGCGGGACTGATTCTCAGTGAACTGCGTATGCGCGGCCTGGCCGATCGGACGCTCGTGATCACTCCCGCGGGGCTGGTGGAACAGTGGCGCGAGGAACTCGAACGCAAATTCGCGCTGCCGACCGCTGACACCGCGGCGTTCACGGCGCAGGGGCTCGGTTCCGACCTTCCGATCGTGGTCGCCTCGCTGGCCGCGGCGCGGCGCGACCCGTTGCGTTCCCTGCTGACCGCCGAGCCGTGGGACGCGGTGGTCGGCGACGAGGCGCACCGGCTGCGTAATCCGCGCAGCGCCTCGGGCAAACTCGCCCGGCAACTGACCTCGCGGTACCTGCTGCTGCTCACCGCCACGCCTGTCGAGAACAAACTGGACGACCTGCACGAACTGCTCAGCCTCGCCGCGCCCGGCCTGCTCGGCACCGCCGCCCAGTTCCGCGCCGCGCACGGCTCGGGCGACGCTGCATCGGTGCGCGACGCGGCGGGACTGCGCGCCAAGACGCGCGAGGTGATGGTTCGCCACCGGCGCAGCGAGGTCGCGCTGCGGCTGCCGCCCCGAATCGCCGAGACCGTCCTGGTCACCCCCGGCAACGAGGAAGCTCGCTTCTACGCGGACCTGGCCGGGAAGATCAGGGCCGTCACGCACGGCGAAGACGCCGGCGTCCGGCGCAAGGGCTCGCAGAGCCTGATGAGCCTGCGCACAGCGGCCCGGCTCGCCGGCTCGCTGCCGTCCGCCGCCGCGCCCACGCTGCGCAAGCTGGGCTGGACGGACCTGGCCGAGCAGGCCGGGGCGATCGACTGGCCCGCCAAGGCCGACGAGCTCATCGCCCTGCTGCTGCGGCACGCGCGGCAGGGCGAGAAAGTCCTGGTGTTCACGGCGTTCCGGCAGACTCTCGACCGGCTCGTCCCACGGGTGGCGGACGCCGGGTTACGCGCGGCCGTCTATCATGGCTCGCTTTCCCGCGCCGCGAAGGAGGCCACGATCGCCGCCTTCCGCGATGACCCGCAGACCCCGGTGCTGCTTTCCACCGAATCCGCCGGGGAGGGACGAAACCTGCAGTTCTGCCACGTCATGGTGAATGTGGACCTGCCGTGGAACCCGATGCAGATCGAGCAGCGGCTCGGCCGGCTGCACCGCGTCGGGCAGACCCGCGACGTCCTTCTGACCAACCTGGTCTCGCGCGGCACGATCGAGCAGCGAATCCTGCACGTACTCGAGGCCAAGATCAACATGTTCGAGCTGGTCGTCGGCGAACTCGACATGATCCTCGGCCGGGTGGACGAGGAGTTCGACTTCGAGGCGAGCGTCTTCGACGCGTTCGCCGCGTCCCGGGACGACGCGCAGTTCGAGGCCAGGATGGACGAGATCGGCGAGCGGATGGCCGCGGCGCGCGGAGCCTACCTGCGCACCCGCGACTCGCTCGACAACATCGCCGACGGAGCGGAGCGGGAATGAGCGGTCGCATCGATCCCGGGCTGGCCTTCTGGCTGCGCTACGTCACCGCGCGCGGCGGCCTCGCCGAGGCCGACGGCGAGACGTATCTGGCCGTACTGCCCGAGCCGGTGCGCGAGGAATCGGGTTTCGACGAACTCGTTCACGTGACCGGCGACCCCGACATCGCGCGCGAGGGTGCCGCCGTGCTGCTCGGCCCCGGGCATCCCGCGCTGACCGCCGCGGCCGACCGCGTGCTGGCCGCGGGCGACGTCGGCGTCCTCGCTCTCGACGACACCCGGCGCCGGCCCCCGGACGCCGAAACCCTCCTCGAACGCGCCCGCGACCAGTTCCCGATCGACCACGGACGCATCTTCGCCACCGGCTCGCCGACCCCTTCCTTCCGCACGGTTCTGCGGATCGGCGCGCTGGTGACGTACACGCTCTCCGCGGACGAGCACTACCAGGAGCAGGTCGAATACTGGATCGACGTGGACAGCCGGCTGCCCCTGTCCGCTGTGGCCGCGCAGCGTCTGACGACCGGCCAGCCGCTGCCGTCCGGCGGCGGCAGCGGCCTGGCCCTCGGCCCGGGGCAGTTGGCCGCCGCGCTCGCCGCGGCCCGCGAGCTGATCGACCAGGCCGCGTTGCGGCGGCGCGCGGAACTGTCCGCCGCCGCGCGCAAAGCGTGCGCTGAGGAAACGCAGCGGGCCGAGGACTACTACGCGGCACAACTCATGACCCTGCGACAGCGCGCAGACGCGGTGGCCGAGGAGAAGACGGCCGCCTACCTCGCCCGGATCGAGGCGACCGAAGCAGAGCGCGAACGGCGCTTGGCGGAAATCGGCGAGAAATACGCGCCGGGGCACGATGTGCGGCCGTTCCGCGCAATCGCGGTGCGGGTGCCGGCGGTTCGTCTGCCCGCCGAGGCGCGCCGCGGTGATCGCCGCCACGCGCTGCGGCTCGACTACCTCACCGCCGCCGGCGAGTACGCCGGGCTGCGATGCCCGTCCTGTTCCTCCACCGCCCCGCTCGTCCTTGCGAAGACCGGGTTCGGCTGCGAGTCCTGCCTCAAACCGCCCCCTGCCACACCGGGTGCCACCGCCCCAACGACGAACGCCAACGCGAATACGAGCACGAGCACGAGCACGCTGCCCGCCCAACGCGCGGCGCCCAGGTCGCCGGCGCCGAAGCCGGCGCGGCCCGTGCCATCCGCTGCGCAACCGGCGCAATCGGCAAGAAAGTCCGCGCCGACCGTTCCCCCGAAAGCCGCGCCCACCGCGAAACCTCCCAGGACACGATCCGCCGATGCCGGTACGACCACCCGTCACCGGCGTTCCGCGGACCCGAACCAGACCTCGTTCAAACTCTGGCAGGCGGTCTCGGACGGCGATCGGAAGACGGTGGAAAGCCTTTGCGAGCCACACTCCCCCGCAGCGGCGGCGGTCCGCCTGTACGGTCCGGGCGGTCTGCTGGTCTGCCTGGAACTGTCCCCGGGCGACCGCCCGACGGGAGTCTCCGGCGCACCGTACAACACGTGGCGCGGACGCCGCGCCTTCGCGGGAGCCCTCGAAACCCGGGCCGGCGGCCGGGAGTTCCTGCTCACCTGGGCGAACGACGAACCGCTCCGGGTCATCGAACTCATGCCTTTCGCGGACATCTACCGGTTGGGGATGCTGCGCTTCGCAGGGCCCGGCCAGGCGGACCGGACACCGCCGAAACCGAGCCTCGTCCTGGACCCCGTGGCCGAACAGCTGTGGAAGGTCGTGCCGCGCACCCATGGTCTGCAACTGACCCTGCGCGCGCTCTGTTCGCTCTGGCGCCTGGAAGACCTCGACGAGCATCTCACCCGGCACGACCCGCGTGTTCTCGCGGCCTCGCTCCACCGCCTGGCCGGCTACTGGTCGCAGGCGGCGGGCACGACCTACGCCGAGGCCGCCGTCCGGTACGGCGTCGCAGAGCCCGATATCCGCGCAGCAAGCACCGCCCTGCAGAAGAAACTCAAGCTGACCCGGGAGCGCCCCTGGTGAAGCGCCGGCTCGCGCGTGCGGCCGGGTCGCCCGGGTTCGACGCGACCGCGGCGACACCGAGCGTTGTGTGGTCGAGCACAGCTTCTTCTGGCTGCACCAGTGCGAACGACCGCGGCCGGGGGTCAGTCTTCACCGGTCGCCGACATTCATCGGTCTGTCCTCGCCAGATGCCGAGAGCGCGTTCGTACTGGACGTGTCGGACACCCTGTGCGAACTGCTTGCCACAGCGGCCGAAGACGATCGGCTCCGAGCCGCCGAGCCGCCGAGCCGTGGTCGCAGCCGGAGAAGACGAAGGATCCGCTTTGCGCGCAACCTCCCGAGGCGAGCAGCAATCCGCAACCTGGGCTGCTCCGCCCGCCGTCCTGACGCACCACCCGCGTACTCAAGACGCTCCCGGGCACAGCGCAGTCCTGTATGGTTCGGCACGGCGCGGCCGCGGCCGGCGTGCGCGGTAAGGGGATAGAAGCACCGATGAGCACAACCTCGACTCTACTCAGGGCCTCGTTTCGGGTGCTGATCGGCAACAAGCGGTTGATCGCGTTCCCTGTGATGGCGTTCACGGCCGAAGCGGTCGTGCTCGCCGCGTTCGTCGCTCCGTACGTGGCGATGAGGCATGGGTTTCCAGCCGGGCCCACCCATCTGGGCATTGCAGGGTACGGATTGGGCGTGCTGTGCTATCTCGCTCTGACGGCTGTCAGCGCGTACGTGAATGCGGCGCTCCTGATCGCCGTCGGCCAGGGCATGCAGGGCGGACAGCCGAACGTCGGCGGCGCACTGCGCTGCGCATCGCGCGTGTTGCCATCCATCCTTGCCTGGTCGGTGGTGAGCAGCACGGTCGGCCTGCTCGTCCGCGCGCTCGATCGCCGAGTGCCGATGGTGACCGCCATCCTCGGCATCTCGTGGTCCGCCCTCAGCTTCTTCGCCCTTCCCGTCGTCGTCTTTGAGGGCGTCGGCCCGCTCCGGGGCACGCGGCGCGCGGCCGAGCTTCTACGCAGCGCCTGGCGCGAGGAGGCCACCGGCACATTGCGCCTGGGCGGGATCCTGCTGCTGCTCGCGATCCCGGCAGCTCCCGTACTGTTCTTCGGCTTCGGTTCGGAGAACGTGACGGCGATGCTGCTCGCCGTGGCCGTCTGCGCGCTCTGGTTCGGGCTCTGCGGACTCGTACTGTCCTGCCTGACCAGCGTCTACCGCGTCGCGGTCTACCTGTATGCGACCACGAACGTCGCGCCAGCGCAGTTCACCGGCGTCGACCTTGGACGCGCCTTCGCGTGACGCGACGCGATCGCGCGCGGAAAGCGGTTGAAATGGTTCGGTGACGGGTGCGTCGTTTCTTCTGGAGGGACCTCGCTGCTGGCCCGTACGGACGCACCGGCCCTTGGATGCCAGCGTGATCCCGCAAGCCCCTCCCTGCCGTAGGTGCGAGGCGATGACCTGGGGTTTCTCGTCCCTCAAGAAGAAACGCACCCACGTCGGCACGCCTTCACGAGGCCCGGTCCAACGCGCCAGGGCGGCACGTAGCTTGGCGGGGGCCGTCCAAGATCATGAAGCGCCGTGATCGGCTGTCTGCACCGGCTTGAACTGTGCCGCGCGCCCGAAACTTGGACAGGCATTTGGCAAAGCTGCCCGTGGAGGGCCGTGATCAGCCGAGTACAGCTGGACCTGCGACAGCGTCAGAACAACAACCCCCTACCAGAGTTACCGCTGGTAGGGGGTTGTTTGTGCTGCTGGTGTGGCAGGTCCAGGATTCGAAGCTGGGTAGCTTTCGCGACGGATTTACGGGCCTGCTCACGCAAGCCTCTGACCAGGTTCTTCGCCTCCACACCCCGAAACCTGGGCACGTATTCGGCAAGAACATCCATCGACAGCCGTCTTCATTCGACGACGCCAGGGCAGGCGCCAGTCGTCACACCAGCTGCGCACCGACCGTGCCCCTCGGCGGCTCACGCATGGCTCGGGAACGATCCTCTACGCATCAGACAGACCTGTGTAGGATAATTCCCAAGGAAGCTGTACGCATCTCTCATCGCGCACGCCGAGGAGGCCTCGTGGGCGACAGC
>NZ_JAGSXH010000203.1 GCF_018283645.1 Actinocrinis puniceicyclus | reverse complement strand
TCCGTCGTCGGCAGCGTCAGATGTGTATAAGCGACAGCCAGCATCCCGGTTTCCGTGTGGGTCACCGCACAGGCCACCTCCCGCTTCCAGCGCCTGGGCCGCTACACCCCCGACTCCATCCGCCACCCGGCCAAGATGCTGCCCGCCATCGCCCGCCACGCGATCACCACCTACACCCGCCCCGGCGACCTCGTGCTCGACCCGATGTGCGGCATCGGCACCACCCTCGTCGAAGCCGCACACCTGAGCCGCGACGCACTCGGCATCGAATACGAAGCCGAGTGGGCACGCCTCGCAGAGGCCAACCTGCGGCACGCGTACACCCGCGGCGCGAGCGGACACGCCAGCGTCCTGCACGCCGACGCCCGCCGCCTGCCCGACGCACTGATCCGCGACCACGCCGGTACCGTGCGACTGCTGCTGACCAGCCCGCCCTACGGGCCGACCAACCACGGCCGGGTACGCACCGCCGGCTACGCCGGACACACCGGCAAGGTCGACAAACAACACCACCGCTACGGCGCCGACCGCGACAACCTCGCCTACCGCCCCACAGAGCAACTGCTCGACGGCTTCACCGACATCCTGCACGCCACGCGCCCCCTGCTTGCACCCGGCGCGATCGTCGCCATCACCGCACGGCCCTGGCGGCGCGGCGGCGAACTGATCGACCTGCCCTCAGCCGTCTTCGCCGCCGGACGCGCCGCCGGCCTAACCCCCGTCGAACGCTGCGTCGCGCTGCTCGCCCGCTACGAACACCACCCCGCCGACGGCGAGCGGCTGATCGCCCACGGCTCCTTCTTCCAGCTGAAGAACATCCGCGACGCCCGCGCGTTCGGGCGCCTCGACAGTCTCTTGGTGCACGAGGACGTCCTCGTCCTGAGCGCACCGGAAGAGCCGGAATACAACGAGCGGGGCGAATGATGGCGCGGCGCTGAGTAGATAGCCGAGTGCTGGCCCGTTTTGGACGCCAAGTGTCAGTGTCGGCTCGATCGCCGAGATCGGCATTCTGGTGTAGCTCAGTTCCGGCCCCACCCTGCGCCCCCCTTCGGCGGCGTCCTCTGACGGCTGCCGGGCCTCGGCCGCACGAAGGCTGTCAGCCGAGCGCAGTGACGTCGACAGACGCCACGTAGCCGAGATCGTTCGAGGCGAAGGACGTCCACTGTCGCCGCTCCGGGGCGAAGACTCGGTGTCTCGCGATAAGCTCCGAGATCGCCAAGCGGTGCCGTACGTCGGCGGAGACGAGGGCCAGGAGCCAGGGTCTTACGCACGGCGTCGAGGATCTTGGGCTGAAACGCCGACGGACGCCAGCGAGCCTGCCGAATACGTCTGCCTGGTGAGGCGCCGACGGCCAGCCGCGAACGGGACTGTACGGTCAGAACCATCCTGAGGAGTTGCCGACACTGACCTACCGGTTGCCGTCGTCACAACGCGACGCTTCGAACTGCACACCGCCGGGGCAAGTGCTCGGCAACAGTTGTGGCGACGGGATGCAGGTGCGCGTGCTGGGTGCCGCTTCGGTCGGGTGTCCCAGCGGTCGAGGGTCCAGGCCTGCCGGATGAGCTACGCAGGGTGTTGATCGCGTGGTCGGGCGAGAGGTACGCGTCAATGACTCCCTCGCGCTGCTCTGTACATTGGGCGATCTTGAAGAACTGGTTGCCCCAGGCGTTGGTGCGCTCCACCGGCCATCTCTGGTGTTCTGGATCGGCGCGGCGACGCCTTTGACCGGCGCTTCGGCAAGCAGTCCATGCTCGTGGGCTGTCTTCACCCCTTTGACCGGTCCGAAGGCGCTGTCGAGGTGCACGGTGGCCTGCTCGGGAAGGGGTCCGAGCTGATCGAGCTAGGCCAGGGTGGGGTCGAGCAGCGGGGAGTCGTGCCGGTTGCCCGGCGCGGCGACCGCGCCGAGCGGCATGCCGTTGCCGCACGCCTCAGTCCGCCTTTGCGCCGGTCCACCGTGCTCGGCACCGAGCACGGTGCGGTGGTGGGGCAGCCATCGACCGGTATGTCTGCCAGGGCGAGCCCGATCCGGTCGTAGGCCTCCAGCACGATGACTTCGAGCTTCTCGAAGACGCCCAGCTCGACCCACTCATCGCGCCGGTTGCGGATTGTCGTGGCCGAGCACACCTCGTCCGCAGCCTTACGGTAGCCGTATCCGAAGGCGAGAACCTGAATGAGCTTGTCGACGATGCGGTCCTTGACCCGCGGGCGGTGACAGCCGAGTGAGCTCGTTTCATCGTGAACGTGCTGGTGGGCTGCCTTGTCTGTGAGGGTTCTGGTATGAGTGTGCTGGTCTGGGGTCGGCGCCTTACGATCATGATCGTCCGTCGTTCGGGTGGTGTGGCGGTGATTGCGGTGCGGTCGGGTGGGAGCGGGCGATGAGCTGGATTCTCGGGCAGATCGGTGCGAAGCGCGCGGAACTCGAGGGTCGGGTGGAACTGCTGCGCAAAGAGTTGGCGGATGCCCAGGACGAGCTCGCGGAAGTGGGTGCTGCCGAGCGCGTCGTGGCTCGGATCAGGACTCGGATGCCCGGGATGCGACGCCGATCGGGATGATCACGGTGCCGGTGCGCGGGGCGGGGCGCTGCCGGAGGACTACGCGGCTCTATGGGAGCTGATCGCGACGGCGCCGAAGCCATTGACGTGCAAGGATCTGTGCGCGCAGCTCGGGTGGGAGCTGCTGCCGAAGAACACCGAGGGCCTGCGTTCCAAGCTCAAGCGGATGGTGGAGCGCGGCTGGCTGGCCGAGGAGCGGCCGGGGAAGTTCACCGCCGCCGGCGAGGGAATGCCGCGCGGGTGAACCTCCAGGCGGTGACCGCGGGCACCCGACCGCCGTTATCGATTCTGTGGCAAATACGAATAATGCGGCCGAGTGCCCGATATGGGTTACCAGTCCCGCCTCCCGCTGTCCACGACCACGCTCACCACCCGCGCCGACCTGCTGCGCGCGCACCTGCGCACGATCCGTTCGCCCTGGCGTCTGCTGCCGCCAGGGAAGATCGCGTTGATCGTGCCGGCCTACCTGCGCCACGACCAGCGCCTGGCCGACCTGGCCGGCGGCAACCGGATCTCGGCCTCCACACTTCGGCGCTGGGCGAACGAGTTGATCGACCTGCTCGCGGCCCGCGCCCCACGCCTGGACCGGGCCCTGAAGAAGATAAAGGCCGCCGGAGGTGCGTACGTGCTGCTCGACGGCACGCTCGTGCGCACCACGAGGCGCTCAGGTCCGGATAACCGCCCGACCTACAGCGGTAAACACAAGTCGCAGGGTCTGCTGTTTCTCGCGCTGACCGACGAACGCGGCAACCTGGTGTGGATCTCCAAGGCCCGACGCGGCGCGCACAGCGAGATCAAAGCGACCCGATACGACAAGATCGAACAACACCTGAAGGCCGCCGACCTCGGCGCACTGGCCGACCTCGGCTTCGTCGGCGTCAACCAGGACAACCAGGACCCGATCGTCATCACCGGCTACAAGAGCAGCAAGAACAACAAGCCCACCGCCGGCCAGAAGCAGGCGAACCAGCTGATCGCCGCCGCCCGCGCACCCAACGAGCACGGCTTCGCCGGCCTCAAGAGCTGGTGGATCCTTCAGCGACTGCGCATGAGCCCGGCCCGCGCCACGAAGCTGCTGCGCGCCCTGCTCGTGCTGACGAACCTCGAGAACCACCGCTGACAGACGATCATGGCGACCAGGCGCCGACCCAGACCAGCACACTCATACCAGAACCCTCACAGACAAGGCGGCCCACCAGCACGTTCACGATGAAACGAGCTCAGTGGATGGGTCTGGGTGTAGACGGGCCGTTCGCGCAGCAGGGCCGCCAACTGGTCCTACAGCGGCTTGGTAAGCCATGATGGCAGGGCGGGCACGGGTGTCCCTTGGTCACGGAGCGTAGAGAACTCACATGATCGGGCAAGCCCGTGCCCGCCTGTCAAATCACTGACTCACCGCACGCCAATCCGCGCGCGCCCTAATTCGGGTGGCGCCATGCGGCTGGCAACGCCTGGTCGCGATCGGCGGCTCCGGCCGGCTGATCTGGCTAGTACCAGATCTGGTTGGTGCCGTTGGCGGCGGACCACAGTTGGACGTTGTCGCCGTTTTGGCTGGGGTTGGTGGTGCTGTTGTTGGTGGCGTCGAGTAGCAGTCCACCGTAGTAGTTCTTCAGGGTATTGCCTGCGGTGTACTGCCATTCCTGTTGGGTGTAGCCATTGCAGGTCCAGAGTTGGACGTTGTCGCCGTTGGTGGTGGGGTTCGGGCCGCTGGTGCTGTTGGAGGCGTCGAGGCACAGGCCGGCGTAGCCGTTGGTGATGGTGTACCAGCCGGGATTGCCGGCCACGGGGTGGAAGGTCCAGTTCTGCTGAACGCTGCCGTTGCAGGTCCAGAGTTGGACGTTGTCGCCGTTGGTGGAGGGGTTGGTGGTGGCGTTGTTGACGGCGTCGAGGCACAGGCCGCCGTCGAGGTTGCGCAGGGTGGTGCCCGCAGTGAACGGGACGGGCGGGGTGAGGCTGGCGAGGGTGGCGACCTGGACGGGGGTCAGTGCCTGGTTCCAGGTGTGTACCGCGGAGACCTGTCCGGCGAACCGGGACATGTGTGTGCCGCTGCCGAGGTCGTCGCCGATGCGGAAGGATCCTGCGGGTTGGCCGGTGACGGGGGTGTGGCTGCCGGCGGCGACCAGGACGCCGTTGTCATAGAGGTTCATCAGTTTGGTGGCGGCGTTGTAGGTCACGGTCAGGTGGTTCCAGACGCCGAGTTGGTAGCTGCCGCCCGCAATGCCGTCGAAAGACCAGGTGGAGGTGTTGCCGTTGTTGATGCCGAATTCCCATTGGGTGCCGTTGGGGTAGAGCAGGAAGTCGGAGTCGCTGGTGCCGTCCTGGGACAGGATCACGCCTCCGCTGTTGGCGGTGGGCTTGGCCCATGCGTCGAGGGTGAAGCTGGCAGACGGGGTGACCGCCGCGGACGAGGTGGTCAGGTAGCCGTTGGTGCCGTCGAAGGTGACGTCGGGGGCGAACATGTCGCCGGTGTTCCAGGTGGCGCCGGTGCTGCTGCCGCTCAGGGTCAGGGTGCCGGTGCTGTCGGCGGCGGTGCTGGCGGTGCCGGTGGTGGCGTCGCCCAGCAGCCAGGCGTGTGTGGTGGTGATCAGGTTCTGCGCGGGCTGTGCGGTGAGGGTGGCGGTGGTCGAGGTGAGATTGGTCAGAAGGTAACTGGTGGTGTTGGGCGCGGAACCAGGTGTGGTGTCGGTGACCCACAGATCGGGGGTGCCGTCGTTGTTGATGTCAGCGGCGCGCAGTTGCAGGTTGGTGGCGCCGGTGTGCCAGCCGGAGGCGATCTTGGGGTGCGTGGTGTAGGTGATGCCTGTGGCCTGGTCGAAACTGGTGCTGTTCAGGGCGATGCCGGTCCACAGGTACAAGTCGCCGGTGGTGCTGTTCCACAGGTACATGGCGGTGCCGGAGGCCATTTGCGCGGCGGTGATGGTCCAGTGGTTCCAGTCGGTGCCGCCGGTCGGGGTGTTCTGGTTGGCCAGGTCGAGCGCCCCGCCGATGGTGCCGGGCTGTTCGGCCGACATGCCGAAGACTTCGAGTTGGCCGGTGTTGGTACCGGTGGTGACGGTGCCGTAGTACAGGTCGACGACGCCTCCGGCGTCGACGTCGTTCTCGCTGCCGCCGCCCGCGACCTGGGTGGCGTTGACGCCGGTGCCGGGGTCCTGGAAGGAGTTGGCGTCTATCGGGTACTGGGTGCCGCTGACCGGGTTGAGGGTGTGCAGGGGGGCGCCGCTGGTGTCGCCGCACACGATCGCGCCGCCGCCGCCGTGCGGGTTGCTGGTGCTCGCTGCGCCGGGGATGTAGGCCAGGGCGTCCTGGGTGCCCAGGCCGCAGTAGTTGCCGGTGATCGCCTGGGCTCCGTTCCAGTCCGCGGTGGTGCCGGGGCTGGAGTAGCCCAGGCCGTCGATGCCGATGTTCACGGCGGTGGGGCTCACGCTGCCGTCGGTGTTGCCCGAAGCCAGCCACAGGCCGGGCGGGGTGTTCGAAGCGGTGGAGACGTTGCCGGGGATGATCAGGTCGGGGGTGCCGTCATCGGTCAGGTC
>NZ_JAGSXH010000202.1 GCF_018283645.1 Actinocrinis puniceicyclus | reverse complement strand
CCCCTGGTCCGCGTCCCTCCCGCCCACACCGTATAGCACGGTGGCCGCCGATCGGGCCGGTCCGCTGGAATCGCGGGAGACAACAGCCGGACACGGGGCAAGTCGCCGAAGCGGTGGATGGACGGGCTCTGCGGGCCCTATTCTCTAGCTGTGGACGGTGCGCCTGGCACGGACCCGGCAGGGAGACCGGGCTGCGGGGCCGACGCACTCAAGGGGAGGGTTCATGGACCTGGCGGAGGTCATCCGGATCATTCGCGCGCGCTGGTACGTGATGGTGCCGATGTTGCTGGTAACCATCGCGCTGACCGTGGGCGTCGACCGATCCATACCCACGAAGTACCAGTCGACCAGCGAACTGTCGCTGCTCGCCTCGCAGTCGGCCACCGCCGGCACCAGCACGCTGCCGGGCACCAACAACGCGTTCATGAACTTCAACTCCTCGCTCAACGACACCGCCGACTTCCTGGTGCGCCGCCTCGGCTCCAACGACGCGGCCGTCGACCTTCAGCAGGCCGGCGTCACCGAGGCGTACGTCGTGGCGCTGGCCGCCGCGGCTCAGGGTCCGTTCATCACGCTGACCGTCACCGGCCCTGACCGCGAGCACGTACTCACGTCGATGAACACACTGACGGACTACACCGTCGAACAGTTGGAGAAGTTGCAGGAACAGGCCGGGGCCAAACCCGTGGACATGATCCGCTCCATGGTGATCGTGCCGCCCGGGCCGCCGGCCCCGCAGACCAAGACCAAGACCCAGGACGTGCTCGGCGTCGCGATCGGCGGCCTTGTCATCGCGTTCCTGGCGACCTTCGTCGTCGAGAGCGTCACCGCCTCGCGTCGGCGCCGGCGCCGGCGCGTACCGTTCGGCGCCGACGCGGACGACTTCGACGCTGCCGCCGGATCAGCCGCCGGATCAGCCGCAGGCTCGGGCGAGCGCACCGGTACGGCCGCCCCGGCAGACCCGCCGGTCCGGCCGCGCCCCGGTGCTACGGGGACCACGGGGACTACGGGGACCGGCGGCGTACCGGACACGTCGCGCTGGTACGGCATGGACGCGGAGGCGGACCTGGACCGCGACCCGTTCCAGCCCGCGCGCCCGGAACTGACCGGCCGCGCCCCGGGCGCCCGCGACTAGTGTCCGCGCCGACGCTCGGCCTGCGCGGACTGGGTCCCGAGGCCGATCCCGCCGTCCGCAACGCCAGGCTGGGGATGCGGCTTCGGCCGCGCGCCCGACAGGACGACCCGGCCCCGAAACCGAGGCGGCGCCGTTACGGACTCGACGCCGTGGCCGTGCTGTCCGTGTACGTCGCACTGCTCGAACTGGTTCCCTCGGGCTGGACGCTGCCCTCCCTCGGCGCGGCGGGCACGCTCGCGAACATCTACGCGCTGCTGGTGCTGCTGTGGTATCTCGCCTCGTGGCTGGCCGGACGGCTGCTGCCGGCCTCGGGCACCCGGGCCGTGCGGGTGGCGCTGCTGCTGTTCGCCGTGAGCATACTGATCTCGTACACCTCGCTGGCGCAGAGCAACCGGGCGCCGGTCAAACTCGAGACGCAGGCCGCGGACCGCGGGCTGATCGGGCTGCTCGCCTGGATCGGCGTGGTCGTGGTCGCCTCGGCCGCGATCACCGACCTCGACCGTCTCAAAACCCTGCTGCGCCGCATGGTCGTGTTCGGCAGCTTCGTCGGCGCTCTGGGCATCGTCGAGTTCATGACCCGCAAGGACCTGCTCGCCCGGATCCACGTCCCGGGCCTGCACGCCAGCAGCGACATCAGCGACCTGATGACGCGGGGCGCGTTCACCCGGCCGTCGTCCACCGCCGCGCATCCGCTCGAACTGGCCGGCGTGCTGGCGATGCTGCTGCCCTTCGCGATCCAGCAGGCGGTGGACCCGGCCCGCCGCTCCAGCGGCCGGCTGCGCCGCTGGCTGCCGGTGGCGCTGATCGGCGGCGCGCTGCCGATGACGGTGTCGCGCACCTCGATGATCGGCCTCATCGTGGTGCTGGTCGTGCTGGTGCCGACGTGGAAGTCGGGCCGGCGCTGGGCCGCGCTCGGGTTCCTGGCGGTCGGCGCCGGCGTGATGAAACTGGCCGTGCCCGGTCTTATCAGTACTGTGATGAACCTGTTCAGCGCCTTCCTCGGCAGCGGTGACAACAGCACCCAGGCCCGCACGATGGACTACGCCGGGGTCGCTCAGTACGTCGCGCAGCGTCCGCTGTTCGGGCGTGGCTGGCGCACCTTCATCCCGACGATCTACCGGTACACCGACAACCAGTACCTGCTGGCGGTCGTCGAGATCGGCATCGTCGGTGCGCTGTGCATCATCGTGCTCTACCTCACCGGCATCCGCTGCGCCCGGCGGGGCCGCGAACTGTGGACGGACGAGCCGACCCGCGAGATCGGGCAGAGCTTCGTCGCCGCGATGGCGGCCGCGCTGGTGGTCAGCGCGACCTTCGACTCGCTCGGCTTCCCGATGTTCGCCGGGGTCGTGTTCCTGCTGCTGGGCTGTTCGGGTGCTTACTTGGGGATCTCGCGGCGGGAAGGCGACCTGGTGCCGCGCCGCGATCCGGCGGCGGTGCTGGCCGGCCTGCCCCCGGCGTTCTTCTCGCTGCGCAAACCCGCCGCGCCGAGCCCGGCCCCGGCCGCCGCGTACATGCTCGACATGGCGCGCTTGACCCGCACGCCGCAGGCGATCGCCGCGACGCTGCGGCCGTGGCTGCCTCCGGCCGAGGACGACACGCTGATGCTGCCGATCATGAAATCGGTCGGCGTGCAGGCCCCGCTGGCGTCGGAGACCGGCGAGATCCCGGTCGTCAAGCCCGAGGCGCCGATCGGCGGGCAGATACGCAAGGGCGTGCGCTGGAGCTTCGTCAACACCGTGGTGATGCGGCTGGGCAACTTCCTGATGGGCGTGGTCCTGGCCCGCGGGCTGCTCGGTCCGCGCGACTGGGGCCTGTACGCGATCGGCCTGGTCGCGCTCGCGGTGCTGCTGTCGGCCAACGAACTCGGGGTGAGCCTGGCGATCGTGCGCTGGGACGAGGATCCGAAGCGGTTCGCGCCGACCGTGCTGACGATGTCGGTGATCTCCAGCGTTCTGCTCTACCTCGTGCTGTTCTTCGCGGCGCCCGAGTTCGCCCGGCTGCTCGGGGCGTCCGACGCGACCGCGATGCTGCGGGTGCTGGGCATCGCGGTCATCATCGACGGCGTCGCCTGCGTCCCGGCGGGCGTGCTGACGAGGAATTTCGCCCAGCGTCAGCGGATGTTCATCGACGCGGGCAACTTCGTGCTCAGCAGCGGCCTGACGATCGGCCTGGCGGTGGCCGGGTTCGGCGCGATGAGCTTCGCCTGGGGTTCGATCGCGGGCAACGTGGTCGCGCTGGTCGGCTGCGCCATCGCCGCGCCGGGCCACCTGCGGCCGGGCTGGGACCGGCGGCAGGCGCGCCGCCTGCTCGCGTTCGGTGTGCCGCTGGCCGGGGCCAGCCTGCTGGTGCTGGCGATGCTGAACGTGGACTCGATCGTCGTGGGGGCCACGCTCGGGCCGATCCAGCTCGGGCTGTACCAGATCGCCTTCAACATCTCCAGCTGGCCGGTGCGCAGCGTCTCGGAGATCGCCCGGCGGGTGTCGTTCGCCGGATTCTCCCGGGTGGCCGCTTCCCGCGCGGCGCTCTCGGAGAGTTTCGAGAGCGCGCTGGCGCTGCTGATGGCGGCGGCGGTACCGGCGTGCGCGCTGCTCGCCGTGATGCCCAAACCGCTGATCTACGCGATCTACGGCGAGCGCTGGACCGCGGCGTCGGGCGCGCTGCGTTTCCTGGCGCTGCTCGGCCTGCTGCGCGTGGCCTTCGAGCTGGCCTACGACTGCCTGGTGGCCTCCGGTCGTCGCAGAGCTCTGATCACAGTGCAGGGCTGGTGGCTGCTCGCGCTGATCCCCACGCTGATCCTGATGGCGCGTGCGCGGGGGATCGCGGGGGTCGGAGCGGGCCACATTCTGGTGGCCGGGCCGCTGGTCGCCCCGGTGTTCCTGTGGGCGCTCTCGCGCGGCGGGATCTCCCCGCTGGTGATCGCGCGGGCCTGTGCGCGGCCGTTCGTCGGCGGAGCGCTGATGACCGCCGTGGCGCTCGCGATCGGGCTGCTGCACCTGAACCAGATCGCTTATCTGTTCCTGGCCGGCGCGGCGGCCTTCGCCGTGTACATACCGGTCGTGTGGCCGCTGCGCCACCTGGCGAAGGCCGGCCCGCGCGGTCAGGCGCAACCCGAGCCGGAGCCGGACCCGGGTCCGGCCCGTGGTCCGTCCCGGGCCGGAAACCCGGACCCTGATTCAGCATCCGATCCGGCGGAACAGGCAGTCTGCGCCGGGTGACCGGACCGGGCGGCAGAACGCGACTTCTACGGAGAGGCAAGTGATGATCCGGCGGACCGCCAAGCGGATCCTGCGGCGGCGTTTCGGCTGGTTGCCGCTCTACGAGCTGCGCAACAAGGTGCTGCTCGCGCACACCGTGCCGAAGGTGTGGCTCTTCGAGACCGCCGAGGTGCGCAGGCTGCGACGGCTGCTGCCGGACCTGCCCACGCCGCTGGTCACGACGGTGATCCCGACGTACAAGAGGGCGGACACGCTGAGCGCCGCGATCGAATCAGCCCTCGCGCAAACCGTCGCCGACAACCTGGTGATCGTGGTGGACGACGGCGGTGGCCAGGTGCCGCCGCTGCCGGACGACCCGCGCGTGGTCGCGGTGAGCCTGCGCCGCAACACGGCGGTCCTCGGCGTGGTCCGCAACGTCGGGGTGCGCTTGGCGAGGTCACCGTTCGTGGCGTTCCTCGACGACGACAACGCCTGGGAGCCGGACCATCTCGCCACGGCCCTCGCAGCCCTCGAAGCCAGGCCGAAGGCACCGTCCTACCGGCTCGACGGGGTGTACACGGCGCTGCGGCGCGTCACCGCGGACGGGCGCGAGATGGACATCCTGTCGGTGCCGTATGACCGCAGGCTGGCGCGTGAGCGCGCGTTCCTTGACGCGAACGCGTTCGTGGCCCGCCGTTCCCGCGGCTTGCGGTTCAGCCGCCTGCGCCGCGACAGGGGTGTCCTGCCGCGGGAGGACTGGGCGTCCTTCTACCGCTACGCGCGCCACCATCGCATCGCGCACGTGCCCGTTCCGACCGTACGCTACCTGGTGAATCCGAACACGTACTACACCGTCTGGGACTGACCCGTGGCCGTGCGCGCGATCCTTTTCGACTCCGGTGGTGTGCTCATGCGGCCGATCGGTGGCCGCTGGCATCCGCGCGCGGATTTCGAGCGGACCGTGCTCGCCTGGGCGGCGCCGGCGCCGGGGCCGCGGCTGACGCCGCGCGACTTCGCGAGGGCCATCTCGGCCGGCGACCGGTTCTTCGAGCAGTCGGCCGGGACGCCGGACCTGGACGACTATCACCGGGTGCTCCTGGCCGAACTCGGCGTGGACGCGCCCGACGCGCTTCTCGCCGAGCTCACGCGGCCGGTGGAACCCGCCGCCGTTCTGGAGATCTTCCCCGACGTGCTGCCGACCCTGCTCGAACTGCGCCGCCGCGGGGTGCGGATGGCCGTGGTCTCCGACGCGTGGCCGGACCTGCCCGACCTGCACGCCGGGCTGGGAATCCGCGACTTCTTCGAGGCGTACGCGATCTCGGCGGTGCTCGGCTGCCGGAAGCCCGACCCGCGCATGTACCACCACGCCAGTTCGGCGCTCGGGCTCGCCCCCGCCGACTGCCTGTTCGTCGACGACGATCCGGCGCTCGTCGAAGCAGCGATCGAACTCGGCTATGCGGGCCGGGTCATCCGCCGCGACGCCGATCACGGCGAACCGGGCGCGGTGCCTTCGATCGCGACGCTGGCGCAACTGCCATCCCTGTTGTGACCCAGAGCCCTGCACGCCGGCCATCACGTCGACTGCGAAACCGAACCGGACCACCTCTAAGCTTGAGATTTGAGGTCGCGGGGATCGACTCCTGGCGGTTGACGGTGTTGTAGTGCATTGCTATAGCCGGGGTGTCATGGCGGTGCGGCGGTGCGTGCCCGGCTTGCCATGAGCGCTATATCCGATTTGTTGTAGACCGGCCGGAGGGGTTTCGGCTTGTTGCGACGCCCCGGGGGCCGCC
>NZ_JAGSXH010000201.1 GCF_018283645.1 Actinocrinis puniceicyclus | reverse complement strand
GGGTGGGTTCTTCATCCCTTTGCTTAGGGGGTTGATCGCCGTCTGGGCCGGCCGCCTGGCCACCGGAACCCGGAAACCCAGCCTTCGGCGCCGCCTGGGGCAGCGGGCCGTCGGGGGCGTCGAAGAGATCGACCTCGGTGTATAAGCGGCCTTCCGTAGTCCGCGTCACGACGCGTTTGAGATAGCCGAACCGCTCCAGTTCGCGCAGCGCCGAGGCCACGCGTTCGCGGCCCTCCGGGGTGCGTTCGGCCAGGGTGCGGATGTCGCCGCGCTGGCCATCCGGAAACGATAGAAGGTGGCCGAGGATGCCGCGCGCGCAGAAGCTCAGCCGGTTGTCGCGTAACACCTCGTTGCCGAGTGTCGTGAAAAAGCGCGTGCGGGCAGTACGATGTACGTGCATCGGAGGTCACTTCTCCTGGTGCCATGCCCCGGCGGTGTTCTAGCACCGGCCGGGGTCCTTGTTTTCAGCTGTGCAGGTGATCATACGCGCTTCACCTGCCGGAACGTCGACTGAATCCGAAATCAGAAATGCCGGATACGCTAATTCACCCTATTGGGCGAAAGAAATTGTGATTTTCACAGCGCCGCTTGTTGCGGATTTCTGATCAGGCCGTCAGTCGATCGTGATGTGCTGCACGAGTTCGCGTGCGGGGGCGTTCAGAGGGCGGGGCAGCAGCGGGATCAGCGCGCGCAGCCGTCGCCTGGCCGGGGTGGACTCAAGCGTCTCGGCGAGGGTGGCGGCCTCGGACGCGTAGTTCATCGCGAAGTCCATCTCCCCGACGGCCGCGGTCGCGTAGGCGGCTTCGGCGAGGATGAGGGCCCTAATTTTGGTCTGTCCGGCGGCGAGTGCGGCGATCGCGCGGGTGGCGGCGGTGTGCGCCTCGATGGTGTTGCCCAGGTGGCCGTGTACGTTCGCGGCAACGGCCCAGATGTAGGCGGCGTCGACGAACCGCGCCCATGGCGGCGTGCCGTCGCCCGGCGTGGACGGCGGCAGTTCGCCGCCGAGCTTGACCGCCCGGTTCAGTTCGTTGAGCGCTGTCGGTGCCTCCCCGAACTGCGCGGCCTCCTGGGCTGCGCGCCCGGTCGTCCAGGCGCGGGTGCGCGGATCGGCGCCGGCGTGCGCGGCGGCGGTGTGCGCCAGCTGCCACGCGGTGGCCGGGTCGCCGCGTTCGGCGGCGCTGTGGCTCAGGTAGGTCAGCGCGCAGGCGAACAGCGCGCCGTCGCCGGTCGTGCGCGCGGCGGCCAGGGCGCTGTCCCACCAGCGGTGCGCGCCCTCGGTATCGGCCTGGTCGAAGGCCAGCCATCCGGCCAGTGCCGCGCTCTTTCCGCCTGCCAGCGTCAGGCGGCGGCGTAGCGCATCGCGGCTGGTGCCGGTCAGCAGTGCCGCGATCGCGTCGATGTGCCGGGTGAGCGCGCTCTGCAGGACGCTGGCGCGCTGGTGGTGTTCGCGGTCGAAGAACCGGTCGGTGGCGGCCTCGATCAGCTCCACGCTGCCCGCGTCAGCGCGGACCGGTTTCTCGAAGGCGTGGCGCAGGCGGTCGTATGCGGCCGGGACCGGCTGCCCCCGGCCACCGTGGAGCGACTCGATAGCGGCCAGAGCGCGCCAGGGCGTGGGCGCAGGCTGCACGCTGCCCGCGTTGAGGAAACCGAGCCGATCGTATGGTGCCCGGGTCACCCGCTCCAGAGCGCGCCGGTAGTTCGGGCGGCAGTCGGTGTGCTCGCCCGACTCCCACTTCTGGATCAGCCGTTTGTTGCACGTGTTGGGTTCGCCGAGCGCTTGCCCGGCGTGCTGCACGGCCCGGGCGAACTCGGACTGGCTCATGTGCAGCGACTGGCGTAGCGCGCGCAGCGCGTGGTTGGGCAGACGGCGTTCAATCGGCACGGACATCGCAGACACTTTCCAAGGCGAAGGGGCATCAATAGCATGACGACGCTAAGCCAGTCGTTGTCGGGAAGCGCATACGCGCCGCGCATCGTGTGCGCGGCCGCGCCATGCGCCGAATGCATAGGGCGTGCGGTGCTGAGATGCGGGCCGCCTGCGGTGCGCAATTGAGCTCGCGTGCACACGTGAGTGGCGTATCCCGCTCGCGAGGCGGCTGGAAGGCGGCGGCACATCGCGTGTCGCAGCGCACTGCGGTGCCGCATACTTGGCTGGTGCGATCAGAGAGCAAAGGGGTGCCACGAGGGCGGGAATTGGGGAAACTCCACCACGCACGCGATGAACCGCCTGGCGGCGACGGCCGGCTATCGCTGAGATCGGCGAGGACGGCTGGGCCAGCGGGCCTTTAACGCTGGCATCGCGTCGATCTGTTCGGCGGTCAATTCGTGCCAGAGCACGCGGGCGGGGCGCCGGCGGGGTCCGCTGCACCATACGACCTGCGTCGGTGTGACGATCAGGTCTACGCGGAAGTCGTGCTCGCGCTCCGGTAGGTCTTCGTCAAGAACCTGAGAATCGTGGACGCTCGTGGCAATCGTCGTGCGCTCGCTGATGAGGCCGGCTTCGGCGAGCAAGGCGATCTCGATGTCCGAGTAGCCGGCCCCCTTGCCCAGGCGCGCGCCGCTTGTGTTGACCGCGACGCTGCCGCAGACGACGAGGTCGACCGGCCGCATGTCCTGCGTGTCGACCGCGGTGGCGACGCGCGCGGCTACGGTACGGTCGCCCGCCTCAATGGCGGGCACGGTGAGCGTCCCGGGGTCGAGCAGATAAAACGGCAGCCGCTGCGCGAGCCTCGGCGCAGCCATGTAGAGCAGCTTGCCGGCTTCCAGCGCGAGCACGCGCACAGGCTGCTGCGCACGGTCAGGACCGGCTTTGACTACGCGCGCGCCGCGCCAGACGTCCAGCGACGCGAGGCGATCGGCCGCCTGCTGGGCGCCGGTGAACGCCGGGATGTAGCCGGTTACGCCGGGTTCGACGAAGCCTGAGGCTTCGAGCGTCGCCCATACTCGTTCGCGCACGGCCTGCTTCGGCTGCTTGGTGTCGCTCACAGTCCCTACTTTGCCGCGGTCAGGCTCAGCAGACGATCGTAGACTTCGTGGACCGCCGGAGAGGTGCGCCATCGGCGCAGTTCGCGTCCGGCGCCGAACACGATGTTGAGGCCGCCGCCGCTGCGGTTGTGCTCGATCACCTCGATCGCCTCGTGCAACCGCCGGAGACCCTCATCCAGCTTGCCCTGACGGATACCGGCGAGCGCAAGGTTTCCCAGGACGATCGTGTGCGGTTTGGAGGTGCCGTCGAAGAACTCGGCTGTGGCTTGCAGGAAGTGTTCGGCCCGCTTGGGCTGATTGAGTTCGAGGTAGCAGGAGCCTGCCATGCGGCCGAAATGGGTCGGCGAGTACTGGTGGATCGCCTCGTCTTGCGCCGCGATACCGGCGAACCGGTTCTCTGCGGCGGCAAGCGCACGCTCGCAGGAGACGCGCGCGCCCAGCATCGCGTGTGCTTCTGCGGCGTGCAGTGTCGCCAAGCCGGTGAGCACGCTACTGACGGGAGCGGTCGTCTCGGCCGCCTGGAGGGCGAGGGCCAATCCGTCGCGCGGCTTCTTGTCACCGTAGAGGGCGACCATGCTCTTGCGAAGAAGCGCGAGGCCCTCGATCAACGGATCTCTCGCGCGCTGCGCGGCATCAACCGCCTGATCGAAGTACCGGCGCGCGCCGTGGTGATCGTGCCGCTGGGAGGCGTCCCAGACCAGTTGCCCCATCAAGACGGCGGCCTCCGCCTCGACCGCGGACAGCTCCCGGCGCACCCGGCCGTTGGTCGCGCGCGGGCTTAGGAAACTGATCCAGGCGAGATGGCGTCCGGCGTCCGCGAGCAAAGATGTCGACGGCTCTGAGAGGTACTGCTCGTCGAGTTCTTGGACTGCGTGCCGCAAGTGCGCGACGGTCACGAAGTCGATGCTGCCGGGGTCACGCAACGCGCGGCTGACGCGTGCGGTGATTTCATCATCGGGCGGACTCTGATCAGCGGCTCCCGGAGTAGTGCGGAGCTCGGCGGCGGTGCATGGGAGCAAGACCATTGGCGACACCGATGCGCCTCGCGGATCCGATACGCGACGTGTCTTCTCCGAGGGCAGTTTGAACCAGAGCAGGTCGCCCGGCACGCCGAGTGTGGTGGCCCAGTGAATCAGCTTGCCGAGTTCCTCGGGCGCGCGTCCGCTCTCGATTCGGCTGAGCTGGGCCTGAGTCACGTTGAGCCAGCCGGCGACGGTCTGCTGGGTGAGCACGCGGCCGTGATGAGGGTGGGTGCGGTAGGCGGCGATCAGTCGGCCGAAGTGCCAGCCATCGAGGGCGTCGCGCAGGTGCTCGTGCAGCCAGAACGCGCGTGGCAGCGTGGGCGGCTTCACCAGTTCGTCGCGGGCTTTACTGCGGCATGCCGCGCAAAGGTGGTCGGTGTTGTCCCACGCCAGGCGGGTGCTGCAGCGGGAGCACGAGCGGGGAGGAGTTTGGTAGGCCATGGGCGGAGCCGCTGCTTCCGTGTCGACGACGGGCCCGCGCTACGCCGGCTGAGACGTCGTTTCCTGTCATGTTCTGGTTCCAGGGTGCCGGTTGAGCGGCGCCGCCCGCAAGGGGCCATACGTTTGACGTATATCGCTGACGTAGTCGCTATATGGCCGCTGAACTGCGCTTCCGGGACACTTGATTGTGACGTCTGCGTGTCTAAGCGTTGCGATCTGTGAGGTCTCCCGCACGACACGCCGACCAGAGCGCGTCAGGTGATCGTAGCCAGAGCCGCGGACGACCTTGCTTGGAACGTGGGGTCGCAGGCGGGGTCGATGTCGTCGGCGCGGAACCAGACCGCGTCGGTGTCGCTGTTGTAGCGGCTATCAGTTGCTTGCCGCGTTGGGGAGGCGTGGGTCCACCAGGAGCCGTCGTAGTACGTGAAGGCGGTGATGGTGTGGTGTTGGGGATGGGCGAGGCCGGCGTCGGTGAGAGCCTGCATCTGTGCGATGGTCAGAACATTGAGCTGCGGCATGGTGATGACTCCGGGTTCGTGCTTCGGATCGGTGGGGACGGTGGCGGCTGGTCGCAGGAGCCGCGGGACGCCTGCCAGCGGGTCGGCGTCCGCCCAGGCGCTGGCGTGCTCAGCGCTGAGTTCGCTGTCCACGCTGGCGTGTCCGGCGCGGCATCCGCCGGCCCACCACGTGGTGACGTGGCCGAGGAACGCGACGAGGGCTTGGTGCCAGTAGACGGCGGATTGTCCTGAGCCATCGGGGCCGTAGGCTTCGGCGCGCCACGCGCGCAGCGCCCAGAGTTCCTCGATCAGTTCGGGGTGCTGTGGCCAGCACGGCGGCAGCCGGTCTTCGAGGACCAGTCGGTAGCGGCCGACCAGCCAGGCGGTCCAGGAGCGCAGTTGCTGCCAGGCGAGTACGTATTCGGGCTCGGTCATCGCGTGCCACTCGGGCAGCGTGGTGGCGCCGGGCCGAGGCTCGCCGTGGTCGGCGGCGCTTTCGCGTCGGGCGTGTGGGCGGCGGGTCAGGCGGCTCCCGGTGAGCCGGGGACGTCCGCGCAGCCGGTGGCTGGCGCTCGGGGCGATGGTCGGCGGCGCGGCGTGATGGTCGTCGATGCTGTTCATCAGGCTGGCTCTTTCGCTGTCGCGGCGGCGACTTCGGCGAGCAGGGCACGGGCGTCGCGTTCAGCGCGGGCGTGTTCGGCGGCGCCGGGGCCTTCGTAGTGGCGGGTCATGCGGATCTTGACGGCTGGGGTGGTGGCGTGGATGACCAGGGCTTCGCGCTCGGCGGTGTCGAGTGTGCGAATGTCCTCGGCGGTCATCGTCCGGTGCCGCTGAATGGAGGTTCCGATGGTCAGGGCGCCGTCGTCGCCACGCTGGTAGCTGGTCAGGTGCCGGTCGTATTCGCCGATGAGTTCGGAGAGATCGCGCAGTTCGGTTCCGGTCAGGCCGCCCAGGATGAGCTTGACGGTGGCCGCGCCCCAGAGCATCGCGGCCTGCTTGCTGCCCCAGCGGGCTTCGGCCTGGGCGCGGGACTGGAGGATGGCGGTGATGAAGATGCCGGAGCCTCCGGCGAACGACATCAGCGCGGGGAGGGAAGGCAAGGGGACGACGTTGGCGATCTCGTCGAGGAACAGGCCGAGGGGCGGGTCGAGCCGTCCGCCGGGCATGCTGTCCGCGCGCCGCTTGGAGATGTCGATCAGTTCGTCGACGAAGGCGGCGATCAGCGGGGCGAGGGCGGTGGCCTGTTTCTCGGCGACCAGCAGGTACACGGTGCCGCCGGACTGGAGGAAGTCTTCGAGGTCGAAGCCGTCGCCGGGGTCTGGGCAGAAGGTGTTC
>NZ_JAGSXH010000200.1 GCF_018283645.1 Actinocrinis puniceicyclus | reverse complement strand
CCGTCCGCGCCCTCGGCGACTTCGAACCCTTCGACATACCCGACAGCCAACACCCAGCCACCCCCCGCCGTCCGCCGTTTCGACGTCCAGTCAGCCCAAATCGCTACATGCGAACTACGGGGCTAGGCAGCCGGTGCATCGAACCCGGCGAACAACAGGCCGCGTGCAGTACTCCGGCGACGCTCTCCGGCTCGAATCCGGCCACCGCCCGCCGCGTAACGTCCCGCACCACCAATGATTCATCCGGCTGCTTAAGCCTTAACGGGCTCACATCCACAGCTCGTCGGGAGGGTCGACGCGAGCGTGCGCGAGACATGGCGTTCCTGACATGCGAACCGAAACGGGACTACCAACGATCCCATCGGCCCCACCACCGCGCACGCGAATTGCCGAGCGCACCGAAAGTGCCGATGCGCGCGGACCGCACCATGCGCGCGTTGCGACGCGACGGTTCGGGGCCGCGTCTCAGCACGGCAAATCAGCACCCGCAATAGCTGTCGCCGCGCACGGGACCAGCACGTGTGACCGCAGCGTGACCGCACGTCCACCGATCGGGTGACGATCGAGAGGCCCGGGGCGGCAAGGCGAAATGAAAGAGCCCAGGTCACACGGTGTGTGCCTGGGCATTTCGCTCGGTGCGCCGTCAGGGACTTGAACCCCGAACCCGCTGATTAAGAGTCAGCTGCTCTGCCTATTGAGCTAACGGCGCGTTGCGTGGAAGAGATTACCCTAGATCGCGGCGCAGTAGAAATCGGTTCTTCGCGATTGCCGTCCGCGCAGCTCAGAGCATTCGGCGGGTGTCCGGCGGGCGGATGGAGGGGTGTTCGACGGGTGGGCGAGCCCGCGGCAGTCTCAGGGCGGCAGGGGCGCGACGGTGCGCCGCACGAAAGCGCCCCCGAACGCGTTTCCGCTGTTCGGGGGCGCTATTTGGGTGAGTGATGGGACTTGAACCCACGACATCCAGGACCACAACCTGGCGCTCTGCCAGCTGAGCTACACCCACCATGGTGTTGTGTTGCTTCGAAGAGTGTAGCGGACCAGTGGGGGTGGTCTGTAACCGTTAACCAGCCGACCCTCGGGTCAACCGTCCTGGCCGGCCGGCGCGACTGGTGCGGCCGGCGCGGTTGTGCCGAACTGCGCCGCGGTGGCGCGGGCGGTCTCCGAGTCCGGACCGGGCAGCGGAACGAAGACCGTCGCCCGGTAATAGCGCAGCTCCTCGATCGAGTCCTTGATGTCGCCCAGCGCGCGGTGGTTGCCCGTCTTCGGCGGGGCCTGGAAGTAGACCCGCGGATACCAGCGGCGGACCAGTTCCTTGATGCTGGAGACGTCGACCACGCGGTAGTGCAGATGGCGCTCCAGTTCGGGCATGTCGCGGGCAAGGAAACCACGATCGGTACCGACCGTGTTGCCTGCCAGCGGCGCCTTGCGGGCTTCCGGTACGTGCTTGCGCACATAGTCGAGCACCAACTGCCGGGCTTCGGCCATGTCCCGGCCACGCTCCAGCTCGTCGAGCAGGCCGGAAGCCGTGTGCATGTCGCGGACCACTGGCAGCATCTGCTCGACGGCGCCCGGCGGGGGCTTGATGACCACGTCGACGCCCTCGCCGAGGATGTTCAACTCCGAGTCGGTCACGAGCGCGGCCACCTCGATGAGCGCGTCGCGGGAGAGGTCGAGACCGGTCATCTCGCAGTCGATCCACACGAGTCGGTCGTTGATGCCGTTCATGCCGCCAGGGTATCGGCCAATGGGGTCATGCACCGTCGCGCGCGTTGAAGCCGGCAGGGGACTGCTGGTGCTCGGCGGATTGCGCATCCAGCGACGGCTGGACCGACCGCTGCTGCTGCTGCTGCTGCTGCCGCTGTTGCTCTTGCTGCTGCTGCTGCTCCTGCTGCGCACTCTCGTCCCCGGCGAGCACGCCCCGGAACGCCTGCCGGTACGCCGTCGGCGAGGTCGACAGGTGCCGGCGGAAGTGGCCGCGCATCGCGACCAGGGAGCCGAAGCCGCTGCGCAGCGCCACTTGGTCCATGGGCAGGTCTGTGGATTCCAACATGCGCTGGGCGTACATGACTCGCTGCGCGTTGAGCCACTGCAGCGGTGCGGAACCGGTGGCCGAGCGAAACCTGCGGTCGAAGGAGCGGCGGGAGAGCGACGCGCGCTCGGCCATCATGTCCACGTCGAACGGCTCGGTCAGATGGTCCAGTGCCCACGCCATCGCCTCGGCTATCGGATCGCCGAGCAGTTCCTCGGGCAGTTCGGCGTCGAAGTACGGGGCCTGCCCGCCGCGCCGACCGATCGGGAAGACGAGCCGCCGGGCGAGGCTGGCCGCCGACTGGGCGCCGTGGTCGCGCCGCACGATGTGCAGACACGCGTCGAACCCGGCCGCGGCCCCCGCGCCGGTGATGTACTGGCCCATGTCGACGCACAACTCGCGTGGCTGGACCCGGATGCGCGGATGGCGGCGAGAGAGGGTCGGCGCGTACATCCAGTGTGTCGTCGCCGAGCGGTCGTCCAGCAGGCCCGCGGCCGCCAGCACGAACACGCCGAGGTCCAGACCGACGACCCGGGCGCCCTCCTTGGCGGCACGCCGCAGCGTGGCCAGCGCCGGTTCGGGCGGCCGCTCGGCCGGGGCGCGCCAGGCCGGGACGATCAGGGTGCCGGCCGCGTCCGCGGCGGCCAGCCCGTACGGCGTGGCCATCAGGATTCCGCCCGTGGTCGGCAGCGGCCCGGCCTCGCCCATGCAGGCCAGCAGCCGGTAGTACGGCAGGCCCTGGCCGCGGCGGTCCACGCCGAAAACGGTGAGCGGAATGGAGCTTTCGAACAGCGGCGCGTTCTGGAAGAGGATCACCGCGATCGTGCCGCGGTCCCTGTTCTGCGCGAGCCGCGGCGCCGAGGCCGTGGCGGAGACGGCGGCAGACGGGCCCGACAGCGGGCCGGCACCCTGGGGGATCGCCCGGGCGGCAGCGGCGGAGGGAGCCGGCCCTTCGGACGCGGCGAATCGCTGCGCGGCGCCGGCCGCGCGCGGTCTTGGGACGGCTGGCTCGGGGGTCACGACGTCACGGCTCCTCGGTCCTGCTGCTGCGCTTAACAATCAGCATTCGTATATATAGAAAGACGTGCCCCGCTGTCGACTCGCGAAGGGGGCGCGTTGAGGCGCATGAGCGTGATGGGGCATCAGATGTGACGGAAATCACAGTTTAGCGGGGCCGTGCGCTGGCGCGGCGGGTGTGGTCTCCTGGAGTCGATGAGACGAGAACGGCTCGTCGGCCTTCGGGCGGAGAGGACAGCGCCATGGAAACCGAGCAGGAGGTCCAGGCGAGGATCGCCGAGGTGGAGGCGGAGCAGCACCGGCTGCGTATCCGCTCGGTGGAGGTCCACGGTCTCGATGCGCAGGAGCGGGCCCGGCTCAACGCGCTCGACGTGGAACTGGATCGGTTGTGGGACCAGATCCGCAGGTTCAGGGCCGGGGCGTCGGACGCCGAGGAACTGCGTTCGGCGCGAGATGTCGAGGGATATCTGCAGTAGGGCGCGTCGCTGGAATGGTCGCTGGACCGGAGGCGGTCGGCTCGGCGGGTGTCGCCGAGTCGGCCCGCATCGGCTCCGCAGCCGGCCGTGGCGGCGCCGCCACGCGAGCCACGCTTCGGCGCCGCGGAACCCGCTCGCCGACGAGATAAGCGGCCACGCCGAGACCGAGCGCGACCAGATGCTCGCGTCCGGCGAGGTTCGGCAGTGCAACCGCCTCACCGGCCATCGCCGCGGCAGTGATCGTGAGCATCAGGTACGCCCGGCACTTGAACGCCACGTAGATGCTCAGCGCGACGACGACGGTAGACGGACCGGTGTCCAGTTCGTATTGGTCCACCTGAGGCGTGCCGATGGCCAGATGCAGACCCACGATGACCATGATGCGCGCGGACACCGTGGTCAGACCGTTCACGCACACCGCGACGATGAGGGCGCGTCGTCGCCCGAGGTGCGCCTCACCCAGCCCGAAGACCACCAGGACCTGCAGCATCGCGCCCCACGCGGGGAGGTCCGGTGCCGGGGCGAGCATCGACAGCGGAAGCCGCAGCAGGATCAGTGGCAGCGGCAGTGCCTGGTAGACGCCCGCGACGCGCTCGACCACCCACCAACCGGCCGCGGTGTGCTGAACCAGCGCTAGAACACCGATCAGCGCCGTGCAGATCAACGTCAGTGGGAAGGCGGACAGGCCACTCGCGCGCAGCGCCTGGTACGGCGGGCTGAGGACGCTTACGGCCTCGGCACGCAGCCGGGTGTATACGAGCGGGGCCACTTTGGCCGCTTACCCGCGCGGCCCGACGGCGAATCGGCGAAGCGAGAATCGGCGAATCGGTGGGGGAGCGTGTGGGTCGGAAGCCGGCGCGAAGTCCATGACTCTGTGCGGACTGTTGCTCCGGCGTGCTGCCTGCTGCCTGCTGCCTGCTTCCGCGACCGGCCAATGACGGCATCTGGCGCGTCGCCAGAAGGCCCAAGCGCGATCCGCGGTCCGCGACACCGCCTCACGAGATCCCGCCTCAGAAATCGTCGCGCAGCGCGGCGTAGCCCGCCTCCACCAGCTCCGCCACCCAAAGGCCCGCGTCCTCCAACCCAGCCGCTACCGGCAGACCATGCAGCGTGCGGTAGTGCAGCGCTTCCAGAAGCCCGGCGACCCGGTAGTGATTGAGCGCGATGTACCAGCCCAGGCGCGACAGGTCGAAGCCGGTCTTGGCGGCGTAGCGCTCGGCCATCTGGCGGACGCTGGGGAAGCCGCGGGCGGCGGTGTGCGCCGAGGCGATCGGTTTGACGGCCGCGCCGGCCCCCTCCCAGAACGTGAGCAGCAGGCCGAGGTCGACCAGCGGGTCACCGAGCGTGGCAGCCTCCCAGTCCAGCACCGCGGCGATCCGGGCCGGTGCGCCCACGGTGACCACCAGATTCTCCAGCCGGTAGTCGCCGTGCAGGATGACCACGCGGTCGCCGTCCGGCACGCCGGCCCGTAGCCCCGCGGCCAGCCGCGCCAGCTTGGGCACCTCGCGGCTGGCAGAGGCGGCGTGCAGCCGATCCCACCGGTCGACCTGGCGGATGAGGAACTGGTCGGTGCGCGCGAAGTCGGCCAGTCCGGTCGCGCGCACGTCGAGCAGGTGCAGCGCGGCGAGCGTGTCGATCACGCCGTGGGCGACGGAGCGCGACTGTGTGGGGGTGAGCACCACCGCCTGCCGTTCGCGGCGCAGGACGATGCCCGGTACCTTGGCCGTGACGAAGAAGGGCGCGCCGATCACCGAAGTGTCCTGGCAAAGCAGCAGCGGCTCGGCGACCGGTACCCGCCCGCCGCGCCCGTGCGTCTGGAACAGTGCCCTGATCACCTGGTATTCGTGCCGTATGTCCCCCCGTCCGGCGCCGGGGGCCATCGGGGCGAGCGTGGCTGGAATCGGGACCTGATTTCCTGCCCCGAAGGGCAGCGGCGGGCGGCGCAGTACACACACCCTGCCATCTGCGTCGCAGAGTTCGTATGTAAGGTTCGAGCGCCCTCCCGGCAGCGGCAGCGCCCGCAGTGGCGGCTTGAGCGAACCGGGCAGGCGTACCCCGAGATAACGCGTCAACCTGGGCAGATCCAGGCCGCTGACGGCGCTGCGCCAGGTCGAACCGACCGGCGCGCCGGCCTCGCCGCCCACTGTCGCCCCGTTGTCCGCCGTGCCGCCGGTCACCCGTGCGCCCCTCTCCTGAACGAAGCTTTTTCGCAAAGTAGTGCGGGCGGTGACCGGTGGCTAGTGTCAGTTCTTGGCGGATCTTTAGACCCGGCGGGGGTGCCCGAGGAGCCGGAGATTCGTTACGGTGGGACGGTGCGCCCGGCGCGGCGCATGATCCGAACGCACGTCGAACAGCGAAAGCTGGGGGTTGGAACAGTGCCCAGGCAAGCACGCAGAAGCAGTAGGTCTGCGGCGTCCGTGGCGGGGGCGGTGGCAACGGGGACGGTCGCGATCGGCGCCCTCCTGGTGATACCCGCGACCGCGGGCGTCGCGGCCTCGGCCTCCTCATCCGCCGCACCGTGCAGCGGTTCCGCGTCACCGTCCGAGTCCTCGTCAGCGAAACCGGCGGATCCCTCCGCGTCAGTATCCGGATCCGGTTCGCAGACCGAGCGGTCGCAGAGCCCGAGCGAGACCGCGGTGACCAAGAGCGCTGCGACGCCGGAGCCCACGGCGTGCGAGAGCGGGCAGCCGAGCCCGAGTCAGAGTCCGACATCGCCGACGGGATCCGCGTCGCCTACCGGGGCGCCGAGTCAGAGCCCGAGTTCGTCGCCCACGCCGACGGCCAGTCAGAGCCCTTCGTCCAGTGCCAGTGCCAGTGCCAGTGCCAGTGCCAGTGCCACGGCCAGTGCCACGGCCACGCCG
>NZ_JAGSXH010000001.1 GCF_018283645.1 Actinocrinis puniceicyclus | reverse complement strand
GCTCAAGCCCCCGTTCCCGCTCAAGCCCCCGTTCCCGCTCCCGCTCAAGTCGCAGTCCCCGGCCCGGTCCCGGTCCCCGCCCACGGCCACGTCGACGGCCCCGCCCACGGCCGCCAGTCCGCGCCGGTCGAGGCGGAGCGCGGCGGAACGATCGCGCGGCTGATCGCCGAGACCCCTCAGGACGCGGTGGTGTACCTGCCCGCCGGCACGTACCGGGAGCGGCTGGACCTGACGCGGCCGGTCGTACTCGTCGCCGCGGACGGGCCGCAGTCCGTGGTGATCGAGCTGGACAAGCCCCTGGCGGTCCGGTCGCACGCCGTCCTGCGCGGGCTGGTGCTCTCCGGCGCCGGGCTGATCGTTGGCGCCGGCGCGGTGCTCGAGGTCGAAGACAGCCGGGTGCTGGCGGCCGCGTCCACCGGGCTGGGCGCACGTGCCGGTGCCACCGTCAACGCCCTGCGGCTCATCGTGGACGGGTCCGGCGGCAACGGTCTGCACGCGGCCGGAGACGCACGGGTGGTACTGGTCGACAGCACCCTGTCGGACACCGCCTTCAGCGCCGTGCACCTGGCCGGTCGCGCCGACGTGGAACTCGAAGCCTGCACGGTGCGCCGCAGCGCCGAGCACGGGGTGCGGGTCACCGAGGCCGCCTCGCTGCGGGTGGACGGCGGCTCGATCACCGACTGCGGGATGAGCGGCCTGGTCGCGCAGACCTCCGGGCGGCTGATCGTCAGCGACACGCGCATCAGCCGGGTCGCACGCGCCGGCATCGCGTTGGCGGAACCGACCGACGCGCGGGTCGAGCGCTGCCGGATCAGCGACGTCGAGGGCACCGGCGTGATCGTGTCGACCAGGGCGAAGCTGCGGGCCGGTGGGGTGCGCGTCAGCGCCGCGGGCAAGAACGGGCTGCTGGTGGGGGAGTGGGCGCACGCCGTCTTCGAGGACTGCGAGGTCCGGGAGACGGCCTTCCCCGCCGTGCACGCCGACATCGGCGCGGACGTGGTGCTGCGCCGGGTCTCGATCCGCGACGTGGAGCAGGACGCGAACATAGCCTCGACGGCGAAGACGGTCATCGAGGGCGTCGAGGTCTCCGGCGCGAAAGTCGTCACGCTGCCGCTGGAGGCGATGCGCGAGGCCGAGCGTCCCGGAGCCGGACCTTCCACGCCGCCCGGCGCCACGGGAGCGGGCGTGGCCGAGACACCGGGCCCGGCCACCGGACCCGCCGCGACGGCGGCGCCCGCGGCAGCCACGCCCGCGGCCCCGTTTTCCGCCGCGGCCACCGTGACCGGGGCGAGCGCCGTGGGGGAGAGCGTCGATGAGTTGATCGCGCAGATCGAGGGACTGGTCGGGCTCGCCTCGGTCAAGCGCGACATCAACGCCCTGGTCTCGCTGATGCGCCTGGTCCGCCGGCGGGTCGAGGCCGGGCTGCCGCCGCCGCCGACCAGCCGGCACCTGGTGTTCGCCGGAAACCCCGGTACCGGCAAGACCACGGTCGCCCGGCTCTACGGACGCATCCTGCACGCCCTGGGCATGCTGGAAAGCGGGCATCTCGTGGAGAGCGACCGCGGCGCGCTGGTCGGCGAGTACGTCGGGCACACCGCGCCGAAGACCACGGCGGTCTTCCGCAGGGCACTCGGCGGCGTGCTGTTCATCGACGAGGCGTATTCGCTCGTTCCGTTCGGCGGCGGCAACGACTTCGGCCAGGAGGCGATCTCGACCCTGGTCAAGCTGATGGAGGACCACCGCGACCAGGCCGTGGTGATCGTCGCCGGCTACCCCGGGGACATGCACCGGTTCATCGACTCCAACCCCGGCCTGGCCTCCCGCTTCACCAGGACCCTGACGTTCGAGGACTACCTGCCGGAGGAACTGGTCTCGATCGTGGACCTGCAAAGCCGGGAGCACCGCTACACCCTCGGGCCGGGAACCGCGCAGGCGCTGCTGCGCTACTTCGAGACGCTCGACCGCAGCGAGGGCTTCGGCAACGGCCGCTCGGCCCGGCAGCTGTTCCAGACCTTGACGGAGCGGCACGCGCAACGCATCTGCGCACTCGCCGATCCGAGCACACAGCAGCTGACGACCCTGCTGCCCCAGGACGTCCCGTCCCCGTGACGGCGAAAGAGAAGACAGGCAAGGATGAAGACGCGTTTGCGCTCCGTGCGTCCCGCCGCCGTGGCGGCGCTCAGCGCTGTGGCCGTGGTACTGGTCGCGGGACCGCCGGTCGCAGCCGCGGCGACGCCGACGCCGACGCCGACGGCACAGGTCGAGTACGTCACTCCCGCCCACGTGCCGTACTACGTGGTGCCGGCCACCGATCAGGTCTTCCTCTACCAGCTCGCACAGCAGCTACTCGGCGACGGCAATCAGTACTCGAAGATCTTTGACCTGAACAAGGGCCGCCGGCAGCCCAACGGCGACCGGCTGACCGATCCGACGCTGATCGAGACCGGTTGGTACCTGGTGCTGCCGTGCGCGGCGAAGGGCAGCGACTACGGCGTTTCGGTGCGCTGGAATCCGCCGCCGGACCTGGTGCCGCCCACGTCGGTAGCCGGGCTGGAGAACTGCGCCGGAATCGGACCGTCGCCGGTCCCGCGGAAGGTGACCCCGGCGGGTGGCGGCGCGACTAAGGGCACGAACGCAGGCGGGCGCACGAGTACGGGTTCGGGCACGGGTAAGGGCGCTGGTACGGGCGCTGGTACGGGTGGCGCCGCGACCACCGCGCGGGCGGACTCGGCGTCGCGATCGCGCGCCGCGAACTCCGGGGTTTCGCCGGCCGGGCTGGCTGTCGGCGGCGGCGCGATCGTTCTGATCATCGTGGCCGCGCTGGCGTGGTCGCGGCTCGGACGCCGCCGGGCTCCGGTGGACGGCACGCCGCCGCCGGCGCCCGCCGGGGTCGGCCGCGAAGGCGCGCGGGAGCCCGCTTCTCAGGCCGCTTCGCCCCGTACGGTGCCGGCGCCGGTTGCGGTTGACGCGGCGGTTGACGCGCCGGTTCGAGCGGCGGTGTCCGCGCAGGGCGGTGCGTTCCGGCGCGCGCCGCGGATCACGGGCACGGTCGGTGCTCGTTTGCGGCGACGCAAGGATCCGACTCCGGCACAGTTGCTGCTCGCCGACCCCAACGTGCCCGCCCTCGGTGCTCGGGCGCTTGAACTGGCCGGGCGGGGCGCGCACTGGTGGCCGTACGCCGCGCTGGTCGGCACGGAGGAGATCGAGGTGCGCATCGCAGGGCTCGACGTGCCGCAGCCGCGCCGCCCGTGGACCGCCGGGACGGATCAGCGCACGTGGATCCTGCGGCGCTCAGAGCTCGAAGCCCGCGCCGAATCCGCCGAACCCGCTGAATTCACCGAACCCGCTGAACTCACCGAACCCACCGGTGACGCGGCCGAGGTGTGCCCCGCGGTGCTCGGCGTACGCGGCGAGGCCGTCGTGGTCATGGACGTCGCGCGCTCGCATGGCACGTTGCTGTTCTCCGGCGACCCGGTTCAGGCCGAACGGGTGCGTTCCGCGTTGGCCGAGCAGTTGGAGGGCGGTGAAATGCTCGCCGGCGCGGCGCCGCCGTATCCGCACTGGGAACTGCCGGTCGATGCCCGCGGCACGGTACTGCTACACGGTTTGCCGGTCGTCTTCACCCCGCTGCCGGACACGGCGACCCCGCGTTCGGCGCAGCCGCAAGCTTCAGTGCCGCCTCCGACCCGTTCGGGCACGCCGACCCCGACCCCGGCCCCGACACCGACACCGACACCGACACCTATGCCGGCGCCTGCGTCAGGGCCCGAACGCGTGCCGGCGCCGGCCGGACAAGTGCCGCCGCCGCAGCAACCGCAAGCGCAACCGCAGCAGCCGCACCTATCCGTGCCGCCGCCGCAAGAGCCCGACGAGTGGGACGACATCGCCATATCAAGTGCCTGACAGGCGCGATGTCCGCAAGCGAAGAAGAGTTCGAGTACCAGCCAGCCAGTGGGTGAGGATCCAAGATGCGCCTGTCGGTCACCGCGATCGGGCAGCGGGCCCGGCACCAGGTCGTCCTCGGCGCGGCCCCGGACGCGCCGATCGCCGAGGTCGCCGAGCGGATCGCCGAGGCCGCCGGGGAGAGCGCGCACGAGCTGTTCCTCGGCGGCCGGCGGCTCGACCCGCGCGGCGAGCTGGCCGCGACCGGCCTGCGCGAGGGAACGGTCCTCGGTCTCGGCGCGCCCGGCCCCGAGCCCGGCGCCCGGCCCGGCGACGGACCCGCGCTGATCGAACTGCACATCGTCTCCGGACCCGGCGCCGGAACGGTGGCCGCGCTCGCACTCGGCTCCTACCCGATCGGTTCATCAGAGCGCTGTGTCGTCCGCGTCGAGGGCGCGCCCGCGCACGCCGCCACCCTCACCGTCGCGGCGGACGGCTGCGTCGTCGTCACACCGTACGAGCAGACCAGGCTGGTGCGGGTCGTACCGCCACAGCCGGCGGGCGCGCCCGGCGACGGCGACGCACAGGACAAGACCGCCGCCGCCGAGTACTGGGAGGAGCACGCGGACCTCGCTGTCGCCGACTCGCTGCTGCGGTGGACCGCGCCGAGCGTGGCGGACGCCGCCGTCCAGCCCGCGCCGGACGGATCAGGGATCGACTTCAACCGCCCGCCGCGGATCCTGGAACCGCTGCCGCGCACCCGCTTCCGGCTGCCGCAGCGGCCCAACCCGCCAGGCCGGCGCCCCTTCCCGACCGTGCTGCTCATCCTGCCGGTCCTCATGGGCGTCGGCATGGTGTTCCTGCTGCACTCCAAGTACTACCTGTTCTTCGTCCTCTTCACGCCGATGTTCGCGGTCGTCAACTGGTTCAACGACATGCGCACCGGCCGCAAGGACTACCGGCGCCGCTCCGCGCAGTACGCGGTGGCCCACGCCGAGACGATCGAGGAGATCACCGCGGCCGTGGCCGGCGAGCGGGCGGTGCGCGCCGCCGTCGCCCCGGACCCCGCGGCCGCGCTGCTGACCGCCGCCGGGCCGGGCCGGCGGCTGTGGGAGCGGCGCCGCTGCGACGCCGACCATCTGGTGCTGCGCATCGGCACGGTGGACCAGCCCTCGCTGCTCGACGTCGACGACCCGAACCAGACCGATCCGCTGCGCCGCGACACCCGCTGGAACGTGCCCTCGATCCCGATCGGCATCGCGCTGCCCGACGTCGGCGTGGTCGGCGTCGCCGCGGAACCGGGCCGAGCCCGCCCGCTCGCCTGGTGGCTGCTGGCCCAGACCGCGGTTCTGCACAGCCCGCGCGACGTTCGCTTCGTGGTGCTCACCGACGCCGGCGCCGCGCAGGACTGGGAATGGATCCGCTGGCTGCCGCACGCGCGCTCGCCGATCGGCTCCCCGCCCGCGATGGTCGGCAACGACCCGGAGACCGTCGCGCACCGCGTCTCAGAGCTCGTCTCCGTGGTCAAGCGCCGTATTCAGGCGCGCGGCGCCTCGCTGAGCGCCGCGATGTTCGCCGACCCGGACGTCGTCGTGCTCGTCGACGGGGCGCGGCGGCTGCGCGAGGTGCCCGGCCTGGTGCAGGTGCTCGCCGAGGGCCCGGCCGTGCGGGTCTTCTCGATCTGCCTGGACCGCGAAGTCAGGCTGCTGCCGGAGGAGGCCGGCGTCGTCGTCGTGGACGAGCCGGCCGGGCTGACGCTGCGCCAGAAGGACCAGCCGGAGGTGACCGAGATCCGCCCCGACCTGGTGGACTGCGCCTGGGCCGAGCGGGTGGCGCGCTCGCTCGCCCCGCTGCGGGACGTCTCCCCGGTCGACGGCGGCGCGCTGCCCTCCGCGGTGCGCCTGCTGGACCTGCTGGAGCTGTCCGACCCGGACGGCGAGCAGATCGCGGCGCGCTGGGTGCGCCGGCCCGCGTCCACCGCGGCGGTCATCGGCACCGGATACGACGGCACGCTCGCGGTCGACCTGGTCCGCGACGGGCCGCACGCCCTGATCGCCGGCACGACCGGATCCGGCAAATCCGAACTTCTGCAGACCCTGGTGGCGTCGCTGGCGGTGGCCAACCGCCCGGACGAGCTGACCTTCCTGCTGGTCGACTACAAGGGCGGCAGCGCGTTCCGGGACTGCGTCGAGCTGCCGCACACCCTCGGCATGGTCACCGACCTGGACGGGCACCTGGTCGAACGCGCCCTGGAATCGCTGGCCGCCGAGCTGCGCCGGCGCGAGAAGCTGCTGGCCGAGCACGGCGTGAAGGACCATCCGGAGTATCAGGCGGCCCGGCGCCGCGACCCGGCCCTGCCGCCGCTGCCGCGGCTGGTGCTGGTGGTGGACGAGTTCGCCACGCTGGTGCGCGAGGTGCCCGCCTTCGTGGCCGGCGTGGTGTCCATCGCCCAGCGCGGCCGCTCCCTCGGCCTGCACCTCGTGCTGGCCACGCAGCGGCCGGCCGGGGTCGTCTCGGCCGATATCAAGGCCAACACGAACCTGCGGATCGCGCTGCGCGTCACCGACCCGGTCGAGAGCCACGACGTGATCGACACCAACGACGCCGCCGCCATCCCGCCGAGCGTGCCCGGCCGCGCGCTGGTCCGCCTCGCGCACCGCGCCGTCGCGCCGTTCCAGACCGGCTACGCGGGGGCGCCGCGGGAGCGGACCGAGGATGGCTCGGCCGGTGTCGCGACCCCGCCGCGGCCCGACACCTGGGCGGTCGCGGTGCCCTGGCCCAAACTCGGCCGGGCCTTTCAGCCTCCTGAGACCGAGACCGTCGCCGACGGCGGGGACCACACCGACCTGGCGGCGCTGGTGCGGGCGGTGCGCGAGGCCGCGCGGCAGTTGGAGATCGAGCCGCAGCAGGCTCCGTGGCTGCCCGCCCTCCCGGACGTGATCACGCTCGGCGAACTGCCCCGCCTCGGCGCCGCGCCCGGCAGGAGCCTGGCGCCCGTCGTGTACGGGCTCGAAGACCTGCCGGCCGAGCAGGCCCGCCGGCCGCTCGCGCTGGACCTGGAGACCTTCTCGCACCTCTACGTGGTCGGCGCGACCCGCTCCGGCCGCTCGCAGACGATCCGCAGTATCGCCGGCGCGCTCGCCGAGCGGCATTCGACCAGTGATGTGCACATGTACGGGATCGATGCGGCGGGCGGAGCGCTGAGCGTCCTGACCGAGTTGCCGCACACCGGGGCCGTCGCGCAGCGCGCCGACCTGGATCGGGTGGACCGGCTGCTCACCCGGCTCGGGCTGGAGCTGACCCGCCGGCAGAGTCTGCTGGCCGAGCACGACAGCACCAACCTGGCCGAACTGCGCGCGACCATGCCGCCCGGGCCGCGGCCCGCGCACACGCTGCTGTTCATCGACGGCTGGGAGGCCCTGTACGCAGCGGTCAACGAGTACGACAACGGCCGGCTTGTGGACGAGGTCACGCGGCTGTTGCGGGAGGGAGCGGCGGCCGGGATCCATCTGGTGATCGCCGGTGACAGGGTGCTGCTGTCCGGGCGGATGGGCAGTCTCAACGAGAACCGGCTGCTGCTGCGGATGACCGACCGCAGCGACTACATGCTGATCGGCCTGGCTTTCGCCGAACTGCCGACGGTGGTGCCGCCGGGGCGCGCCTGGCTGTCCGGGAGCCTGACCGAGGCGCAGATCGCGCTGCTCGCCGCGGACCCCTCCGGGCAGGCGCAGGCCGAGGCGCTGCGCGCGATCGGCGAGCGCGCGCGAAAGCGCGACGAGCACGTGGGCGTGGGCTCGCGTCCGCTGGCGATCGGCTCGTTGCCGTCGGAGCTCGACTTCGCGGACGCCTACGCGCTGGTGACCGAGCGCCGCCCGCTGCTCGCACTGCTCGGGATCGGCGGCGACGACACCGGGCCGGTCATGGTGGACTTCGCCGGGCGCGGGAACGTCTTCATGGTGGTCGGGCCGCCCGGCTCCGGTCGCTCCACGGTCCTGTCCACCTTCGCGGTCTCGGCGCTGGCCGCGGACACGGCGGTGCTGGCGGTGGCCGCGCGCGAGTCCCCGCTGCGCCGCCTGGCCGCGCATCCGCGTGCCAGGGTGCTGACCTCGGTGCTGGCCACCCCCGAGGACGCCCGCGCCGCGCTGGAGGAACTCGGCGGCGGTCCGGCCGTGGTGCTGCTCGACGACGCGGACCTGATGGCGCAGATGCCGCCGCTGGAGCCGTTCCTGCGCGAGCTGATCGCCACGGGGCGCGACCGCGGCCTCGCTCTGGCCTGCGCGGGCACCAGCGAGACTTTCGTCAGCGCCCTGATCGGCTGGATCGGGGAGGCGCGCCGCTCGCGCCAGGGGGTGCTGCTCAGCCCGCAGTCGGTCGCCGAGGGCGACCTGGTCGGCGCCCGCATCCCGGTCAGCCTGCTGCGTAAGCCGATCCGCCCCGGCCGCGCCTACACCGCGGACCCGGTCACCGGCGGCCTGGCGGCGATCGCGCTGCCGCTGACGGTGCTGAAGGAGTAGCGGCGCCGCCGGGGGCGTGCGCGAGTCAGCACACGATCAGCGCGGCGGACGCGGCTGGGCTCCGGCGCCGCGGAACAAGTAGTCGTACACGCCCTGCAGGTACCGGTAGAGCGCGTCATCGGATTCGAACTCGATGTGCGTCATGCCGTCGTAGTCGGCGGCGGCCAGCCCGCGGCTGCGCAGCAACCGCTCGAAGCCCTCCTCGAGCGAGCCGGCGTACTCGGGGCTGAGCGCCGCGATCAGCTCGCGCGTCGGCCCGAGGTCCTCGTACGCCACCTCGACGTGCAGGTACGCGCCGATGAAGTCCGCGACGGTCTTGTTCACGCCGTGATCTTAGTGTGCGCGAATCGAGTGACAAGATAGTAGGGTTCGCCTCTGCTGTTCCGTTGCGGGGCGCCTGGTGGTTGTGGGCCGGAAACTCGTGGACGGTGCCGACGCGTTGGCCGTACCGTCGTTGGGTTGCGTCGGTCAGCGGGAGGTGCGGCGATGAAGAAGCGCAGGTCTCCGCAGGAGAAGAAGCGCCTGTCGTACAGCAAGGATCGCCGCAATACCTACGGCGAGAACGACAAGAGTTCCCGCAGGAACATCGCGCGCAACAAGCGCAACCAGCACCGCTCGGATCGGCATCGCGAGCAACAGCAGCTGTCTGCCGCGCTCGGGCCGGTCGACGAGGTCGTGGAAGCCGGTTTCGATGAGCGCCTCACGCGTGCTCGGCGCGGCAGCCGGTGGCGCAAGTTCCCCGACACCCAACTCGGCCTGTATGTGGCGAGCACGCTGGCGGTACGGGCACGCAAGGGAATCTCCATCGCGCGGACCGAGCAGGCGCGCATCGAGAAGGTCCGCCGAAACACCGAGGTCGATGGGCTGCAACTGCGGCGCAAGTGGTGGTGATCAGCTCAGGCGGCAGGCTACGCCTATCGTTTGCGCCTCGGCACCAGAACGCCCACCTCAGATCACGAATTGAGGCCTGTACTCGGGTGCATTCCAGGGCGGATCGGGTCGCGTGAGCAGAACGAGGCGGCCAGTGCGGATGTCCACGCGTGAATTGTCGTCCCTCGCCACAAACGCCCTCTGCCCGCGTCTATCACCGTAAAACGGGAATCAACCAGGTGGAGATCCATGACCGCGGCGCTGTACGCGCGCGGCGCCGGCGGTCCGAGCGAGTGCGCTGCGGAGTACGCCATGGACGCACGGCACCAGGACACTACGGGCGAGACGACCGAAACGACCGTGTACGTCCCGCTCACCGGGGCCACCCGGCTGGACGGCGATCTGATCCTGCCCGAACACGCGGACCGGGTGGTGCTCTTCGCGCACGGCAGCGGCAGTTCCCGGTTCAGCCCGCGCAACCGGGCCGTCGCCCGGGCGCTGCAACGCGGCGGCCTCGGCACACTGCTGCTGGACCTGCTCACCCGCGGCGAGGAGCGGGTCGACGAGGTCACCGCCGAATACCGTTTCGACATCCCGTTGCTGGGACGGCGCGTGACGGCCGCGATCGACTGGCTGGAGGCGTACCCGCAGACCGCGGGCCTGCCCCTCGGGCTGTTCGGCGCGAGCACGGGCGCGGCCGCCGCGTTGATCGCCGCCGCCGAGCGCCCGGGCCGGGTGACCGCCGTGGTCAGCCGCGGGGGCCGGCCCGATCTGGCCGGCGAGGCCCTGGCCCGGGTGCGCGCTCCCGTCCTGCTGATCGTCGGCGGGCGGGACCAGCAGGTGCTTGAGCTCAACCGTCAGGCCGCCGGGCTGCTGAGCGCGCCGCACCGCGTCGAGGTGGTTCCCGGCGCGACCCACCTGTTCGCCGAGGGCGACACGCTCCAACGGGCCGCGCTCAAGGCGCGCGACTGGTTCCTGCGACCTGGAGAACAAGGGCTTGATATGTGACGCGCCCGCGTCCGGCACCGGGCGAAGGCCGCGGTGCCGGACGCGGGCGCTTGTGCTCGTACGCCTGTCTTCGGGCGCTCGTGATCGGGTCCTGAGCCGAACCGGCCGCCCGGAGCGTCAGTGCCCGGGGTTGTTGATCGAGTTCGCCATCTGCGAGTCCATGCTCTGCATCTGACCGATGATCGAGTTGAACTGGTTGGCGAAGTCGTTGATCCCGTTGACCGCCTGCGTCAGCGAGGTGTTGAACTGCTGGTAGGAGTTCTGCAGCGCCGGGCTGGTGGCGTTCATCCACAGCGAACCGCCCTGCGAGAGCATGGAGTTGACCTGAGTCTGCAGGCTGGTCAGCTGCGGCACGATGTTGGTGACCGCGTTGTTCAGCTGAGCGGTGACGCCCTTGACCGCGTCGTAGCTGATGTTCACGTCGGGCATGGAGTTGCTCCCTGGTTCGCTGGTGCCCCCGGATCGTTCCCGTCCGGGTGGTCTGCTGTGCGGCGGCCCGCGGGCATCGGCCTGCGGGCGGCGGTCGCCGCGTGCGCCGGCCGCCTGCCGGTGAACCCGGCCCGTCAGTAGGTCGGGTAGTAGTCGTAAGTGCTCGGGTCCGGCGGGGCGGGCGTGTTCGTCGTCGTCGTGGTCGCCTTGCCGTACTTGTCGGTCTCGATGGTGAGCGTCGTCGTCGAGCCGTCGGCGTTGTCCGTCGTCGACACCGTCGTGGACGAGCCGTCCGGGTGGTTCGTGACGGTCGTGTCCGTCGTCGTGGTCGTCGTCTGGCCGCTGGCCGTGTTCACGTCCGTGGAGTGCGACGAGCCGTCCAGGTTGTTCGTCGTGGTGATGACGTCGGTCGAACCGTCCTGGTGGTGGATCGTCTGCGTCGAGTCCTGCGTCGGGTGGCCGTTGACGTCGCCCTTGTCCGGACCGAAGGTCGTGGTCTCCGTGTAGGTCATCCCGTCCACGGTGTACGTGCTGGTCTCCGAGGTGACCAGCGGGTTGCCGGAGCCGTCCGTGCCGCTCGTGGTGACGTTCGTGGTCACGCCCGCCGAGCCGCCGTACGTCGTGCCGGGGTTCGTCGGCGCGGTGGGCCGCGGCACCGACGTGGTGACCAGGTTCCCGTTCTCGTCGTAGTACTGCACGTGGTTCGGGTCCGGCAGTTTCTCCCACTCGGCCAGCTGCTTCTGGTAGGCCGCGTACTCGGACGGGTAGTTACGCACCGCCGACTGCGCCAGCCCGGAGTTGACCGCGGCGACCTGCGAGGCGTCCGCATCGAAGAAGGTCTGCGCCACCCCGCGGAACGTCGCGGCCAGCTGCTGCACCTGCTTGGTGGCGTTGGACAGCGGGCTCTGCCAGTTCGAGTAGAAGTTCCACAGCGAGGTGGGCAGGTTGCCCGGGCCGAGGTCGCCCGTGTCCACCTGTCCGTTGTTGGCGATCGGGACGTAGCCGTCGATGGTGTCCGCGTTGTTGATGTCGTCGATCTGCGTCTTGAGCGAATCGAGCTGCCCGGCCGCGTCGTGCAGAAGCTGGTAGTCGATGACGAGGTCTGCCATGCGTCCTCTCCCATCGCAGGGCACGCATCGCATCGCAGTTCATCGTCATCCAGCGATTTCATGTGCGCGCCAACTGGCGGACAACAACAACGTGTTCGATGACTATGACAAACCTCGGACTCGACGTGTCCTCGTCGCGGCGCTGTACGGCCGCCGACCATTGGACGAACACGGACCGTACCGCCGAGCCCGCGCGCACGAAGGAAGGATGCGGCCGCGACATGGCTTCCCGACCGTCGGACTGGTCCGCCCTGGGATTGTCGGGTGACCCGACTCCGGGCGATGTGGACGAACTTCAGCAGGTGGTGGACTACCTGAACCAGGTGGCCCAGGCCACCGGCACGATCGAGACCGCCCTGCAGCGGGTGCTGGGCACGGCCAGCAGCGGCAACTTCGTGGGTCAGACCTCGACGGCCATGGCGGGGCAGATCTCAGGCCGCTTCATCAACTTCATGCGCGACGCGAGCAACGCGTTCGCCACCGCGCACACCGCGGTCAGCACCTACCACGCGGCGATGCTCACGCAACAGCAGATAGCCGGCGACGCCCTGTCCAAGGCGCAGTCCTCCGGCCTGAAGTCCGACGACCCGCAGGTTCAGGCATGGGCACACCAGGCCACGCAGGCGGGCACGGACCTGACGACGGCCTCGAACACGGCGGCCGGCTCCGTGGACGCGGTCTCCAGCGGTACGCAGCCGATCTCGGGCTGGGACATGTTCTGGGAGGTGCTGGGCTGGATCGCGCTGCTCCTGCTGATCCCGGCGATCATCGTCGGCGGCCCGCTGGCGCTGATGGCCTTCGCGGTCAACCTGGTGCTGTTCGTCAAGGCGGCCGTGGACTTCGGGCAGGGCAAGATCGGCTTCGGGCAGTTCCTGCTGGCGTTCCTCGGCATCATCGCGCCGACCACCGAGGGGCTGAACCTGGCCGAGCTGCTGCCCGCCCTGATCAAGGGGATCGGCAGTGCGGCCAAGGACGGGGCGCTGTTCGTCCGCGGCACCATCGCCGACCTGATGGGCCTGGCCAAGGGCTTCAACTTCTCCAGCATCTTCACCGTGGACACGCTGCTGGCCATCGGCAAGTTCGTGTACACCGCAGGGGTCTGGGTCATGCACGGCATCCAGGACCTGCCCAGCCTGCTGGCCAACGGCGCGCTGGTCACCGGAAAGGCGCTCGGCGACTTCCTGGGCAAGGTCGGCACCGGCATCGTGCAGGACCTCAAGACCGGGGCCTGGGTGCGGCTGGTGCTTCCGGTCAAGGGCACCGAGGTGGCGAATCTCGGGCTCGGCGGCGCGTTCCGCGTCGGCGTCCTGGAACGCGGATTCGGCCTGTCCGCCGATCCGGTGCTCGCGTTGAAGATGGTCGCCGCCAACGGGCTCAAGGAGGGCGGCGCCGGCGGCCTGAAGCTGTGGTCCGTCTCCTCGGACGTCCACTTCGCCGCCGACCCCGGGCACGGCGGGCTGATCACCCCGGTCAGCCTCCAGGGCGCGCGCCCGGACCTGACGCTGGGCCTGCACGCGGACCCGGCCGCGCTGCCGGGCTCCGGCCTGACCACCGTCCACACCACGCTCACGACCGGCCCGACGCTGCTGACCCCGACGACGCACGCGCTGACCACCGACGCCGCCCACGGCCTTCCCGCGCCGGCGACGCAGGTGCTGACGACGAACGTCGCGCACGGCTTCACCGGCGACCTCGGGCTCGGATTCACGGGCCTGACCCACGACGTCTCCACACCGACGACGAACCTCAACTCGCTCGGCGTCCTGGGGCACTCGGGATCGGTCGGCACCGTCAGCGCCCTGGGTTCGCTCGGCACGCACGATCTCAGTCATCTGAGCGTCATCACGCCTACGGCCACCAAGCTCGACCTCGGCTCGATCACCACCTTCTCGCACACCGCCCAGAGCCACGCGGGCAGCGTGCTGGACCTGCGCACTCCCACCGAGATCAACAACGTCTACCACGGCAGCGCCGTGGTCACGCACCTCGACGACTTCTCGATCGTGATCAAGGATGCGGGCATGCCCTCGGTGGGCGAGGCCGGCACGGGACTCGGCGCCCACGCCGTGAACATCCAGCCGGCCGCGGCCCATACGGCTGAAATCGGCAGCGTCGGCGTACACACGGCCGATGCGGGCAGCGTCGGCGTGCACACGGGGAACCTCGGTACGAACGGTGCGCACACCTCGGGCTTGGGCGCGACCGGTGCGCACACCTCTGGCTTGGGTGCGACCGGCACGCACATGGAGAACCTCGGTACGACCGGGTCGCACACCGGGGACCTCGGGAGCGTCTCCGTGCACGCAACTGAGGTCAAACCACTGAGCATCAACGCCGCGGCCACGGGCACAGCCGGCGCCGGGGCGGTCGGCCTCGGCAAGCTCGCCTCCGTGGATCACGTGGCGCTCTCCGCCGACTCCGTCGAGTCCGTCCAAGGCCGCCTGGCGAGCCTCCAGGGCATCGACGCCGCCGGAATAGACCGCGTGACCGTCTCCCTGCCCGCCACATCGATCGCGCCCGCCAAGGGCGCGGCCGGCACCGGGCACGCTTCGCCGCACCCCGAAAACGTCTCCGGCGCCGCCGAACCGGCCGCCTCCAGCCTTGAGCACGTCGCGCAGCCCGCCCACGACGACGCCGGCGTGCCCGGGCTGTTCGGTCTGCCGAGCGAGCGCGTCGCCGTGCCGTGGACCGATTTCAAGGCCGCGCAGCACGAATACACGCAGGCACTCGATCACTACAACGCGGTGCATCCGCAGCCTGACATACACGGCGCGGAATCCTCCGCGATGGCCGACGCCCGCATCAAGGGCAAGGCCCCGCAGAGCGCGGCGCAGGCCGAGGCGAGCGCCGGCCTGCACACCGCGGCAGCCGACCTCAACAACGCCGCGGACGCGCTACGGCTGCTGGACATCCAGCCCGAACGCCTGCAAGCCCTCGAACACCTCGCCCTGGGTCAGTCCCTGCTCGAACGCCCCCGGCTGCTCGGCGGCTCGCGCGCCACCGACCACATCACCCGGGCCGCCGACGACGGCACCCCCCTCGCCGCCACCCGCCCGGTCGGCGCGAACCACCAGCTCAACATCGATCTTTCGCGCGGTCCCGCGCATGAGAACGCCGCCCTGGTCGACGTGCGCACCGGCGACACCCTCTTCGAGGGCCGCCTGACCGAGGTGGGCAACCACGGTTTCCGCCTCACCGACCCCGGCACCGGCGCGTTCCACGAGTACAGCGACGCCGGCGCGCTCCAAGTCCGGGGCTTCGCACTGACCGATCACGCGGGAAACCCCCTCGGCACCGTCGAGATCCGGCCGGCCGCCGGCCAGGCGACGATCCACCACCCGGGCGGGACCGCGACCGCGTTCACCTACCACGCCGGGCAGGGCGCCGGCCACGAGCTGCGCGCCCCGGACGGCACCTGGCAGCGCTTCGACGACAACGGTGCACTGACACACCAGAACATCGCAACGATCGAACACGACGGTTCGGCTCACACCCACATCGAGATCGACTACGCGCATGGTCGTGCCCACCTCGGCGGCGACCCGGCGCGCACGCCCTGGACCTGCACGCACAACCCGCCCGGCGGCGCCGCGTTCCGGATCGACCACCCCACCGACGGCGGCTGGCGCGAATTCGGCGCGGATCGACGCATCACCGGCGAGAACATCGCCGTCCACGCGGCGCCGGGCGGCGCGAACCCGGGCCACCTGCTGGTAGACCACACCGGAGCACACCCCACCGCGACCCACCCGGGCGGCGACGGCACGCACTGGACCTTCGCGCGCACGCCGCAGGGCGGCTTCCGGATCGACCACCCCACCGACGGCACCTGGCGCCGGTTCGACGGCCACGGCCAGATCACCGCGCAGGACGTGCGCGTATACGGCTCCGGCGGCCAGGCCAACCCCGACCACCTGGTCTTCGACTACCAGAACCGGCAGGTCAGCTACGCCGGCGACAACACGCGCTGGACGTACAACCTCAACCCGCCCAACGACGCGGCGCTGCGTATCGACCATCCGGCCAACGGGAACTGGCGCGAGTTCGACGCCAACGGGCATCTCACCGACGAGGGAGTACGTGTACAGACACCGGGCGCCGCGAACCCGGACCACCTGCTCGTCGACCACCGCGGACAGCCGCCGATCGCGACCTACCTCGGCGGGGACGGCACACACTGGACCTTCGCGCGCGCGCCGCAGGGCGGCTTCCGGCTCGACCACGCGGCGGCCGGGGACGGTCGTTGGCGGCAGTTCGACGCGGGGGGCGCGCTCACCCACGAGGACGTCCACCTGACCGACCACACCGGCGCGAACCAGACCCACCTGCAGATCGACCACGTCAACGGTGACGCGCATTACGTCGGCGGGGACGGCACGCGCTGGAGGTACACCCCGAACGCGCACGGCTTCCGGCTGGACCACCCGGCCGACGGCACCTGGCGGCAGTTCGACGCGACCGGCCGGCTGACCGGCCGGGACATCAGCGCACTGAACCACGACAACTCGGCATTCGGGCACATCGAGTTCGACTACGCGGCCGGCCACGCGTTCACCACCACCGGCCCGCGCGGCGCCCGCGCGCAGTGGGACATCGCGCACACCCCGGGCGGCGGCTTCGACCTGACCCGCGCACACGGCAACGACCTGCTCAGCTTCGACGCCAACGGCCACCTCGTCGCGCAGCACGTGGACTTGCGCGACCTGACCGGGGCGTTGACCGGCAACCACCTGCGCGCCGACTACCGCAACCCCGCGGCCCCGACGATCGCAGTACACGACGGCGGCGGAGCACCGGTCGCGCACCTCGACGCGGTGCGCGGTCCCGACGGTCACTTCACCGTCACGGACACCACCGCCGGTCCGGCACACGGTAACTTCACCGGTTACGACCGCTTCAGCGGCGGCGTGCGCACCCAGCGGATCAACCTGACCGACAACCTCGGCACGCACATCCACGCGGACTTCACCGGCCCGCACCCGGCGCTCGCGGTTCGTACGGACCGGACCGGCGCGACACTCGGCCATTTCACCGTCTCCCGCGACGCGGCCGGCGGATTCCACCTCACCGACACGCGCGGCGCGCACGCCGGCAACGAGCGGGTCTTCGACGCGGCCGGAGCCCCGGTCTCCGAGCGCATCAACATCCTCAAACCCAACGGGAAACCCACCGGCCAGTTCATCTCCGTCGACTACCGGGCGGGCGGCGGTCCGCGGTGGACCCGCAACGACGCCGCCGGCGCGGTCGGCGCACACGACCCGCGGCTGCCCTCGGCCTACACCGGCGGCGGCGCGGCCGTGCGCCGCGGCGACGGCACACTGCACCTGACCGGCCCGGACAAGACCCCGTTCTACTCGCGCGAGACCCTCGGCAACGGCAACGAACTGGAACTGTTGCGCAGCGAGAGCGGTCACCGCTACTGGCACGAGTGGGACGCAGCCGGGCGCGTCGGCGGCGGGGTGCGGCACTACTCCACCGAGAGCGACGGCGTCACCTCCTGGGACCTGGGCAAGTGGGGCCAGGTGGTGCGCGAGTACCGGATCACCGCGGACGGCGGCCTGATCCGGGCCGAGCGCGGCGGCAACGGGTTCACCTGGACCCGGTTCGACGCCCAGGGCGGCAAGCTGCTCGACGGCCGACGCGACAATACCCTGACAGGCTGGACCGACACCTACTCGGCGAACGGCCGGACGCACGTGGTGCAGCAGAAGTGGAACACGCTCAACGGGCTGCCGCACGCCAAGCACTACCGCGAATACGGCCTGGGCGTCGACGCGCACGGCGTCATGCAGGTCAAGACCAGCTACAAGGAACTCTCGCCGCAGGCCAAGGACACCGGCAGCCTGGAGACCCTGAGCAACGGCCACACCCTGACCTTCACCCGGTACGCCGAGCAGCGGCCGCCGGACTTCCTGTGGAAGACCCCGCAGAGCCTGGACGACCCGCTGTCGAAAGCGGGCGCCTTCGTCCTGGGCGGCAAGTACGGCGCGGTCGACTTCCCGCACGGGGGCTTCTGGATGGGCGACTCGCGCTTCCAGGTGTTCAAGTGGGTGGAGCACGACCCGGCCAACCACGCGGTCGTCTCCGAGGGAGTCAGGACCGTGACGCCCGAGGGCTCGGTGTCCGACTTCGCCGGCGACGGGGTGTTCGTGCGCGGCACGATCAAGCTGGACGACGGGCACACCGTGGAGATCGGCCGGGACGCCCAGGGCAGGTGGGACACCTTCGCCCTCGGCGGGCACGGCGGCGTCCCGGCGCAGCGCACGCTCAACTGGCGCGAACTGGACAGCGGGAAGAACGTGGTCGCGCAGGGCACCCGCACCTTCGACGGCAAGCACTGGATCGACTCGTTCACCGACGCCGGGGGAGTGCAGCGGGTCGAGCGGCACACCGACCTCAACGGCGACGTCGTGCACTATCTCGGCACGGACAAGCCCCGGTACCACCCGAACAATCCGCCCGGCGCCCGCGTCGCCAACCCGGGCGCGTCGATCTCGGTCACGCGCAACAGCATGGGCCAGATCGTCGGCCGCAACGACCGCTGGGGCGACATCGCCGGCGGCGCCCCGCACCCGAACCCGGTGCGGATCGCGGGTCGCGGCGACGAGCACGTGGGGCGGTGGAACTGGCGCGGCAGCGACGGCGGCAGCGGGTTCCGGCTCAACGGTCGCAACACCCGCTGGACCGGGTCCTGGGACGACTCCTACCGCGACTTCCGCGTCACCAACGCGGGCACCGAGCAGGTCCGCGACTTCCGGGCGCTGGACAAGGGCACCTCGCTGAAGGCCGAGCCGGACGCGGCGGGGGCCTGGCGCTCGCAGAAGTTCGACGCGCACGGCGACCCGGTGCCCGGCACCGACGCCGCCCGGCAGTGGCGCCAGGCCGACGGCACGTGGGGCAACGCGCGCCCGCCGGGCACCGAAGCAGTGCGCTGGCGCGACCTGGACGGCGGCGGCGTGACAGTGCGCGAACTGATCGACGGCCGGGTGCGTGAGTACACCAACGCCAACGTGTGGAAGGAGTTCGACCACGGCGGCGTCTGGCGGGAACGCACCGAGACCGCCCCGGGCTCCGGCATCTACCTGGAGAAGGAGAGCTTCCAGAAGCAGTGGCGGATGACCGATGTGAACGGCAACCTGTTGAGGTTCCGTGGCGCGTCCGGCCGGGTGTGGGAGCGCAACGCGACCGGCCGCTGGTACCTCGGCACCACCTGGAAGCAGGTCGGCTCCGAGATCGAGCGCAAGGGCTGGATGACGGATCTGCGCGGCGCCAACCGCCGCGTGCGCGAGACCAACCGGCGCGAGTTCGTGGTCGGCGACGGGGCATCAGGCTCGTTCCTCGGCGACAAGAGCATGCTCGCGCAGAAGGTGGTGCTCGACTTCATCCAGGACTACACGATCGACGTGGCCGCCAACATCATCATCACCGGCGCGGTGAACAACTGGAACTTCACCGCGGACGACTGGGGCAAGATATTCGCCGGTGCCGCGGTCAAGAGCGGCGTCAAGTCCGGGTACGGCGTGATCAGCGAGACCTGGCTCAAGGGCACCCGCGACGGTCTGCGCAACGTCGACGGCGGCAAGGACTGGAACCGCAACCCGTACAACCACGACAAGCACGCGGACAACGAGTGGGCGGGCAACGAGAACCCGCAGCGTTGGCGTGCCGGTACTTACGACTACTGGGTCGGCACGGTCGCCGTGGGCGCCCTGGGCAACTTCGTGTCCACGGCGATGACCGCCGCCGCGTTCGGCGTGGGTCCGAACCATGTCAAGGTCTCGGGCGTCGAGGCGCTCAAGGACGGCGGGCTCGGCCTCGCCGCGGGACTGCTCGACAACCTCACCGTGGGCGCGGCCAGGACGCTGGCGCATCAGATGTCGTCCGGCCGGCTCTTCCACAACGGCGGCCTGGCCGACATCACCCTGCAGTTCGGCGAGAAACTGCTGGAGAAGTATCTGCAGGACGTGCTACTCAACCCGGCGGCCCACCTCAAGCCCGAACCGCCGGCACCCGTCACCGCACCGGGCAACGGTCAGACGCAGGGGAGCCACCCATAGGACACTCAAGCCGAGGCGGAGCAGTGCGGGGCGGGCCAGTCCGGGTCAGGGTGGCCCCGGGCGGCCCAGTCCGGGTCAGAGCACTGCGGGGGTACGGCACTCGGCCCAGGAGGGTCAACAGCCCTGCGCCGCGGTACCGTGATGAACATGCAGCGCAGTAGGGTCGGCCGGCCGTCGGCAGTCAGCCTGAGCGTTATCATCAGATCGCTGATCGCCGGCCCGATCCTGCTCGCGCTCGGCGTGCGCGGACTGCTCGACGGCCCGCAGTGGTGGCTGCGCACCGTGCTGTGGATCTGGTGCGTGGCGGGCGGAAGCGTCATGACGCTGCTCGGGCTCGCGCTGCTGGCCGCGCGGCGCGCTCGCGGCGCGCAGGGCCCGACCGGTCGCGGCCCGCGAAAGTGAGCACCATGTCCGCACGCGCTCAAGGCCCTTACAAGATGATGCCCCGCACGGTCCCGGTGAGGCTCTGCCCGGACTGCCAGGTGAACATGAATCCGTCGTTCTGACCGGTGACCCCGCTGAACACGGCGTAGCTCTGGCTCGTGCTCTGGGCCGAACCGTTCGCGCTGAGCACGAACGCCGCGCCCGGGTTGTCCGAGCAGTACGAGTGCGTCGCCTTGTACGTCTTGCCGTCGGAACGGGTCAACACGTTGACCGCCGCGCTGTCCAGCGCGCCGCCGCAGCTGAGCATGAGCGGCGACGCGGTGTTGTTGTGGTAGGACACGTCGATCGTGACGGTTCCGCCCGGCGCGACCGTGATCAGCGTCAGCGTCAGGGCCAGGTTCGAGGTGGCCGTGATCGTCCGGTTGAGCGTGTAGGTCCCGGTGACCAGGGCCCCGAGGCCCGGTGACGGCGAGGGCGCGGACGGGCCGCCGGCCGCGGCGCTGGCCGGCGCGGAGGTGGCCGGCGCCGTCGAGGGCGACGGCGGGGGCGAGGGCGAGCGGGTGAGTGAAGGCGACGGGGACGGTGCGGCCGCGGCGGAGGTCGCCGGCGCAGCGGCGGCGCTCGACTCGCCCGCGTCGGCGATCTGCTCGCCCCTGGCCCGGCCCGGGCCGTGCGACTGGAGCGAGAGCACCGTCGCCCCGGCGCCCGCGAGAACGATCGCCGCCGCGATACAGGCCACGACGACGAGCGCGCCGCGCCGGTCAGTGTCCTGCGACTGCTCGTCAGTGACCTGATCTGCCTGCTGTGCCAGGGCCTGCTGCGCCAAGGACTGCGGAGGCGCGGCCGGCCGGGGTGCGGGCCGCGAACCTCCGGGCTTGCGCACCGGTGACGACTTCATCAGACGCTCCCGACGGTCGGTGTGCTGTGGCACCGCGGTTACCGCGCTTCCCGCCTGTGCCGGTTGATTCCATCAGGGATGCGCCCGCCCTTCAAGGCGCGGGGCGTCGTGTCGGCATCAGTCCCGGCCTGCGTGCGCGGGATCCGCCAGGAACTCGTCGATCTGATGCACGTAAGGATGCGCTGCGCCGTACGTCCCCGCGTAGATCTGCCGGGCCTCGTGCGCGTACTGGACGGACCGCTCGACGTCGCCGAGGTCGTATTCGATCCCGATCAGGCGCGTCAGCGCTTCGGCCACGTACGGATGCTCGGGGCCGTAACTCTGGATGTAGATCCCGCGCGCCTCGTGCACGAGTTCGCGGGCGCGCTCGCGTTCCCCGTAGTTGTTGAGCAGATGGCCCTGGCGTACCAGCCCGCAGGCTCGGCCGGGCTTCTGCGTCTTCATCGGCAGACATTGCATGATCTGCTCGAAGTCCCCCGCGATCCGCTCGTACTCGCCGCGTAGTCGTTCCGGGTCGCCGCGCAGGAACATGGCTCGGGCAAGCCGGTGCCGGGTGTCGGCAAGGTGGACTGCCGCCGAACAGGTGTCCGGATGGTCGGCGCCGTGCGCGTTCCGCAACGCCGTGTAAGCGAGCTGTAGTTGGGTCTCGGCCGCGCCGAGCCCGGCTGCGTCATGCCGCGCGGCGTCCCGCAGCACCAGCCCCCAGCAGGTGCGGGCCCGCGCCGTCACCCCGCTCTGCGCGCCCAGCGCCCCGGCCAGCAACGAGACCGACTCCCGCAGCTCGGCCGCGGCCCGCGGCCACTCGCCCAGCCGCCACCGCACGATGCCGAGCGTCTCCAGACTCAGGCCCACCAGGTCGCCCGGCGAGCCGTCCAGGGCCTGGTGGATCGCCAGCGAGCGGGTGGCGCTGGACCTGGCGGCCTCGAACTCCGTCAGCTCCAGCTGTATCTTCGCCAGCTCCAGCAGGATCGCCGCCGTGGTGCGGTCCGCCGGCCCGACCGCCGACTCGTTGAGCCGCAGCGCCACCTCGGCGTGTTCCCTCGCCCGGTGCAGGTCGGCCTGGCGGTAATGCACCCGGCTGAGCGCCAGTTGCGCGGCGGCCAGCTGCGCGGGGTCGTCACCGTGACCGCGCAGCTGCGCCAGCGTCCTGGTCAGCCTGCGAAGCGCGGCGTCGAACGCGCCGCGCACCAACTGATACTCGCCGATCCGGCGGCTGAGCCCGATGCTCTCGGGCGAGACCAGGTCGTGCATCTCGACCTCGTCGAGCACGGTCACGCAGTGCGATTGCAGCGAGCCACACACATCCCAGGTGCGCGGGTCGTTCGGATCCTGCGGAAAGGCCCGCGACAGCAGGCGTACCGCGGCGCCCAGCCGCTCGTCGCGCACCTTCGGCGTGAGCTCGTCGCGTATCAGCCGCTGTACGACCCTGTGCATCGTGAAGCTCTGCGGGGTGACCCCGAGCAGCGAGAACTTGCGAGCGGCGGAGATCGCCGCGTTGTAAGGCAGGCTCTCGGACAGCGCACTGCGCAGCACCTCGGGCAACGCCTCGGCCAGCCGCGGATCCTCGAACAGATCGCGGGGGATCGCGTCCGGCGAGAAGAAGCAACACAGCTCAAGCAGCACCCCGGACAACGGCTCGACCCGGGTCGTCTGCTCGCGCGCGATGCGGTAGGTCGTCGTCGCGGACCTGTCGTAGTACGCCTGGGTTCCGCGGGCGAGCGTCTCGCTGAAGCGCACGGTCAGCTGCCGCAGGTAGCCGGCCGGACTGCACTGCGCCTCGCGCATGTACGAGGCCGCCTGCTCCAGCGACAGCGGCAGCCAGCCCAGCCTGTCCGCGATCTGCACCAGCACCGAGTCGTCGCGCACCGGAACCCGGCGGCGCAGCAGTTCCACCGAGTCCGCCTCGGACATCGGCTTCAGCTCGATCCGGCGGCGCACACGGGTCGCCCAATTCGGGCTCTGCGACGTAATCAGCAGCGAGCCGTCGCCGTAGGAGGGGATCAGGTCGTGCAGCTTGTCCTCGGATTCGGCGTTGTCGTAGATCAGTAGCCAGCGACCCTCGTAGGTGCGCAGCCGCTCCCAGAGCTGGCGCAGCATCTCGTTCTGGTCCTGGAAGTTCGGCAGCTGCAGTTTCCTCGCCAGGGACGTCAGATCGTCGTAGATGGCGGAGGGCTGGTGCGCGTGGATCCACCAGACGATGTCCAGTTCGCGCAGCCCGGTGGCGAAGCGGGCGGCCAGCTGGGTCTTGCCCATCCCGCTCATCGCGTGGATCACCACCGAACGGGCGGTGACGTCTCCCGGCGCGTCCACCAGTTCCGCCCTGAGCCGGGTGAGTTCGGCGGCCCGCCCGACGAAGTTCGGGTTGGCCACCGGCAGGCTGGCATTGATCACGCCCATGCCGGGGAACGGGGCGCTGAGAGCGCCGAAGGTGTCCGCGCGGCGCGAGTCGGAGCGTGCGCCGCGCTCCCGCAGCGCATCGTCGATCGGCTGCCAGGCAAGGGTGTGCTGGTGAATGCCGGCTATGGACAGGCACGCCGCCGAGGCCAGCGCCGGCGGCGCTCCCAAGCCGTCGGTGTCGACGCAGATCAGCCGGTTGCGGGCACGCCGGAGCGCGGCGAGCGCGGCGACCCGGGACGAGGCACCCTCGTCCGCCTCCCGCATGCGGCCGGAAAGGACGACCAGCACGCAGCCCGCGTCGGCGGTGGTTCGTTCGGCCCAATCCTGCGCGGACCCGGTCTCCCGCCCGCCGGGCACCTGCTGGAGCCGGGAGAGGAAGCCGGCCGCGTTCAGCCGGTCCTCGAGCCACAGCGCCCAGCGCAGGTCCTCGCGCAGGTGGAAGACCACGACCAGGCTCGCGCGGTCCTGCTGCTTGCGCCCGCGGCCCTCCCGGCCGGCCAGCTGGTCGTAGGCGCCGGCGAGTGCGGCGACGGTGCTGATGACGCCGAGCGCGGTGGCGGCCACCTCATGCCCGAGCCGGGTGAGCCAGAGCGCCGCGACCAGCGCCGCGACCACCGTCCCGAGCGCCGCCTGCCGGCGCCACCCGAGCTGCATGAACCACCGCAATTGCGGTTCCTCCCCCAGACCGACCCCTGCCCGCTCCCCGTCACGGTCGCGTGGTGGCTTTCCTCATTCCCTCGGCAGGGCTCTGTCAACCTGCTATAGGCTGGCCTCGCGGGACGGGACCCACTGCGGCGTGCACTTCACCCGGGAGACGTACGAATCGGCGCTTCGGTCGAGCCCCACCGGCCACAGCTGACTAATATTTGGTCACTTCGGTACCTGCCGCACGGACCGCGACCCGATTCATGCGGACGGCCGCGATCCGCTCCGCCACAGTCAGGGAATCCATGACCGACGACACCGCCGACGCCGAGCATCCGCAGCCGCGGGACCGGCAGGCTCCGGGCGCGAGGCCGGCCTGGGCCAACCGGGACGCGCGCTCGCGTGAACCGGTGCTCGTCGAGTCGGTGGTCACGGTCCGGGCTCCGGCGGTGGCGATCTGCGCGCGCGACGGGCAGATCCGGCCGCGCGGCGACGACGGCTTCAGCTCGGCGCACGGCCACTACCAGCAGGACCGCCGAGTGCTCAGCCTCTGCGAGCTGAGGGTGAACGAGGTCGCGCCCGAATACCTCGGTGACCGGCTCGTCGGCGCCGACACCTCGAAGCACGTGTGCATGGTGCGCACGTACGAGGACCCGACTCCGGATCCGGTGATCGTCGTCGAGCGCGTCCATCGCGCCGGCCACGGCGAGACCATCAGCATCCGCAATCACGACGGCAAGCGCCGCGATCTGACCGTGCAACTGCGGGTCGCCGCGGACCTGGCAGACGTCTCGGAGGTGCGCCGGGGCGCGCCGGGCAACCACGCGCAGCTGGTGTGCCCGGCGGGCGAGCGGGATCTGCTGGAGTGGCACGACCGGTCCGACGGCACCGTCGCTTCGCTGCGAGTGCGCACCAGCGTGCCCACCGTCATCGAACGCGAAGGCGACGCGGCCGCCGTACTGCGGTGGACGGTGCGGATCAACGAAGGCAAGGAATGGCGCACCGAGATCCTGCTGACCACCAGCACCGCCGCGAAGACCAGGCTCCCGTTGGCGGCCGCCCGCCGTTCGTTGGGGTGGAGGGTTCCCGGACCCGGCCCGGACCGGCATCTCGACGCCCTGGTCAAGCAGAGTCTGCTCGATCTCGACGCGCTGCTGTTGGCCCCGCAGGACGATCGCCGCCGGCTGTTCGCCGCGGCCGGCGCGCCCTGGTACCTGACGCTGTTCGGCCGCGACAGCCTGTGGACGGCGCGCCTGCTGCTGCCAGTCGACCAGGGTTGCGAACTCGCGCTCGGCACCCTGGGGGTGCTGGCCCGGATGCAGGGCCGCGGGTACGACCCGCAGACGGACGAGCAGCCCGGCAAGATCCTGCACGAGCTGCGCCGCCGCACCACGACGCACCAGCAGGGCGAGGTGCTGCCGCCCGTGTACTACGGCTCGATGGACGCCACCGCGCTGTTCGTGGTGCTGCTCACCGAGGTCGCTTCCTGCTCGGCGGCCGCGATCACGCCGGACAGCCCGCTGCTCGACAGCGCGCGCGCCGCGCTGGCGTGGATGCGCGAGCGCACCGAGGAGGACGAGCGGGACGGCTTCGTGCGCTACGCCACGGCCGGCAACGGCGCGCTTTTCAACCACGGCTGGAAGGACTCCAGCGACGCGGTGGTCGGCCCGGACGGCCGTGTCGCCCAAGGGCCGATCGCCCTCGCCGAGGTTCAGGCCTATGCGTATCAGGCGGCCGTGGGCTTCGCGGGGCTGCTCGACGCGCTGCACCCCGATGGCCGGGCCAAGCAGGAGGCTTATGAGCTGCGGGGGTGGGCCGATGCGCTGCGGACGCGGTTTCGGCGGCGGTTCCTTGTGACGGACGGCCCGCAGGAGTTGCCCTACTTCGCGATGGCGCTCGACGGCGACGGAGTTGCGGTCCGAGGTCTGACCTCGAACATAGGGCATCTGCTCGGTACCGGTCTGTTGGATCCGGAACAGTCCTCGTGGACCGCACAGCATCTGGTGTCGCAGCAGCTTTTCTCGGGCTGGGGTCTGCGCACCCGCGGCTCGCAGCACCCGCGCTTCAGCCCTTTCAGCTATCACGGCGGCGCGGTCTGGGCGCACGACACCGCGATCGCGATCAGGGGTCTGGCCCTGGCCGCGCGGGAGGCGCGCGGCGTCGGCGAGCGCGGATACGCCGAGGACTGCGCCCGAGCCGCGCGCAGGCTCGCGGGCGGGTTGATCGATGCGGGCGCGGCCTTCGGCTACCGGCTGCCCGAGGTGTTCTCCGGCGGCTCGCGCGATTCCGGCGACATCGCCCCGCTGCCGTTCCCGGCGGCGTGCCGACCGCAGGCGTGGTCGGCGGCCGCGGGCGTTGCGCTGGTCGAGGCGCTCAGGCTGATCTCCTGACCGGCGGCGCGCGCGATCGGTGCCGCGCCGGGATCAAGCCCCCGCGCAGGCTCGACACGAGCACGACCCGGCGGCACGATGTTTCGCAGGGTACTCACAGCCCTGGGACCGATCGGCGCACCGCACGCAGGCTGCCGCCGGCGGCCGGACCGGACCCGTCGAACAGCAGGGAATCGGATGCCACGCGAGGGTGCGCCGCTGCCTCGGACGCGGCAGACGATCGCCGTCGCGCACGTCCACTGGGCGCTCCCGCCCATCGCCGGGGGTGTCGAGACGCATCTGGCCGACTTCTCCAGGCTGCTTGCTGAGCGCGGCCACCACGTCACGCTGTTCGCCGGCCAGGGGCTGGTGCAGGCCGGGCCGCGGGTCGAGACGGTGCCCTGTGATCTGCTGAACCTCGACTGGTACCGCGAGCGGCGGATGGAGGCCAGCGACAAGGAACTGGCGAAACAGTTGGCCGAGACGATGCGCGCGGAGATCACGCGGCGCGGTATCAGGGTCGTGCACGGACACAATCTGCACCACTTCACGCCGGTGCCGGCGATGGCGCTGCGCCTGCTGGAGCAGGACATCGGAGTTCGCGTCTATCACACGTACCACAGCGTCTGGGACACGGATCTGCACATCGTCGAGCACTGCCGGAACTGGCCCGAGCAGCACGCGGTCTCCCGATTTCTCAGCGGGCTGTGCGCGCAGGGGCTTTCGGTTCCCACCATCCCGGTCTATCTCGGTGTCGCGGAGGACAGATATCGGCACATCGACTCGCCGTCTGCGTCCGGGGAGCAGGTGATCCTGTTGCCGGCGAGGCTGTTTCCCGAGAAGGGCGCGCAAGCCGCGGTCCGTATGCTGCGCCGGCTGCGCGACGAGGGCCTGAGCGTGCGGTTGATCCTCACCGGACCGGAGCAGACGGTGGACTGGGACCAGGAATCAGAGCCCTTCGGCCAGCGGCTCAAGGAGACGATCGCGGATCTGGGCCTGACCGGGCACGTGGATTTCCGCTCGGTGGGGTTCGGGCAGATGCCGCAGCTCTATGCCCAGGCCAACGTCGTGATATATCCCTCCACCTACCCGGAGCCGCTCGGACTGGCCCCGCTGGAGGCGGCCGCGGCGGGGCGGCCCGCGGTGGTCACCCGGATCGGCGGCCTACCCGAGACGGTGCGCCACCGCCGCACCGGTTACGTCGTGCCGCCCGGGGACCTCGACGCGCTCACGAACCGGGTGCGCACGCTGCTCACCCATCCCCGCCGCGCCCGCCGGATGGGCCGTGCGGGCCGCGCCATGGTCCGCCGCAAGTTCGCGCTGGACGCCTATGTGGACCGCATGGTCGAGCTCTACCGCGCCGCAGATGTATAAGCCTGAGATTGGAGAGGCCGTAGTACCGCGCGCCCCGGGCCCCGACCGAGCGCCGCCCGGTCCATCCCGGCGCCCTGCCGGATCCAGCGATAACAGGGTACTGTGATCTTATTCCGCGGGTCGCGCGTGTCGGGCGGCGCGCCCGACTGGACGCGATCCCCTGGGAGGCCGGGATGGCCGAGTGGCCGGAGGATGTCGACGCGGCAGCCGCGCTCGCGGCCGCCGGCCTGCGCCCGGTGCCCTTCCGCCAGTTCATCCTCAAGGTGCACAGCCGGTGCGACTTGCGCTGCGATTACTGCTACATATACGAGCACGCCGATCAAAGCTGGCGGGAACAGCCGCGCCGTATGTCCCTGCACACGGTCGACCAGACCGCGCGTCGTATCGCCCAGCACGTTGAGAGGAACCGGCAGGATTCGATCGAGCTGATCCTGCACGGGGGAGAGCCCTTACTCGCAGGCGCCGAGCTGCTCGCGTACGCGGTGACGCGGATCCGGGCGGCCGTGCCCGACACGCGCGTGCGCGCGACGATCCAGACCAACGGTCTGCGGCTCGACGAGAAACACCTCGGCCTGTTCGATCTGCTCGGGGTGACCGTGGGCGTCAGCATGGACGGCACGGCCGCGATGCACGACCGCCACCGCCGGCGCGCCGACCGCTCCGGGTCTCACGCGGCCGTGGCCGCGGCGGTCCGCAGGCTCGCCGGCCCGGCATGGCGGCACCTGTTCGCCGGCCTGCTGTGCACGATCGACCTGCGCAACGACCCGGTGGAAACCTATGAGGCGCTGCTGGAATTCCAGCCCCCGGCCATCGATTTGCTGCTCCCGCACGGCAACTGGACGACGCCGCCGCCCGGTCGCGACGCGTCGCAGGCCGCGCCTTACGGTCGCTGGTTGTGCGCGGTGTTCGACCGCTGGTACGGGGCGCCTCGGCGCGATACGGGAATCCGGCTGCTCGAGGAGGTCATCAACCTTCTGCTGGGCGGGCGGTCGCGCAGCGAGCAGATCGGCTTGTCGCCGTCGGCGACGGTGGTGGTCGCCACGGACGGGGGTATCGAACAGTCCGACGTGCTCAAGTCGGTGCGGCACGGCGCGGCCGCCACCGGCCTGAACGTCGCCACGTCGGGTTTCGACGAGGTGCTGCTCGCCCCCGGGATCGTCGCGCGGCAACTCGGCGTGGCCGCGTTGTGCGGCGTGTGCCGCGATTGCGGTGAACACCGTGTTTGCGGCGGCGGCCTTTATGCGCACCGCTACCGCCGCGGCTCCGGATTCTCCAACCCGTCCGTGTACTGCGATGATCTCAAGTACTTGATAAGGCATGTGCGTGCGCGGCTGCGCGCCGACCTGTCGGCGGCGGTGGCCGCTCGCTCGGCGCCGTCGGACGCGGCAGCGTGATCCCGCAGGTCTACCGGGTTCCCGCCGCGCTCGTGTCGGCGCTGGCGCAGGGGCGCGGCGACGGCGAGATGATCCGTCTGCTGGCGTCCTCGCAGCGCAGCAGGCAGGCACTGCTCGTGCGCGCGGTCGTCGCGGAGGCGTCGGAGGCGGGGCACCGGCACGCGGCGATCGCAGAAGCCGGATACCGTCTGCTGGCCAGGGCCGAGCGCGCCGACCGGGCGGCGGTCACGGCGCTGTTGCGGTACCCGGCCGTAGGTGCCTGGGCCATCGACGCGTTGGGAGCGCTGCGCGGCGCCGCGCCGCAGTCGGCCCGAGTGGGCAGAATCACCGCCGTCGCCGCCGCGGCCGCCGTCAGGGCCCGGATCGACTTCGAGATCGACGTGCCGGTCGACGGGCAGGACCGCGCGCTTGAACTGCCCTCACTCGGTCGGCTGGCGTTGCCCGCGCCCGCGCCCGCGCCCGCGCCCTCGTTCCCGCCCGCGTCTTCGTCCGTGGACGAAACGGTCGCGCACGTGAGCTGTTCAGCCGGCACGATCGATGTTTCCGGGCTGCCCGGCGCCGCGCGTTTCGCCGGGCCCTACGACCGCGACGACACCGCCGCCGCTTGGCTGGCGGTACGCCGGCTCGCGGCGCGACGTGGACCGCACGCGATCTGCCTGCCTTTCGATGACGTCGACCCCTACCGGTTCCCGTCCCACGTGGACCTGGCCGGTCATCTCGACCGGCGCGAGTTCTCCTGGTGGCGCCGGACTTTCGCCGAGGGGTGGCGGATCCTGGTCGCGCGCCACCCGATCGCCGCACGCGAGGTCGCGGCACTGGTGACCGCGGTCTCTCCGATCGCGGCCGCACCCGGGGTCCGTCGCAATGCCAGTTCGCGGGCGGCGCCGGGGGCCGTGGCGGCGACCCGCCCGGACGGTCCGCTGACTATGGCCCTCGCCCTCGTGCACGAGGTACAGCACATAAAGCTCGGCGCGCTGATGGACCTGATGCCTATGGCCGACGAGGCGAGCACGCATCTGTACTACGCCCCCTGGCGTCCGGACCCGCGGCCCCTGCAAGCGCTGCTGCAGGGTGCTTATGCGCACAGCGGGGTCGCGGAGTTCTGGTTGAACGAATCCGCCGCGCTGCCCGAAGGCGCGGCCCGTCTCGACGCTCAGGAACAGTTCGCCCGGTGGCGTGACGCATCCGGACAGGTCGCCGATTTCCTCGCGGGCCATCCCGGGCTGACCGAGTACGGGCGGCTCTTCGCCACCGGTCTGAGCACGCGGCTGCGCGCGTTGGGTGAGGTCGCGTTGCCGTCGGCCGCGCTGGAACTTTCGCATGACGCGGCGCGGACCCATCGCGCCCGTTGGGAATACGACAACGGGCGCAATTCCGCGGCGGGTTGAACCTCCGATGACCGTACGAGCTCTCATATGCAATGCTAATATCCAGGTGGGAGGCCGATCGCTGGGAGGGACTTTGTGGGGGCGATGGAGGTCGGCGGCGAGTGCTGCCCGAGTGTCGAAATACCTTCGGATATAGTCGATCTTGGTGAAGTCGATCTCGCTGCGCTCGCCCTGGTTCCCGGGTCGGTGCTGGAACGCTCGCTGCGGCGCATTCACCGGGAATTGACTTCTGATGAGCTGGTGACGGCCGGATTCGCCAGCTCGATCGCGGCCGGGACATCAGGGGGCTATGAGGAGTCCGGCCGCCGTGGGCGCCCCCGGCCCGCGTCGTGAGGCACAGCAGCGGCGGCCAAGAGGAGAGTGCAATCGCGATGGACACTGCCGTAACCGACCGCGCGTTCCAGGATACGACGAGTGTATTCATGTTCTACTCGTATTCCGGAGGGGTGGGGCGCAGCGGGACCGTGGCCAATCTCGCCATGATCCTCGCCAATGTCGGTAAGCGGGTCCTCGTCGTCGATCTCGACCTTGAATCCCCGAGTCAATACCGGTATCTGCGCGCGTTCCTGCCCCAGGACGCGGCGGACGCGCCGGACGCGCCGGATGTGGCGACGCTCGCCGCGCCGCTGCGGCTGGAGTGCGTGTTCCGCAGGCCGTCCGGCCGCGTCGATCTGGCCGGACCGCTGGTCGACCATGTGCCGGATCCGTCCGCCTATCGGGTGCGCCGCGAGGATCTGCTCGGGCGCGGATATGACTACGTGCTCATCGACGCCCAGGCGGGAGCCGCCGGCTTCGCGGACGAGGCGAACCTGGACCTGCCGGACGTGCTGGTCGTCTGCTACAACCTGTTCGGACAGTCCATCGGCGGCGCCGTGCAGCAGGCTCGCGCGGTGCAGAACCGCGGCGGCGGGCCGCTGCGTATCCTGCCGGTACCGATGAAGGTCGACCTGAAGACCGGCGGCTTGGCCGAGCGACAGCGGATGTACGCGCGGCGCAGCTTCGGCTGGCTGCTGACCGACCGCGACAGCCAGGCCCAGACCGCCTACTGGGGAAACGTGGAGATCCCCTACGTCTCCGACTATTCGTTCGATGAAAGCCTGGTCGGCCTCGACGCGCCCTCGGAACAGCGCGACGCCCTGCTGAACGCCTATCTGCGGCTGACCGAGGAACTGACCGCCGAACGGCTCGCGTCGCCGGCCGCCGCCGCCGACTTCCCGGAACCCACCCGGCAGCGCTATCGGGCCAGCCGGCCGCCGTGGATGGAGCGCGACCAGGACATCAGCGTGTTCTACTGCCCCGCCGACCGGGTGTGGGCCGAGTGGATCGCCGCGGTACTCAGCGGCAGCGGGCTTTCCGCCAAAACGCGACGCGTGCCGGGCGAGGGCGCGCCCGACCCGGCCGGCGGCGAATCCAGGCTGCTCGTGCTCTCGCCGGCGGCGATGGAATCACCGGAGTTCGCGCAATTCGTGGACTTTCACGCCGCGCAGTCATCACAGCGTGCTGCGGCAGTCGTCTGCGTGGAGATCGGCGACGCCCCCCTGCCGGAGCGGCACAAGAACCTGCCGCGCTTCCGGCTCGACAGCACCGACGGCGAGGGCGCGCGCACGCAGTTGCTGGCGTACTTCTGGTCCAACGCGGTGCCGGCCGCCCCGTCGGCGCAGAACGCGGCGCCACGCTACCCTCGCCACCGCTCGCCCGCGGAGAGCTGGAACCTTCCGGTCCGCCACCCCGGCTTCGTGGGACGCGACGAACTGATCGAACGCATCCGCGACCAGCTGACCGGGGACCCGGGCCAAGGCCTCGCCTGCGCGATCGTCGGCCCCGCGGGAATCGGCAAGAGCCTGGTGGCGATCGAGTACGCATACCGTTTCGCGAGCCAGTACGACCTCGTCTGGATCATCCCGGGCGACAGCGCCCAGTCGGTGCAGCGCGGCCTTGCCGAACTCGCCGGCCCAGTCGGCGCGCCGCGCGGCGGCAACGCGCCGGCCACGGTGCTTGAACACCTCGGCCGGCGCTTCGACGAACGCTGGCTACTGATATACGACGGCGTGGACGATCCCGCGAGCGTCGAGAACGCGTTGCCGCCGCCCGGCCGCGGGCACGTCCTGCTCACCACGCGGCGTTCCGATCTGCTCGGCGTCGTCCCGATCGGGGTCGAGGCCCTGGCCCGGCAGGAGACCCTGGCCCTGATCTGCTCGCTGGTCGCGCACATCGACTCGGGCGACGCCGCCGCGTTGGCGCAGTGTCTCGACGACCAGCCGCTGACCGTCGAACTCGCCGCCACCTGGGTCCGGCAGGTCGCCCGCGACGTGCGGCTGACCGGCCTGACCGACCTGGACGCCACCCGGGAGGCCGTGGCCGAGTTCACCGAGCAACTCGCGGACCGGATGCGGCCGCGAGCGGACGGCGCCGGCGGCCGCGACCTGCTCACGCATCTGGTCACGCTGTTGCTCGAGCAGCTTCCGCACGACGACTGGGGCGCCGCGGCGCTGCGGCTGCTCGAAACGCTCGCCTGCCTCTCACCCGTGGGCGCCGCCCGGCGGCTGGTCCAGTCGGCCGCGTTCGTCGCGGACCTGCACGAGGTGGAACCAGGACTCAGCGATCCGATCACGCTGCACAACGTGCTGCTCAAACTCGTCGACTACGGCTTCCTGCCGCCGGACCAGGCGGTGCGCGACGAGGTGCGGGTACACCGGCGGATCATGGATGTGATCAGGGAGTCGATGCCTCCGGCCCGGCGGGCGGCCCGTTCTCGCGCGGTCATCGAGATCCTGGCCGCCTTCGCGCCGCTCGGCGTGGACGAGACGACCACGAGAAGCGCCGCGCTCTATGAGCTGCTTCAGCCGCACGTCGAATACCTCGACCCGGAGCAGGCCACGACGACCAGGGCGCGGCGCTGGCTGGCCGACCAGGTGCGCTACCTCTGGCAGACCGACGAGTCCAGCGCCTGGAATGCGGCGCTGCGGCTCGGCGAGCGGCTGCAGCAGGCCTGGCGCGGCGCGCCGGACCAGGCCGCGGCGGAACCGGTGTCGCTGACCTTGGACGTCCAGCTGGCCAACATCCACCGCTCCCGCGGCGAGTTCCAGCTCGCCCACGACCTCGACGTGCGCGTGCTGGCCCGCCAGCGCCTCCTGCACGGCATCAAGCACATCCGCACCCTGCTGACCGCGCGCAGCTATGCCGCCGACTTGAGGCAGCTCGGCCAGTTCGAGGACGCGCTGCTGGAGGAGAACTCGACCTGGCTGGCCTTCCGCGAGGTGCTCGGCGACGACCACGCGCTGACCGGCGTGGCACTGAACAATCTGATCGTCTCGCACCTGCTCATGGGCGAGGCCCAGCAGGCGCTCGATCTGTCGTACGAACTGCTTGAAGACTCGCGCACCCTCGCGCCGGTGCGCCCTGACCTGGCCGCCCGCGCGATGGACCACATCGGTGTGTGCCTGCGGGAGCTCGGCGCCTACACGGAGGCCAGGGACCGGCTCCTCGACGCCCGCGACGAGTGGGCGCTGCTGGAAGGCGAAAAGACGCGTAACGCGCCGAGCATCGTGGTCCTGCAGGCCGCGGCGAATCTGGCCGCGACGATGCGAAGGATCGACGAGGTCGAACCGGGGCTGTCGAGCCAGACCTACGCGAGCGCGCTCGAGCACTACGGCCGGCGCCACTTCGCGACCCTGATCTGCGAGCTCGGCCTGGCGGCGCAATATCATCACGACGGCAAGCACGGCGAGGCGGTCGAGTCGGCGCGCGAGTGCCTGGACGGCTTCCGCGCCGTCTTCACGGACAACCACCCGTACATCGGCGTGTGCGCGGTGAACCTGGGCCGGTACGCGGGCTACGCCCAGCAGTGGGACGTGGCCGACGCCCAGGGGCGCTACGGGCTCGAATGCCTGGAGGAGCGGCTCGGGCGGGAGCATCCCTGGACGGCCATGGCCGCTCTCGCCCACGCCGAGACGCTGGCGACCCTGCGCCGGCCAGCCGACGCGCTCGCCCTGGGCCGACCGGCCCTGACGGCGCTCAAAGCCACTCTCGCCACGTCCCATCCGGTCGTGCAGTACGCCGAGCAGAGCCTCGCCCGGATCGAGAGGCTCGCGGACCGGTACCCGGACACGCCCCGGCACGCGGCCGACACCTGCCGCCACCACCTGGAAATCGACCTGCCGATCTTCATGTGACCGGCGACCACGCTGCGCCGCTGCGAAGGAGGACGTCCATGCCGGACGCGATTGAACCCGCCGATGCGGGCCGGGTGGTTACCCGGCGGGCCGAGCACGCCCGACAGAACTACGACGGCATCGTGCTGACCTGCCGTGCGGCTGTCGGCGACACTGAGCCGCTGGTGTATCTGGCCCATTACACCCGCGGGGTGTTCGATTTCGCCGTGTCGGCCGCGGGGCGCGGCGCGCCGCAGCCCGAGGACCACGACCGGCTCGACCGCAGCGGCCGCCAGCTCAACCTCGCGGTGGCCAGGCTGGAGAAGGTCTGCGGGACCCTCGACAGCGGCGCGCTGATCCGGGTCGTGCTCCAGGGGGAACACGCAGCGCTGTTCCACTACCTGAAGGTGGACGGCCAGAGCATCTTCGGCTGGGCGCGCGGCGAGAGCGTCGAGCCGATCCGGGCCGCAGACCTTCGGATCTTCGACGTGGTGGAGACCGCGGTCGGCGGACTGGGCCTGCAATCGATCAACTGGGGCGGCTTCCGCACCCGGGCCGCCCAGGCGAGCGCCGAACTCGCGGCCGGCGCCCGAGGCGCGGCCGATGCGCCGCCGGTCGAGCCGGCCGCGAAGCCGCACCTGGTCAGCAGGATCCGCGAGCGCGCCGACGAGGAGATCGCCCGTCGCGCGAGCGACGCCCTGAGCGTGAAGGCGCTGCACTACCTCGGGCTGTTCCGGGAGGGCGAACCCGTCTTCTGCGTGGACATCCTCGACGCCGCAGACCTGGCGCAGTTCTTCCAGAAGACCTCGCCGGAAGGCCGGCGCGACGGATACGCGGCCGTGGCACGGCAACTGCGGCTTCAGGAGAACCGGCTGGAGCAGGTCCTCGGCACCGTCGACGGCGGCCGGGTGATGCGGCTGGTCCTGGACGTCGCGCTCGGCGCGATCTACGTGACACCGCTGCGCGACGGCGGCATCCTGCTCGGCGTCACCCTCGAACAGCGGCTCGTGGACGACGCCGACGCGGCGTTCGGCCGGCTCAGCGGGCGCGTGGGCGGCCGCTGGCCGCAGTGCTGAGCGGCCGGCGGCAAGGGCCGGCCGACGGGACCGCGAGCGGGCCGAGGCCGAGACGCGATCCGCCCGCGAGGCGAGCTGTCAGCCGCCGGTAAGCGCCAGCGCGTCCCGGAACACGCTTTGGCCCAGTTCGCTCAGCGCTCTGTCGAGCGCGGCGCGGCGGGCCGCCTTGTTGGCGGCCTGCGCGCCGGGTCCGGGGGCGGCGACCGTCGCGGCGAGTTCGGCCAAACCGTCGAGCTGGATGAGCGGCACCGTACCGTATAAGGACTCGTAGGTATTGCACACGTTGCGCAGCGCGTCGCGCTGCGCGTCCGTCGGCCCGCCGGGCGACGCGCCGACCGATTCCAGCCAGGCGCCGACGCCCTCGTGGAACGCCGTGAGCAGCGCGTTGAGCAGCTGTGCGACGCCGATCGAGGCGAACACGCCGGCCGTGCGCAGCCGGTAGGTGAAGGTCAGCCGCGCGGAATCGGCCCCGGCAGGTGGACTAAGGACTCTGCGGCACACGGCCCCGATGTCGCCGAACGCCGCGAGTTTCTCCGCGGCGCCGTCGAAATGCGACTGCAGCCGCGGCGGCAGGCTGTGCGCCGCGCGTCGAGCCGGCGCGCCGATCGCGCCCGGTTCCGTCCGCGGCAGGTCGGCCAGGTCCCGGCGCAGCTGGGAGAACTGTTCGGCGGAGTCGAGCTGAGCCGCTTCCAGCTGGCGAGACAGGGTGCTGATCAGCCGTTGGCTCTGGCTGTGCTGGCGGCTGACGCGCTCGATCTGCTGCATCACGGCGTCGAGTTCCGCGCCGGCGAGGAGACCCGGGCCGCCGCGCGAGTCGGGCCGCGTGGCCGACGGCTGGGCCAGCCCGCGCAGCGCGTCCTGCAGCGCGACGCTGAAGGTGCGCCGGTCGTAGACCAGCGGCGGGTCGCTGTACGCCCCGGCCAGCCGGGCCCGCAGGTCGCGGCTGAGGTACCCGGTCACCACGAGCAGTGCCTCTCGCCGTGCGTCGCCGCGGCGGATGGCGCCCGCCCGCTCGACCAGCTCGGGCACCGCGCCGGAGCCGGGCAGCACGTCGGTCACGATGACCGCGCAGCCGGCGCCGTCCGGCCCGGTCGGCACCCACAGGTCGGCGCGCACCGCGTCCGCGTCGTCGCCGAACACGGGATTGACCTCGGGCTGCCAGCCGTCCTCCTTGAGGATGCGCTCGACCTCGGCGCGCACGGCGGCCACGTCCTCGTTGACCAGCTCGGTGCGCGCGATCTCGCGCAGCATCAGGGCTGTCACCTCGCTGCCCGTCGCGGCGGCCTGTTCGTAGGCGCGGAAGCACAGCCGGATCACGTGCCGCGGCACCCCGTCGGCGAGGGCGGCCAGATACCCGGCGCTCTCCTCGTCGAACGGCGCGAGCACGCGTTCGTGGAACGCCCGCTCCTGCATCTCCTCGATATACCAGCGCACGTCTTCGTCGGTCAGCGCGGAGGGCACCACCGGTGGCTCGACTCGGCCGGTGTCCCTCGGCAGGATGGCGAAGATGTCGGGCAGCCCGCACACGGCCAGGAACGCGCCCGCGTTGCGGAAGACCTCCAGCAGCTTCTTGAAGGCCAGCGCGATGTCCTGCGCGGAACGCTGCGGGGTGAGTATGACGTTGTGGATCTCGTCGATGACCAGCACGAAGCGGTGGCCCTGGCGGCCGTGCAGCAGGGCGATCACGCCGAGCGCTTCGAGAGCGGAACGGTCGGAGTCGATCTGCTTGCTGATGCCGCGCTCGACCAGGGTCTGATCGGGACGCCCGCCGCAGAGCCAGTTCCACACGGCGTCTTCCAGCTCCGGCTGGATCAGCAGGGCCAGTGCGCTGCCGAAATCCCGGTTCTCGGTGACGGCCCGAAGCCGTCGGCGCAGGCTGTCGAGCAGCGCGTCCTCCTCGAGCCCCAGCCGGCCGACCGCGGAGACCGGGTCGATGTCGCGCGCGGAGAGCCGGTTGAGGAACGACTCGGGAAGTTCCAGGGTCTTGAGTGTCTCGACCACGATCTCGGCGTAGAACTCGTGTACTCGGTCGACCAAGTCGGCTCGCTGCACCAACTTGTCGTCCATCAGCTTGGCGTAGAGTTCCAGGAACGTGCCTTCGGCGGCGGCGTAGTAGATCCGGCGCACGTCCTGCGAGGTGCGCCGCGTGTGACGCTCCAGGTGCGCGAGGATCTCCATGGCCAGGTGGGTCTTGCCGGTTCCGTTCTCGCCGGCGATCACGATCGCGGAGCCCGAGCCCTGCGGTACGCCGCCGTCCCGCTCGGGATTCTCGGCCAGTTGTGTGGAGACCAGATAACGGTCGACCTCTTCGCGGACCCGGCGTACGGCGGGCGTCACGATCGTCGTCAGGTCTCCCCGCGCGCCGGACACCTGGGCCAGTGCGGTGAACGGGAAGGGATTGGGCCGGCGCGTCCACACGGGCGTCTCGTCCGGAAGGCTCATCTCAGCGTCCCTCCTGCCCATGCAGCATCAGCGTCAGATATTCCAGGACGTCCTCGGGCCCGACCGTACTCGCATTGCGCTCCCGCGCGAGCAACCGCACGCCGAGAGTGAGCCGTTTGAGCAGCAGAATCGAACGGGCGTTGCGCTCGATCCACTTCTCCACGATGTCGTCGGGTATGGTCGGCAGACCCTGCTCGTACTGGGCGATCCCGTCGACCAGGAGTTTGCCGTCGCCGGGCTTGAGCCGGCCGACCCTGAGTTCGACGACAGAGCGCTGCGGCGACTGGTAATTGGGCAGTTCCGTCTGACTGCGCCTGATCTGCTCGATGTCCGACAGTTCCGCGAAGAACACCAGGCGCGGCTCGGTGGCGGCCGCGAACATGGCCAGTTCCTCGGCGGTCGGCTCGGGGGAGAGCAGCACCACCAGCACCCGCTGGGGGGTGAGTTTCGCCAGTGTGCTGCTCAGTTCCCGGAACGCCTGGATCACGTCGCCCTCCAGTTCGGAGAGCAGCCGGCTCACCACGGAGACGTCCACGATGCGCCTGAGCTGGCCGAGGATCTCGCGGAAGGTGCGCCGCATGCGCAGTTCCTTGTCCCGCTCGACCCAGCGCTGGCTGCTCAGGTCGATCAGGATCACCTCGTCCAGCAGTTGTTTGAGATGGTAGGCGCAGCGGTGGATCATCGAGGTCTTGCCCGAGCCGCTGCCCCCGGTCACGTAGACCAGGTGGCCGCTGCGGTGGAAGCGCGCCTTGTCCTTGTGGGTGTCGACGAAATAGGTGAATCTGTTCTCGATGTCGTCGAGCGGCAGATAGCGGTCGTAGTCCTGCGTTTCGATCGCGGGGCGCAGCGGGTAGCAGCGGTCCTTGAGCAGGTGGTCGAGGGTGTCGGCGTCCATGGCGGTCACGGTCTGCGTCCGAGGCGAATAGTGGTTTCGAGGGCGTCGGCGATCCGCAGCACGCTGCCGCCGAGGTCGGAAAGGCTCTTGTTCACGGTGTCGAAGGTGTTCTTGCGTGTCGGCCGCTCCTCGTCGTCCGGGGGCCACTTGCCAGCGCTCTCGAGGTCGGCGCCGAGGGGTCCGGTGCGCAACTCGTCGGCGAGCCGTCGCGGCGTACCCCAGCGCGGATGCCGCGTGGCCACCACCCGCAGGGCGGTCTCGACGTCCTCGCGCTGCTGCGCCACTGGTGCGAACAGCGGAATGCCCATTGGCCCGACGTCCAGTCGGGCCTTGGCGTAGTCGGCGACCTGCTGGGAGAAGGAGCGCCAGGCGTCGCGCAGGCCGGCCGCGTCCGTGCGGCCGCGTTCGGCGGCGATCCGGTAGTTGTCGATCACCAGCGTGAGCAGCGCCCCGCCACCGACTTGTACGAGCACTGTCAACCCCGTGGTGATGCTGTTGCCGCCGCCGTAATCGTTCTTCGCGAACTGCGGCGCCGACAGCGCCGCGCACGCCCGGTCGAAATCGGCCGGGCGCGCCGCGCGCCACTGCGCGGGTGTCAGCCGCCTGTTCGCCAGGACGACGCGGCCCGCGGCCGGGTCGGCGCCGGCCAGTCCGAGCGCCGCGGCGGCCCGCACCAGGGCCGAGGTGTTCGCCGGCGCCAGGCAGTAGACCGCCCGCGCGTCGTCGGCCGCGGAGTTCCCCGAATCGCCGAGCAGCACGGTGAGGAAGACGATCGAACCGATCGCGGCCGCGAACAGCGCGGCGAATCCGAACACACGCAAGGGCCCCACCCTCTCCACTAGCCCTTGCATGTACGATATCTGATCCACTTTCGCGCCGCGCGGGTTCCGCTTCGCGCGCTCGCGACTTCGCCGCGGGCTCAGCCCGGCTGGGTCGCGGGGCACCCATAAGACATCTCCGCCGCGGTCTGCTTGACCGGGGACGGTTCGTCGGAGGCGGTTTCGGCGTCCCCGGCCGTCTCCGGGACCGGGGTGCGCTGCGGCCGGTGCCATACCTCGTTCACGCCGATGTATGCCGTGTTGATGACGAGTACTGCGACTCCGATGATCCGCACCGCGGCCGGCAGGAACGGCTGCAGCGCGAGCGCGAGTGTGATCGCCGTGATGCCGTTCTGCTGACCGAGCGCCAGATGCGTGCGGTCCTCGCGCGGCAGGCGGAATCCGACCGCGGAGCCGACCAGGATCTGCACCGCGAAGGCGGTCGCGCCCAGCAGCAGGCCGGCCGGCAGGTCGGCCCCGCCGACCAGGAAGACCCCCAGGACGAAGGAGGACAGCCAGAAGGCGCCGTTCACGGCCCGCTCGATCCAGGCGTCGATCCCGGGCCGGAAGACCAGGCCGACGGCCGCGATGCCCAGCAGCAGGTCGAAGCGGGCCGCCACGATGAGGAAGCCCGCGAGCAGGACGAGGCCGGCGACCCGGCGTGCGCGCGCGTCCGGCGTCCTGCGCAGCGCCGCGCGGGCGGCCAGCGCCGCGAGGACGAGCAGCGCGTTGTATCCGAGGTTCAGCAGGTAGGCGTGCGGGCCGCCGGTGACGAACAGCGCGCCCGTCGTGGGCGGTGCGTGGCGTCCGCGCAGCAGCGGCGTGGCCAGGTAGGCCGTCAGCAGCACGGTGACCGGGTCGTCGAACGAGGCCCACGCGGTGAGGATCGATTTGGCGCGCGGCGACATTCTGCTGTGCCTGAGCATCACGGCCACGGAGAGCGGGTCGATCTGCGCGACGGCGATGCCGAGCAGCAGATACGCCGGGTCGTGGTAGACCGCGACCATGACCGCCCCGGTCAGTAGGGCCTTGGCGGCCACGCCGACGGTGATCGCGACCAGCACGACGCGGGTGTTGCTGCGCAGTTGGCGCGGCGAGATGTCGTGGCAGCTGGCGAACAGCCCGACCGCGAGCAGCAGCAGGACCGCGAAATCATAGCTCTGCGATCGGCCGAGCCGCGCGGGGTCCAGTCTCCCGGGCGAGAGCGAGTTCGTCAGCGTGGCCGCGCCGAGGCCGGCGGCCGCCAGCGCGAGCATGGTGCGCAGGCGGCGCAGCGCCTGATGCGATCCGATCTGCGGCGTGCTCTGCGGCGGCGTGCTCATGCGCTAGCCGCTTTCGCCGTGACGCGAGCGCCCGCGCAGCCCGGAAACGCCGTTCACACCCTGTCGTCCTCCCCATAGCCCTGATGCTGAGCGTATGAATTCGCTGACTTTCTGTCAACTGTGTCGGCAAGTTTCATATCGTCTGACCATTGATCGAACAAACAACTAAAGTGGAGCTCGCCGGAGCGTGAATTGCCGCCGCGTTGCGCGCCGTACACGGACCAGCTGGCGTTGTGTACGATCCAGCTGCCTACGCGCCTTAACCGGCTGATATTCGACTGAAACGCGGCGGTGCTTCCCGTCCAAACTCGCGCGAAACCGGCGTGCCGTTCGCCGGGGGTGTGAAGGTCCGCGGCTGCGCGCCAGAGTTTCGCCACCACTTTCGCGCGATTGGCGCAATCCGATCGGTACGACGCCCGGATCTCAATGCCCGCAGGCGCCCAACCTCAGCGTTGTCAGAGCACTGCGGACGTCGATACCCGAGTCCCCGGCGTCGTCGCCGGCGTCGTGCCGGAAGGGGGCGCGGGCGCGGTGACGAGTTCGACGGCGCGGAGGCGGTCGGCCCGGCGCGGCGCCGCGGGGGAGAGGATCAACTCGTCGGCGGCGGTACGCGCGGCCAGTCGCGCGAGGTATGCGTGCGCCTGGAGGGGCGTCCCCGCGGCCGTGCAGCTGGTCATTGATCGTATTTGCCGGCCGGCCGGCGCGTCGAGCAGCGCGTCGAGTTCCGCGTCGGTCAGCCGCGCGTCCGGGGCGAGGAACCGCCGGGCCCGCCACCGCAGCGCCGCCTGCAACTGGGCGTCCGCCTCCTGCTCGGACTCGGCCGCGATCAGGTTCGCGGCGACGATCAGGTGCGGCTCGGGCTGCTGCGCGGTCGGCTGGAACTCGGCGCGGTAGGTCGCGGCGGCCGCGTCCAGCGCGGCCGGGGCGAAATGCGAGGCGAACGCGTACGGCAGCCCGAGCGCCGCGGCCAGGCGGGCGCCGAAGAGCGAGGAGCCGAGGATGTACAGCGGTACGTTCGACCCGTCGCCCGGAGTGGCGCGCACCCCCGGGACGCGGGAGCGGCCGGTGAGATAACCCTGGAGTTCGAGCACGTCCTGCGGGAAGTCGTCGGCGGCCTGCGCAGTGCGGCGAAGGGCGCGCAGCGTGTTCTGGTCCGTGCCGGGCGCCCGGCCGAGACCCAGGTCGATGCGTCCGGGATGCAGGGCGGCCAGCGTGCCGAACTGCTCGGCGATCACCAGCGGCGCGTGATTCGGCAGCATGACCCCGCCCGCGCCGAGCCGGATGCGCTCGGTGTGCGCGGCCACGTGCGCGATCAGCACGCTCGTGGCCGCCGAGGCGATCTGCGGCATGTTGTGGTGCTCGGCGTACCAGACACGCCGGTAGCCGCCGCGCTCGGCGGCCTGCGCGAGCGGGACCGCGCCGTGCAGGGCAGCGGCCGGATTCTCTTCGGCGCCTACCAAGGCCACGTCGAGCAGGGAGTATTCCATCGTTTCATCGCTTCCCGGGTGCAGTGCGTTGACCCTACAGGCAACAGCGCGCCGGGCCGTTTGCTTTCCTCTCCGCCATTGCGCCCCGACTGCGCACCGGAACGAGGGGACGCATGCCACCATCGGCATGATCTGATTCTCACGTCCGCCCGTCCGCTCGTCCGCTCGCCCGCAGGCATCGCAACAGGAGCCATCGTGACCGTGACCCCCTCGCCGAGCGTAGACGCGCCCTACACCTGGCCGGGCACCACGGGCTTCGCGCCTGGGTCTTCTCCATCCAGTCCCTGATCGCCTACTGGGACAACCACGACCACCAGGCCGCCGACTACGCCCGAGCCGGCCGCCGCTACCCGATCCCCGGCAGCATCGGCGCCCGCCTCGCCGGGCTCGAAGCGCGCGCTCTGGCCAGGAGCGGCGACGCACCCCGCGCGCTCGCGGCCCTCGGCGACGCCGCCGACGCCCGCGCGGCGATGAGCGCGCCGGACGAGCTGGCCGGGGTGTTCACCTTCCCCGCCGCGAAGCAGGCCGTCTACGCCGGAACCACCTACCTCGCCCTGGGCGGCAAGACCCACCTGCGCCGCGCGGTAGAGCACTCCACCGAGGCGATCCGCCTGTATCAGGGCGCGGCGAACGTCGACCAGTCCTCCGGCGACCTGCTGGCCGCCCACCTGGACCTGGCCGCCGCGCACCTGGACGGCGGCGAGATCGACGCCGTCGCCGAGAAACTCGGCTACGTCCTGGCCACTCCGATCGAGCGGCGCACCGCCAGCATCCGTACCCGCATGCGCACCCTGAGCTCTACCCTGGCGCAGCCCGCCTACAGCCGCTCGCCCGCGATACTGGGGCTACGCGAGGAGATCCACGCATTCGCGCGCCCGGCGCTGCCAGCACCCGACCCGACGGAGCCGTGAACATGACCGCACCCGCGCAGCACGACGCCGTCACCAACCGAGCCACCCTCGCAGGCTCCGCCTACGCCACCGACCGGGACCTGGCCGCTCGCCAGTCGCTGTACCGCTTCCAGCAGCCCCAGTACGACCTGCCCGGCCTCGTCGAACACGAACTCGCGCTCGTGCGCGGCCTGGTCTTGGACATGGGCTGCGGCAACGGCACCTTCATCCGCCGCCTGCGCCAAAACCGTAGCGACTTGCACGTGCTCGGCATGGACATCGCCCCCGGCATCCTCGCTGGCGTCCCCGGCCCCGTCGTCGTCGCCGACGCCCAACACCTACCCGTCGCCGACCACGCCGCCGCAGCCGTCCTGGCTATGCACATGCTCTACCACGTCCCCGACATCGACCAGGCCATCGCCGAAGCCCACCGCGCCCTGCACCCCGGCGGAATGCTGATCGCCTCCACCAACTCCGCCACCGACAAAGCCGAACTCGACCAGTTGTGGATCCGCGCCGCAGGCGACGTCCTTGGCGTCAACGACGGACCCGCCCGCGTATTACTCTCCGCCCGCTTCACCCTCGAAGACGCCCCGGCCTGCCTGGGCCGCCGCTTCCACGACATCCGAGTCATCACCCTGCCCGGCACAATCACCGTCACCGACCCCGCCCCCGTCACCGCCCACATGGCCTCCTACCGCGCCTGGGCCGACCAAAGCGGCGTCCCCTTTGACCAGACGATCGAACGTGCCGCCCAGATCACCGCCGACACTATCGCCCGACACGGCGCCTTCCAGATCAGCTGCCTCGGCGGAATCCTGATCGCCACGCACTGACCGATCGCGGCCCAGCAGCGGCACCACGTGCCTGATCGGCAGGGACACAGCGCCTCGGCCGAGTGGCGCACGATCCCTGCTTCAGCCGACCGGCAGGCCCAACGCCGCCGGCCGCAGGCACCTCTTCCAGCGCAGCGCGATCGCCGCGCTGTAGTAGTCCATTGCCTTCGACACCGGGAATCCGGTGGATGACAGTGCCTCACGCAACCGCGGCGTGCCGGCCCATATCACCGTGAACCGGTCCCACCGCGCCCAGTCGCCCAGTCGCCCAGTCGCCAAGCAGTGGGGTCCTGAAATTCCCGATGACGTCCGACAGGCGCTCGACCGGCTGCGCGCCTTCGCGCCGGACGTCATCGTGGCCGGACACGGCCCGGTCACCGACGCGAGCGCGATCGACACGACGCAGCAGTACCTGCTGCGGCTGGAGAACCTGGCCCGGGACGCCTACGCCGCCGGCCTCACCCCGCTGGAGGCCGCCCGGCGCGCGGACCTCGGCACCTTCCGGGCGCTGCTCAACACCGAGCGGCTGGTCGGCAATCTGCACCGCGCATACGCCGAAATCCGTGGCGGCGCTCCCGGCAGCCCGGTAGACCTGGCCGCCGCGATCGCAGACATGGCGGCCTACGGCGGCGGCCGGCTGCCAGAATGCCTCGCTTAGAGGGCTTCTGAGCCGGTTTCAGCGGATAGCCCCTCAGCCGGCGCCGCTTGAGCGGCCTGCGAAAGACCCGGCGCCGCGCCACCGTGGAATTCGGCCTCTCGGCGATCCGCCGCGAAACCGGCCCGACCGGCCCGACCGGCCCGACCGGCCCGACCGGCCCGACCGGCCCGACCGGCCCGACCGGCCCGAACGCTCGCCCGCGCCGGAAGCGTAACGGGCGGAGCGCGTGCGGCGCCTTTTGCTCGTAGGCCGGCTGCGATTCGTGCGTCCCGCTCAGGACGGAGACGAAACCGGAGCCTGCGCCCGATGCCGACCCGCGGTCGGCGCGGGCGCACAGCGGATCCCGAGCACGCGTCCGTGTACACGGACCACGGACGCGGGATCCGCTGTACGGGCCGGGCCCCCGCTGCGATTGGTGGGTAGTCGCGGCGGGGGTTCGGCTGGCAGCCGGCGGCGGGCCACCCTTCGAGGCGGCGGGCAGGCCCACCAGGCCCGGACCCGCCCGGACAGGAGCACTCATGGGCCGATCGGCCTGGAGACCCGGCAACGCCGGGAAAAGAAAAACGATGATAAGAACAACCGTTGCCACGGTATCCCTCGGCGCCGTCGTCGCGGCGACGGCCTGGGCGGCGGGTCCGGCGGGCGCTGCGCCGAGCGGGGGTCAGACCACGAGCGTCGGGTCCGCGGGCGACGAGTCCGACGACCTGATGGCCGCGCTGGGCGCGTACGACGACCCGCGCCTCTCCCCGGACGGTTCCGTGACCGCGGGCGCGTACACGGCGGCGTGGAATCACGTCACGCAGATGCCGGTCAGCACCTCCACGTTCTCCGAAGCGACTACGCAGCCTTACAACTCTGACTCGCTGCACTACCGCGACCGCAACGCGTCCAATTCGGGCGGCGGCGCCGGCTATTCGTCCGGCCGGATAGCGGCACTCGCGGTCGATCCCGCGCACGCCGGTGTCCTGTACGCGGGCGGGGCGGACGGCGGAGTGTTCCGGTCCTCGGACGACGGCGCGACCTGGACGCCGATCGCCGACCACCTGCCGGCGCTCTCGGTCGGCTCGCTCGCGGTCCTGCCGGACGGCTCGCTCTGGCTCGGCACCGGCGAGGCCACCACGGCCTCGGACAACTACGCGGGCTCCGGCGTCTACCGGCTCGTCAACCCGGCAACGGGCACCTTCTCCACCGCCGACCGCGTGGGCGGCGGCGAGCTCGACGGGGTGTCGATCCACGAACTGCGGGCCGATCCCCAGGCCGGCTACGTCTTCGCGGTGACCTCGCACGGGGTCTATCGCAGATCCCTGACGGCATCCTCCGCGACCACGTGGACCGCGGTGCTCGCCCCGTGCGCCGGCATCGGCATCGCCGGCGTCGGCTGCGGCGTCAGCAGCTACTTCGCGGACGTCGCGTCCGACGTGGCGGTACAGCCCGGCAGCTCGGGCGAGTCGCTGGTCGCGAACGTGGCTTGGCGTAGCGGCGCGGCGTACAACGGCTTCTACTACTCGCGCGACGGCGGGAACACCTGGTCCCTGGCGAACCCGACCGGTGCGATCAACCCGAAGGAGATCGGCAACGCCACCTTCGCGTACTCCGCGGACGGCACCCGCCTGTACGCGGTGATGGAGTCGCCGACCTTGCTCAACAAGGCCGGATCCACCACGGTCCTGGCCGGCGTCTACGTCTCCGCTTCGGGCGACATCAACGGTCCGTACAACCAGATCGCCACCTCCAGCGTGCTGGCCAACAGCGGCTCGGCGATGAAGCGCACACGCATCGGCCCCGGATACCAGCCGGGTGTCCAGGCGTGGTACGACCAGTCCCTCGCCGTCGACCCGGCCGACCCCGGCCACGTGTACCTCGGGCTCGAAGAGCTCTACGAATCCCGCGACGGCGGCGCGAGCTGGCAGACCGTCGGACGCTACTGGAACTTCGGCATGCCCTGCTTCAGCTACACGCCCTCGCTGAACACCTGCGACGGCAACGTGATGCACTCGGACCAGCACGCGCTCGCCTTCAGCACCTGGCCGGGCCACGCGCCGGAGGTCTACGCGGGCAACGACGGCGGCGTGTACGCGCGGCCGACCACCCAGACCGCGCCCGGTTGGCGGAACCTCAACGCGAGCGGCACGCTGCGCACGCTCCAGTACTACTCGGTGGGCGCCGGAACCCTGTCCAGCGGCGGTACTGCCTTGTGGGGCGGATTGCAGGACAACGGAGTCTCGTTCCTCTCCCCGCAGGGCTCGACATATACGTACACGTACCCGGGCACCGCGACGCCGGTGAGCGAGCAGCTCAACCCGGCCGGGCAGATGAGCGAGCCGTTCGGCGGCGACGGCGGCGACCAGCTGGTCAACCCGGCCGACGGCTGCCAGACGGTCGGCGAGTACGTCGGCCTGACCATGCAGCTGACGAACAACTGCGGCTATACGGCGAACAACGACGGCACCCCGTCCGCGATCACCAACATCGCGCCGAGCGACCCGAACCCGCGCTTCATCGCGCCGTTCGCAGCGGACACCCTGGACGCCGGTTTCTGGGTCGCGGCGGGCGAATACGTCTGGGGCGACACCAAGACGTGGAGCACCACCTCCGGCGCCGACTGGCAGCAGCTCGCCGACTCCGGTGCGGGCCACTCCATCACCGCGATCGCCAGCCGGAACCACGTGATCTGGGCCGGCTGGTGCGGCACGTGCAACCCGTCCGGCAGCTTCGGCCGGGGCGTCCTGACCAACTACGGCGGCGCCTGGCACCAGCTGACGCTTCCGTCCGACTTCCCGAACCGGTACATCTCCGGGGTCACCATCGATCCCGCCGACACGAGCGGCGCGACCGCGTACGTGACCTTCTCCGGCTTCTCCCGCGCGTGGCATGAGGCGCCGGGCGCCGGTTACGGTCACGTCTGGCGTACCACGGACGGCGGCGCGACCTGGACGGACGTGAGCGGCGCGAGCACCGCGGCGGATTCGTTCCCTGACGCACCTGCCAACCGGACGCTGGTCGCCCCGGACGGCACGATCATCGTCGCGACGGACCTCGGCGTCTTCGTGGACGACGTGAAGGCGGACGGCCTCGGCCACTGGAAGCGTCTGGGCCAGGCGGACATCACCGCGAACGGCAACCTGCCCACGGCGGCCGCCGTCTACCTGACGCCGAGCCCTGACGGCAAGACGCTTTACGTCGCCACGCACGGCCGCGGAATCTGGTCGGTGCCCATGCCGTGACGGGTGAGGTGACCAGGCCGTAACGGGCGAGCAGCCGTGCGCGACCGCTCGATACGGCTACCTCATCCGCACGGTAATGGCGGCAATGAAAGAACAGCGGCAATGAAAGTACGGTTCGGTGCCCGGACACCTGCGTTGAAGGTCTCCGGGCACCGAACCGCGCCCCACCCCACCTCATCCAGTAAAGCTCTGCGAGAGAAGCGACGTCCGCGGGCTTCTCAGCCGGCGAGCGGTTGCGCGGTCAACCGGAACCCGGAGACCAGATCGGGGCGGATGCGCACCGCGTGATCCATGGTCTGCGCGACCCAGGGTTCGAGCATCGCGTGGTAGCGGGCCAGATCCTCGGGATCGTCGACCAGCCGGGCGTAACCGGTCACGATGACGCTCCAGCCCAGATGAGTGACCGGATCGATCGCGTCCGCCTCGTACGCGACGACGACGCCCCCGTTTCCGGCGCGTCCGGTCTGCAGGGTCAGCGCCGCGCCCGCGTGCGTGCGCAGCACGATCTGCCCGCGGTCGATGACGTGGTTGACCGGGCGAACCGTCGGCAGCGCGTTCTGGGTGAAGACGATCCGGCCGAGCGACACGCTCGCCAACAGCGCGAGCGCCTCGGAGCGGTCCAGTTGCGTCATCCGCCGCGGCTCCCGCCCGCCGTCGGGCTCATGGGCGGCGGCAGCGCCGTTCCCGAGTTTCATCACGTGCCACCGCGTACTTTCATCACTCATCGGAAATCGCTCAGACTGGCCGGGGCGGTCGGTTCGAAGCCGAACCCTGCGATGGATCCGGCCGGGTGACGACACCGTCGAGTGCGGCACGCGAATACGACCTCCGAATGCGCACAAGCGAAAGCATCTGCGAGCCGCCCTCCGCGGACCAGGGCCGCGCATCCCGGCGAAATGGGACCAAAGACCCTGGCGATCACGCGAGAGCCGCCCCGGGGTGATGCGCACTCCCGCGTGACGCGGCGCGCGCCGTGCTCATCCGTGCTCGAAATCGTCATCGCCCGCGGGCGCCGCGCGGCCCCGGGCCGTTGGTCCCGGAGGGGGCGGGACCGGGGGCACTGACCAGGCCACCCGCCCGGCGGGAGCCTGGAAGGCGGAACCCGGAGCATGCCGAAGGGAACGGCCAGCCATGCGACAGATAGAAACGCACCCAAGCCCGCACCAGATCGAACCGGCACATCGTTACATCTACGACTTCGCCGACGGGCGCGCCTCGATGGCCGACCTGCTCGGCGGCAAGGGCGCGAACCTGGCCGAGATGACCCGGCTGGGGCTGCCGGTGCCCCCCGGCTTCACCGTCACCACCGAGGCGTGCCGCTACTACCTGCGCTCCGGGCGGCTGCCCGCCGGCCTGAACGCGCAGCTGGCCGAGCACCTGGCCACGCTCGAGGACGCGACGGGCCGCAGGCTCGGCGGTCTGGACGAACCGCTGCTGGTCTCGGTGCGTTCCGGGGCGAAGTTCTCGATGCCCGGAATGATGGACACCATCCTGAACATCGGCGTGTGCGACGCGACCGTGGACGGTCTGGCGAAGCTGTACGGCGATGAGCGTTTCGCGTGGGACTGCTACCGGCGGCTGGTGCAGATGTACGGCAAGACCGTGCTCGGCGTCCCGGCCGAGCGCTTCGAGCAGGACCTGATCCGCGCCAAGGTGCGCAAGGGCCTGGCTGCGAACGCCCCGGACACCGACCTGGACGCGGACGCGCTGCGCGCGCTCACCCGCCACTACCAGCAGACCGTGCGCGAATGCACCGGGCAGGACGTGCCGCAGAACCCGCGCGAGCAGCTGACCGGCGCGGTGCGCGCGGTCTTCGAGTCGTGGAACGGCGAGCGGGCGCACGTGTACCGCAGGCGCGAGCACATCTCGGAGGACCTGGGCACCGCGGTGACGGTGATGGCGATGGTGTTCGGGAACCTCGGCGCGGACTCGGGCACCGGGGTCGGCTTCACCCGCGACCCGGCGACCGGCGCCCCCGGCGCGTACGGCGACTACCTCACCGAAGCCGAGGGCGAGGACGTCGTCTCCGGCGTCCGCAACACTCTGACACTTGAGCAGTTCGGCGCGATCGACCCGGCCTCGCACGCCGCGCTGCGCGGGCACATGACCCGGCTTGAGGAGCACTACCACGACCTGTGCGACGTCGAGTTCACCGTCGAGCGCGGCAAGCTGTGGATGCTCCAGACGCGAGTGGGCAAGCGCACCGCGGCCGCGGCCTTCCGCATCGCGGCGGACCTGCTGGACGAGGGCCGCATCGACGAGGACGAGGCGCTGGCCCGGGTGAGCGGCGACCAGTTGGCGCAGCTGATGTTCCCGTGCTTCGCGCCGACCGCAGCCGCGGCGGTGACCCCGGTGGCCTTCGGTGTGGCCGCCTCGCCAGGTGCCGCGGTCGGGCGCGCGGTGTTCGACTCCGCGGACGCGGCGGAGCGCGCCGCCGCGGGCGAGCACGTCATCCTGGTGCGCCGCGAGACCAACCCGGACGACCTGCCCGGCATGATCGCCGCCGTCGGCGTGCTCACCGGACGCGGCGGCAAGACGTCGCACGCGGCCGTGGTCGCCCGCGGCCTGGGCCGCACCTGCGTGTGCGGCGTGGAGAGCCTGGAGATCGACGAGCACGCGGGCACGGCCACCGTGGCGCGCGGCCAGGCCGCCGGAGCGGTCATCCACCGCGGCGACGTGATCTCGATCGACGGCACCGAGGGCGCCGTGTACGCCTCGGAGATCCCGGTCGTCCCCTCCCCGCTGGTCGAGTACTTCGAGGGCCGGCAGACGGAGAAGCAGGGCCCGTCGGGGCAGAGCGTGCGCGGCGCCGACCCGGTCATCGCCGCGGTCGCCCGGCTGCTCGCCATTGCCGACCGGCGCGCCCGGCTCGGGGTGCGCGCGAACGCCGACACCCCGGCCGACGCGGCCCGTGCGCGGCGCTTCGGCGCCCACGGCATCGGGCTGGCCCGCACCGAGCACATGTTCCTCGGCGAGCGGCGCCCGATCGTCGAGCGGCTGATCCTGGCCGAGACGCCGCAGGAGCGCGCGCGGGCGCTCAACCAGTTGCTCGCGTTGCAGCGCGCGGACTTCACCGGTCTGCTGGCCGCGATGGACGGGCTGCCGGTCACGGTGCGCCTGCTCGACCCGCCGCTGCACGAGTTCCTGCCCGACCTGACCGAGCTGTCGGTCGAGATCGCGGTCGCCGACGCCACGCACCGGCCGGTCGAACCCGAACGCCGGCGGCTGCTGGCGGCGGTGCGCCGCTGGCACGAGGAGAACCCGATGCTCGGGCTGCGCGGCGTGCGGCTCGGTCTGGTGGTGCCCGGTCTCTACGCGATGCAGGTGCGCGCACTGGCCGAGGCGATGGCCGCGCGGCGGGCCGACGGCGGTGCCCCGGTGGCGCACGTGATGATCCCGCTGGTGGCGGAGGTGCGCGAGCTGGAACTGGCGCGGGCCGAGGCCATCCGGGTGCTGCGCGAGGTGGACCCGCGGCTGACCGCGTCGATCGGCGTCATGATCGAGCTGCCGCGCGCGGCGCTGACCGCGGGCGCGATCGCCAAGCACGCCGAGTTCTTCTCCTTCGGGACCAACGACCTGACCCAGACCACCTGGGGCATGAGCCGCGACGACGCCGAGGGCGCGTTCTTCCCCGCGTACCTGGAGCAGGGCGTGTTCGCCGCGTCCCCGTTCGGAACGGTCGACGCGGAAGGCGTCGGCGCGCTGGTGCGCATCGCGGTCGAGCGCGGCCGGGCGACCCGGCCGGACCTGGAGATCGGCGTGTGCGGCGAGCACGGCGGCGATCCCGAGTCGATCCACTTCTTCCACGACGCCGGGGTCGACTACGTGTCCTGCTCCCCGTTCCGGGTGCCGGTCGCGCGGCTTGAGGCCGGGCGCGCCGCGGTGTTGGCCGAGCGGGCGGCGCAGGGCGCCGCCGTGGGAAGTGACACGCGATGACGATGCTTGGGCGGGGACCTGTCCCCTCCAAGCCGGCCGCGACCCGCGCAGACCAGGCCGGACAGCTTCCGGCCGCGCGGATCGCGGCCGCGTGCGACGCGGTGTGCGTCGGCCTCGGGCATGCCGTACCGCTGCTCGCCGTCAAGGAGGTGTGAGGCCCATGTCCACCGCGACCGAAACAGCCGGCGCCGTCGCGGCGCCCACCCTGGCCGTGTGGAAGTTCGCCTCCTGCGACGGTTGCCGGCCGGCGCTGCTGGACTGCCGGGACGAGCTGCTCGCGGTCGCCGGCCGGGTGCGCATCGACTCCGTCCCCGAGGCGGCCGGGGGCGTGGCGCCCGGCCCGTACGACCTCTCCCTCGTCGAGGGCTCGATCACCACGCCCGAGGACGCCGCGCGCATCCGCGACGTCCGCGCACGGTCCCGGTACCTCGTCGTGCTCGGAGCCTGCGGCTCCAGCGACGGTATCCAGGCACTGCGAAACTACGCCGACGTGGCCGACGTGGCCGACGGCGCCTTCCAAGGCCGGGTCGGCGCGGCGTACCCGAGCCCGCTGTATCTCAGTACCCTCAAGTACTCCGCGCCGGTCCGCGACCACGTGAAGGTGGACTACGAGTTGCGCGGCTGCCCGGTGGACCGCGGCCAACTGCTCGAAGTGATCACCGCCTTCCTCTCCGGCCGCAGTCCCGCGATCCCGGACCGCAGCGTCTGCCACGAGTGCGAGGCGCGCGGCGCGGCGTGCGTCACCGTCACGTACGGCGCGCCGTGCCTCGGCCCGGTCACCCAGGCCGGCTGCGGGGCGATCTGCCCGGCGTTCCACCGCGGCTGCGTCGGCTGCGTCGGTTCCGCCCGGCAGGCCCGCACCGAGGCGATGGCCCTGCTGCTGTTGGCCGAAGGCTGCGCGCCGGACCGGTTGCTGCGGACCCTGATGCCGGCGAACCCGGCGAACCCGGCGAACCCGGCGGATCCGGGTCACCGCGCGCCCGGCCTGGCCGTGGCGCGCACCGCGGCGGACGAAGCCGCCGGCCGCGAACGCGAGGAAGGTAGGCGAGAGCCATGACAAGTCGGCAGGAACGGCTGCTGGAGGTCGGTTCGCTCGCCCGGGTGGAGGGTGAGGGCGCGCTGCACCTCGTGCTGGATCGCGGCCGGGTTACCGAGGCCCGGCTGAACATCTACGAACCGCCGCGCTTCTTCGAGGCCTTCCTGCGCGGCCGCTCGTACACCGAGGTACCCGACATCACCGCGCGGGCCTGCGAGATGTGCCCGGTCGCCTACCAGCTCAGCGCCTGCCGGGCGATCGAGGACGCCTTCGGCGTGAGCGTGGGGCCGGATGTCAGATCCTTGCGAAGGCTGCTGTACTGCGGCGAGTGGATCGAGAACCACGCGCTGCACATCCACCTGCTGCACGCCCCCGACTTCCTCGGCTATCCGGACGCGACCGAGCTGGCCAAGGACCACCGGGCGGTGGTCGCGCGCGGGCTGGCGCTGAAGAAGACCGGGAACGACCTGGTCGAGCTGGTCGGCGGCCGGGCGATCCACCCGGTCAACGTGCGGGTCGGCGGCTTCCACCGCGCCCCGCCGCGCAGCGAGCTCGACGACTTCAAGAACCGGCTCGACGACGCGCTCGAAGCCGCGGTGCTGACCGTGCGCTGGGTGGCCGGATTCGAGTTCCCCGACTTCCAGACCCCGCACGCGCTGCTCACGCTCGACGATCCGGGGCCGAAGGGCGGGGCGCGCAGCGGCGGCGGCCCGCGTTATCCGATCGACGCCGGCGACGGGGTGATCACCACGGCGGGGATCGGCTTCCCGCTGGAGGACTTCGAGCACTTCGTCAGCGAGACGCAGGTGGCGCATTCGACGGCGCTGCACGCGCGACTGCGCGGAGTCGGCACCTACCTCACCGGCCCGCTGGCGCGCTACAACCTGGCCGGGCCGCGGCTGTGGCCGGTCGCCGCGGACGCGGCGCGCTCCGCCGGCCTCGGCCGGGTCGAGCGCAACCCGTTCCGCTCCGTGCTGGTGCGGGCGGTGGAACTGGTGCAGGCGGTCGCCGAGGCGCGGGCGATCATCGAGTCCTACACCCCGCCGGATCCGCCCGCAGCGGCGATCCGGCCGCGCGCGGGGCGCGGCTACGGGGCCACCGAGGCCCCGCGCGGCCTGCTCTACCACCGCTACGACCTGGACGAGCAGGGGGTGATCACGGCGGCCCGGATCGTGCCGCCGACCGCGCAGAACCAGGCCGCGATGGAGGCGGACCTGCGGCTGGTGGCCCAGGCCGGCGCCCAGCTGACCGACGCGCAGCTGACCGCGCGCTGCGAGCAGGCCATCCGCAACTACGACCCCTGTGTCTCCTGCTCGACGCACTTCCTGCGGCTGCACCGCGACGAGCGCCGCCATCGGCACCTCGACCCGGCGGGGAGTTGAGCGGCCATGTCCTCTTCCGTTCCCCATGCCAAGCCCGGCGGCCGTGCGGCGGCGGGCGCGGCGCGCGCGGCGAGCCCTTCGATCATCGTGATCGGCGTCGGCATGAAGATGCGCGGTGACGGCGGCTTCGGCGCCGCGGTCATCGAGGCGCTGCGCGCCTATCCCGCGGTGGTCGACCGGGTGCGGCTCGCGGCCTGCGACGGCGAGCCGGCGCGCATGATCGACCTCTGGCAGGGCTACCGGTGCGCACTGGTTCTCGACGCGGTGCGCGGCGGCTCGGAACGCCACGGTTTCGTGTATCGCAGGGAACTGGACCCCGAGGTGGGGGACTTCGGCGCGCAGCCCGGCGGCACCAGCCACGCGGTCGGGCTCGGCGCCGCCGCGCGGCTCGCCCACGTCATGGACCGGCTGCCCGGCCGGCTGATCCTCTACGCTGTACACGGCCGCGACTTCCGCCTCGGCGCGCCCCTCTCGGGCCCGGTGGCGCAGGCCGTGCCCGAGTTGGCGGCCAGGATCGGCCGCGAGGTGCTCGGCGCTCTCGCCGCTGCGGCGGCGGGCGCCGGCAAGCCCGCGAAGGGTGGGTGACCGGCCGTGTGCCTGAGCGTTCCCGGACGGATCGTGGAGGTCCGCCAGGCGGAGCCCTTTGCGGTGGCGATGGTCGAATGCGACGACGGAGTCAAGCAGGTGAGTCTCGCGATGGTCCCGGACGCCGCGGTGGGCGAATACGTGATCGTGCACGTCGGGTTCGCCGTCGACAGGATGGCGGAGGCCGAGGCGCTCGCCGCGCTGGAACTGCTGCGCTCCCTGTGATCGGTGGAGGCGTGATCGTGATGTGCGAACAGGCGGCTGCGTGATCAGGCGGGCGGGGAAGTCGCGCGCAACCGGCCGGCGATCTGCTCGCCCCAGGCCCTGATCTGCTCCCACTGCCGGTTGTCGCTGTCGCGCACGCGCATCACCGCCACGAGCGTGCGCTCGACGACGCCGAGCCGCTTGCGCGCCAGCCTGCCGCCGAAGAGCCGATGCTCCTGCGCCGCCGTCGCGCTGATCAGTTCCGACATGTCGAGAGCGGCGTCCGGTGCGGGCTGTGGCGGGTCGCCGACCGGCCCGCTGGAGAACAGCCAGACCGGTTTGCCGTTCAGCTGCCCGCCGACGCGGTCCACCAGGTCCCGGGCTTCGGCCATCCACCGGCCCAGGTACACCGCGCTGCCGAGGATGAGCGCGTCACAGTCATCGACGTCAGCCGCGGTGGCCGAGCCAGATTGCAGCGTCCTGACATCCAGGCCGCGGTCCGAAAGCGTCCGCGCGAGCACCTCGGCGATCTGCGCGGTCGCCTCGTGCCTGCTCGCCACGCAGATCAGAACCTTCATTTCAGGAACCTCATCGCGAGGTCCCGGTCAGTGCCGGCCGCCGGAGCGGTGCAGGCCGGCGAACACGCCCTTGAACGGCACCTCCCTGACCGGCGGAACCTGCGAGTCGTCCTCGGTGTAGGTCAGCTCGTTGTCCACCGCCACCACGCCGTCGATCCGGCGGGCCGCGCTCTCGGCGATCCGCACCGTGCTGCGCCGGTCCATCCGGCCGGAGAGCAGCACCCTGCCCTCGGAGACCCGCGCGCTCCAGCCGTTCGGATCGATCCAGAAGGAGTCCACCAGCAGCGAGCGCAGCTCCGCTTCCATTTCCCGGTCGGTGCGCAGGAACACCCGCAGCAGGTCGCGGCGGCTGACGATGCCGACGAGCCGGCCCTCGCCGTCGACGACCGGCATCCGCTTGATCCGGTGCTCCTCCAGCCTGCGTGCCGCCGCGGCGACCTGTTCGTCCGGCCGGATGGTGACCGCGGGAGCGGTCATCAGCTCGACCGCGGTGGCGCCTTCGGCCTTGTGCCTGGAGAGCGCCTGCTTGGGGGAGATCGCCGCCCTGGCCGAGCCGGACGAGGCCGTGCGGGTCTCCTTGAACAGCAGGTCGGCTTCGGAAACCACGCCCAGGACGTGCCCCGCCTCGCCGAGCACCGGCACGGCGCTGACCGCGTGCTGCGTCAGCAGCTTGACGACTTCCTTGTACGGGGTCCCCGGCCGGACCGACACGACCTGCGCGACCGGCGTCATCACGCTTTCCACGGTGCGGTGCGCCATTTTCGGCCTCCTCATTCCTCCAGTCGATCATCGTCCCGCCGGGGCCGCGGCGGCAGGGGCGCCGGTCCCGCCGCGGGTGGGGCGAACGGCCGCGGTAGGTCGGCTCCGGCCGGGCGCTACGGCAGCCGGGGGCGGGACCAACGGCCCGGCGAGACGGTACCCGCGGCCCGTGCGGCCGCGGGCCGGGGGCGGGAAGCTGAAATCGAGGACCGGCGGCCGCCGTCCGGTGACCGCCCCGCAAGACCGGAGCGCGATCATGAACACTTATCCAGCGTCACAGCGCATCGTCGTCGGCGTCGACGGCTCCCGTGGCGCTGCTCGGGCGGCGGACTGGGCCGCCGCTCTGGCGGCGCACCGCGGCACCGGTCTGCATCTGGTGCACGCGCTCAACCTGAGCGGCGCGGCCACGCTGCTCAGCCGCCTGCCCTTCGAGGAATACCGGCAGAACCGCACCAAGCAGGCGGAGGAGCTGCTCGACCGGCTGCGTTCCGAACTGCTGGAGAAGTTCCCGGGATTGTGGATCAGCACCGAGATCTGCGCGGACGAGCCGGCCGAGGCGCTGGTGGCGGCCAGCGGCCAGGCGGCGCTGACGGTCGTGGGCACGCGCGGACACGGCGGCTTCCCGGGCCTGCGGCTCGGCTCGGTCGGGCTGCGCCTGGCCGCCCACAGCCACGGACCGATGGTCCTGGTGCCCGCCGAGGAGGAACCGGCCGCCGAGCACCGGGCCGGGCACGGGATCGTGCTCGGTGTCGCGGCGCGCGAGCCTGCCGAGGTGATCGACTTCGGTTTCCTGCTGGCCGAGGAACTGGGCGAGCCGCTGCGCGCGGTGCACGCCTGGCAGCCGGTCCCGCCGTACAACGGCTACTACTACATCGAGCCCTCGGTTCTCGCAACCGCCGCGGACGAACTGCTCAAGGCGCTGCTCAAGCCGGCGCTGCGCGCTCACGACATGGTCCCCGCGCAGGCGGACGCCGTCTGCGCGGTCCCGGCCGCCGCGCTCGTCGACGCGGCCCGCGACGCACGGCTGCTGGTCCTCGGCGCGCACCGGCATCGCACGGCACTGTCGATCGGCGTCGGCTCGGTCCTGCACGCGTTGTTGACCCACGCACCGTGCCCCGTCGCGATCGTGCCGATCACACCGCACGGCGCCCAGAACTGAGCCCGGTCTCACGGAGAGCACCGAGTTCGGTCCGAAGCCCGAAGCCCGAAGCCAGCGGGCGCCGGCCCGAAAGCCCGGTGGGCGCTGGGACGAACGACTCTGTCGGCGCGATCACGGCGGCGGGATGCTGGACTCGGCGTTGGAGAAGCCGCATCGAGGGCCTGGAGGCAGCCATGACCAGAGACGAGACCCTGCACAGCCGTCGTGTCGTCGTCGGAGTGGACGCCTCCGGGCACGCGGCGCGCGCCGCCACGTGGGCGGCGGCCGAGGCGCAGGAACGCGGGCTGCCGCTGCACATCATCCACGCGCTGGATTCCGATCCGAGCTCGGCGTTGTACGAGCCGGGCGTACACGCCGAGCACGTGCACACGGCCGGCGAGGCGGGCGGGAAACTGCTCGCGCAGGTTGCGCATCACGTGCTGGAGACGCATCCGCAACTGGAGGTCACCACCGAGTTGGTGCGTGCCGGCGCGGCCGGCGCGCTGGTGACCGCGAGCGGTGACGCGGACCTGGTCGTGGTGGGCACGCGCGGCCGGGGTGGATTCGCCGGGCTGCCGCTCGGTTCGGTCAGCGCGCGGCTTGTGGCGCACGCGCACTGCGCGACCGTGGTGGTGCGCGGATACGACCACGACGACGAGCGCACCGGCGAGGTCGTTCTCGGCATGCAGGACGACCAGGCCGATGAGGCGATCCGGTTCGCGTTCGAACAGGCGGTGCGCTACGGAGCGGCGCTGCGGGCGGTGCACGCCTGGGCGCCGTACCCGGCGCATGCGCAGGACTACCTGAGCGAGACCGACATCCTCGCCCGGCAGGCCGCGGAGCGCATGATCGAGCAGTTGAAGGCCATGCGGGAGAAGTACCCGGACGTGCCGGTGGCCATCAGTGTGCAGCGCGGCCACCCCTCGGCGGTCCTGGCCGACGCCTCGACCTCGGCGCGTCTCGTCGTCGTCGGCGCGCACCGGCGGCTCGCACCGCTGTCGCTGGGCGTGGGCCCGGTGATCCACGGCCTGCTCGGCCACGTGCACGCACCCGTCGCGGTGGTGCCGATCCGCTGAACGCAGATCCCTTCGGGCCCCGGCGCGGGCCCGAAGCTGAGACGCTGAGCCCTGATACGTCAGGGCTCAGCGTCACTTTTGCCGGTACTTTCCCCGCTGCCTTTCGTCCCGCGATTCCGGCCGGCGTGTCAGCGCTCGCCGATACGCGGCGTCGCGTGCCAGGTCAGGTCAGGGCGCGCCGACGCTGATGCGGCGCCGCGACTCGACGGGCGAATCCGGTGCGCCGGACTGGCCGGAATGACCAGGCTGACCGGACTGACCAGGCTGGCCGTGCGGCGCCGCCGCGGCCGCGTGCCGGATCCAGACCACGGTACGGCCGCTCAGTTCCCGGCGCAGGTTCTGCTCCACCGCCGCGGCAGTCTCGGCGTCCAGGTGGGCGAGCGGTTCGTCGAGCACGACGATCGGCGCGGGGCTCAGCAGCGCACGGGCCAGTGCGATGCGTTGCCGCTCTCCGCCCGACACCGCGTCGCCGAGTTGGCCGACAGCGGTGTCCCATCCCGACGGCAGGCTGCGCACCCAGTCGTCGAGGCGCACGGCCGCCAGCGCCCGCCACAGTTGCGCCTCGGTGGCGGCCGGGTCCGCGATCCGCAGGTTCTCCCGGATGCTGGTGTCGAAGAGGTGTGCGTCCTGTCCGCACACGGCGACCAGGGCGCGCACATCGTCGGGATCGGTTTCGCGCAGGTCGGTTCCGTCGATGCGTACCGCTCCGCGCACGGGGTCCAGGTAGCGCGCCGCGAGGGCGGCCACGGTGGACTTTCCGGCGCCGCTGGGGCCGGAAAGCTCGATGTGTTCGCCCGCGTGCACGGTGAATGAGACCTCTTGTACTGCCGGCCGCGCGACGGGGGCGCCGAGCGTGTCAGGGTCGGGCCACGCGGCGGTGACGCGGTCGAATTCGAGCACGGAGGTGTCTGTCCAGGCCAGCGGCTGCGCGACGAGGGGCGCGGCCACGAGCCGGGGCGCGTCGGCGATCCGGTGCAGCCGTTCCCATCCGGCCCGGCCGCGGTCGTAGCCGCGGGCGGCGTCGGGCAGCGCGGCGAGCAGTTCGAACAGCGCGATCGGGGCGAGTACGACCGCGGCGAGCACCGGTCCGCCGGCCCGGCCGGAGCGGGCCGCGTCCAGGGCGATCACGGCCAGGGCCGCGCAGGTCGCCCCGGCGGCCAGCAGGTTGAGGGCCTGCCCGAGTCCGCCGGCCAGCGCGCCGCGCCGTTCCAGCGCGGTCAGCCGCCGGTCGTCCTGGGCGATCAGTTCGGCCTGTCGTTCGGCCGCGCCGTACGCGACCAGGTCCGGCAGCGCGCCGAGCAGGTCAACCGTGTGCTGCGCCAGCAGGCTGCGAACCTGTGCGGTACGCCGCTCGGCGCCGCGGCCGGTCGCCCGGGCGAGCGCCGGGACGGCCAGCGCGCCGACGCCGAGCCCGAGCAGCAGGATCAGTGCGCTGCCGGGCAGGGCGAGCAGGTCGAACAGCAGCAGGCCCGCGCAGGAGACCACGGCCCCGGCCGAGGGAAGCAGAACCTTGAGGAACAGGTCCTGTGCGGCCTCGATGTCGGAGGTCAGGTTCGCCAGCAGGTCGCCGCCGTGCTCGGCGGCCATGGCGGCCGGGGCGCGGCGCACCAGCCCGCGGTACACGTCCACCCGCAGGCCCGCGAGCAGCCGCAGCGTCGCGTCATGCCCGGCGAGGCGTTCGGCGTAACGCAGTGTCGCCCGGCCGAATCCGAACGCCTGCACCGCGGCGATCCCGACCTGGAGGGTGAGCAGGGGCGGCCGCAGCGCGGCGGTGGCGATGAGCCACGCGGAGGCCGCGGCCAGGCCGACGCTGCACAGCGCCGCTGCGCCCGCGAGACCGATCGCCGCGAGAAGACGCCCCCTGATACTCCTGATGCTGTCGGCGCTGTCGGCGCTGCTCGCGTCATCGGCACTGCTCGAACTGTCGGTGTCGCTTGAACTTTCGGCGCCGCGTGAGTCGCCGGCACTGCTCGAACTGTCGGCGCTGCCCGGCTCGTCGCTCTCTGCCGGCGGTTCGGCGGGTGGTCGAGCGGCCGCGCTGGGCGCGAGCGTCTGCGTGCACAAGGCCGGCTGCGTGGCCGCGGCCTGCTGCGCGTACTCGCCGCGCGGGCCGTCGATACGCACGATAGTGTCGCAGAATTCGAGCAAGGCCGGGCGGTGCGTGATCAGCAGCGCGGTGCGTCCGGGCAGCCAGGCGCGCAGCGCCGCGGTGATCGAGCGCTCGGTCTCCGGATCCAAGTGCTCGGTCGGCTCGTCCAGCAGGACCAGCGCGGCGTTCCGCAGGATCGCGCGCGCGAGCGCGACCCGGCGCGCTTGGCCGCCGGAGACCGCCGTGCCGTCGCGGCCGAGCGGGGTGTCGAGCGGGAAGTCGATGCCGGCGGCGCGCGCGGCGCGCGCGAGGTCGGCTTCGGTGGCGTCCGGACGCCCGAGCCGGATCGCGTCCGCGACCGTGCGGCCGGTCAGCCGCGGGCGCTGCGGCAGCCAGGCCGACTGACGACGCCAGGCCGTCAGGTCCGCCGCGGTGAGTTCCTCGCCGCCGACCGTGATGCGCCCGCCGGACAACGTGTCGAAGCCGAGAAGGAGGTGCAGCAGCGTGGTCTTGCCCGCGCCGCTCGGACCGACCAGCGCGGTGACCCGGCCCTCCGCAAGCGGGATTTCCAGGTCCGGCACGACGTGCACGCCGCGGCCCTCGTGGTTGACGCGCACCCCTTCGAAACGGATCGTCGCCGGCGCGAGCCTCGGCGCGCGCGCGAAGCTCCCGGCCGCGGCCCCGCCGTCGCCCGCGGCCCCGGCAGCGGTGCCGAGTCCGGCCTGCGGCTGCTCGGCGTCCGTCAGTGCGAAGATCCGCTCCGTCGCCGCCAGGCCCTCCGCGGCCTCGTGGTACCGCGCGCCGACCAGCCGCAGCGGCAGGTAGACCTCGGGCGCGCAGATCAGCACCAGCAGCCCGGTGCGCAGGCTCAGCCCGCCGTCCGCGAGCCGCAGCCCGATCGCGACGGCCACCAGCGCGACGGAGAGCATCGCGATCAGTTCCAGCACCAGCGAGGAGAGGAAGGCGACGCGCAGCGTCCTGCCGGTCTCGCGCCGGTGCGCCTCGGCGGCGCGGCGTATCGCGGCCCGCTGCCCCTCCGCGCGGCCGAACGCGACCAGCGTCGGCAGCCCGGCGACCACCTCCAGGAAGTGCCCGCCGAGCCGCTCCAGCGCGTTCCAGCGGCGGGCGAGATGGTCGCGGGTCATCAGCCCGATCAACACCATGAACACCGGGATGAGCGGCACGGTCAGCGCGATGATCAGGGCGCTGATCGGATCGGCGGCCAGGATCCGCGCGCCCACCACGGCCGGCACGATCGCGGCCAGCGCCAACTGCGGCAGGTAGCGCGAGAAGTAGCCGTCGAGCGCGTCGATGCCGCGCGTCGCCAGGACCGCGGCCTCACCCGTGCGTTCCCGGTCGGCCGCCCGCGCCGGCCCACGGATCAGAGAACTGATCAGATCGGCGCGCAGCGCGGCCTTCACGGCCGTGGAGGTCCGCGCCGCGAAGGACTCCCGCATCCAGGCGAGCGCGGCCCGCCCGAGACTGGCGGCGACGAGGCCGATCACCGCGGGCGCGTACGGATCCCGCGCGTCCGGCGTCAGCACCAGCCGCGAGACCAGGTCCGCGAGCAGCGTCGCCTGCACCACCAGCAGTACCGCGTCCAGCGTGCCGATCCCGGCCAGTGCGGCGAGGAACGCCCGCACCGGCCGGGCCCGCCGCACCAGCCGGGGATCGACCGGTTTCACGCAGCGCTGCCTTCATGTGTGTGGCCGGGCAGTTCGCCCTCGGGGCCCGAGCGGCGGGCCAGCACGGACACCGAACCGTCGCCGGTGACGCGCGCCCGGAACACCCAGTACGTCCAGGCCTGATACAGCAGCACGAGCGGCGTGAAGGCCAGGGCCACCCAGCTCATCACCGTCAGCGTGTAATGGCTCGACGAGGCGTTGGTCACCGTCAGGCTGTACGCCGCGGAGGTCGTCGACGGCATCACCGCCGGGTGCAGCGCCAGGAACAGTGCCGCGGTCGTCGCCACGATCGCCGCGGCGGTCCCGGCGAAGGCCCAGCCGTCGCGGTCTTTCCACGTGGCCAGCAGCCCGCCGACCAGCGTCAGCGCCGCCAGCACCGCCGCGACCGCGCTCGCCGCGATGTGACCGTGCGAAGCGCCGTCGAGGTCGACCAGGGTCCACGTCAGGAAACCCACCGCGAAGATCGCCGCGCCGGGCCCGACCAGCAGCACCGTCTTGCGTGCCCGGTCACGAAGCTCGCCGGTGGTCTTGAGCGCCAGGAACACCGCGCCGTGCAGCGTGAACACCGTCAGCGTCGTCAGGCCGCCGAGCAGCGCGTACGGATTGAGCAGGGTGAAGAACGAGCCGGTGTAGTTGTGCGCCGCGTCGATCGGCACGCCGCGCACGATGTTGCCGAACGCGACGCCCCACAGCAGCGCGGGCACCGCGGCGCTGACGGAGTGCACCAGGTCCCAGCGCTTGCGCCAGACCGGATCGCTCTCCTTGTTGCGGTATTCGATCGCGAGCACCCGCACGATGAGCGCGACGAGGATCAGCAGCAGCGCGAGGTAGAAGCCGCTGAACAGGGTCGCGTACCACTGTGGGAACGCGGCGAAGGTCGCGCCGCCGGCCACCAGCAGCCACACCTCGTTGCCGTCCCAGACCGGCCCGATGGTGCGCAGCAGCAGTCCGCGTTCGCGTTCGTCCCGGCCGATCGCGTGCAGCAGCACCCCGACGCCGAAGTCGAAGCCCTCCAGCACGAAGTAGCCGCACCACAGCACCGCGATGAGCGTGAACCAGAGGTTCTGCAGAGACATCGTAGGAACCCTCATTCTCCGTCGTCAGTACGCGAAGCCGAGGCCCGGCTCGGCGTCGTGGGCGCTGTCCGTGTCCGCGCCGGGCGGGTCGCCCGGTCCGCGCCCCGCCGCGCGCACCGTGAGCCCGACCTCGACCACCGCGAGCACCGCGTACAGCGCGGTCAGCACGATCAGCGAGGTGAGGATGGTGCCCGCGCCGACCGTGGGCGAGACGGACGTGCGGGTGGCCAGCACGCCGTACACGGACCAGGGCTGGCGGCCCATCTCGGTGAAGATCCAGCCGAAGCTGGAGGCCAGCGGGCCGAGGGCCACCGACCCCAGCGCGGCCAGCCAGAACCAGCGCCGGGACGGAGCCGGGGTGCGCCCGCGCCGGGTCAGCCACAGGCCGAGCAGCGCGAGCAGCCCGGCGAGCACCCCGAAGCCGATCATCAACCGGAACGACCAGTAGGTCACCGGGATCACCGGGGTGTACGTGCCGGGACCGTACTTGGCGATCTCGGCGGCCTGCACGTCGTTGATCCCCTGGACCTGCCCGTGGAACGAGCCGGTGGCCAGGAAGGAGAGCACGCCCGGCAGCCGCAGCGACCAGACCTCGGACCTGCCGTCGAGGGAACCGATGGTGAACAGCGAGAAGGACGCGGGCTGCGAGGTGTGGTAGAGCGCCTCGGCCGCGGCCATCTTCATCGGCTGCTGATCGGTCATGATCTTGCCGTCGATGTCACCGGTCACCGCGGTCAGCGCGCACCCGACGAGGGTGGTCCACAGGCCCAGCCGCAGCGAGGGCCGCATCACGTCGGCGTTGCGCCCGCGGCGCAGGTGCCAGGCGGTGACGGTGACGAACAGCAGTCCGGACATCAGGAAGGCGGCGGCGATGGTGTGCGCGAAGGCGACCAGCGCGGTGGAGTTCGTCAGCACCGCCCAGATGCTGGTCAGCCGCGCGGTGTGGGTGACCGGGTCGAGCTGGAAGCCGACCGGGTGCTGCATCCAGGCGTTGGCTGCCAGGATGAAGAAGGCCGAGAGCATGGTTCCGATGCCCGCCAGCCAGATGCAGGCGGTGTGGACCCGCGGCGAGAGCCGGTCCCAGCCGAAGATCCACAGCCCGAGGAAGGTGGATTCCAGGAAGAACGCCAGCAGTCCCTCGATCGCCAGCGGCGCGCCGAACACGTCGCCGACGAACCGCGAGTACTCGCTCCAGGCCATTCCGAACTGGAACTCCTGCACGATGCCGGTGGCCACGCCGAGCGCGAAGTTGATCAGGAAGAGTTTGCCCCAGAATTTCGTGGCCCGCAGGTAATGCTCGCGGCCGGTGCGTAACCAGGCGGTCTGGAGTCCGGCGGTCAGCAGCGATAGCCCGATGGTCAGCGGCACGAAGATGAAGTGGTACACGGTCGTGATGCCGAACTGCCAGCGGGCGAGTAGCAACGCGTCCACGGCTTGCGGTCCTTTCAGGGACTGAGCGGTCGTGTTCAAGCGTCGTGGGCTTGATCGTCGGGTGGCAGTGCGTTCCGTCCCGCGGGTGCGGGACTTTGGTCCCGAAGCACGTTTCGGCCCGTTTGGGCCGCTCTCCCGGGCGGGCGCGCCGTCCCGGGCCGCCGGTCCGTCGCGCGCGCAACGGACCGGCCGGGCTCGGAGGGGATTGAGCCCGGCCGGTCCTTTGCCGCTTCCCGGTGCAGCCTGACGCCGGGTCGCGGCGCCGTCACCGCAGCGCTTGGTGCCGCTTGACGACGGGGATCCGCTGCCACATCGAGCCGAGGCCGAGGCGGCTGCCGACGCCGAACGCGGCGAGCGCGACCAGCACCAGCGCCTCCAGGACGTGCTCGTCGAGGAACGGGTTGGTCGACCCGGTGGCGGTGCCGGTGGCGGTGTGCCGCGCCGGCGGGAAGACCGCGAACCACATCAGCGCGACCAGGAGCACGCCGGCGGCCGTCGCGATACGCATCCCGATGCCGAGGATCAGCGCCGCGCCGATGCCGGCCAGCCCGATCATGAACAGCCAGTCGGCCCACTGCTTGCCGGCCCAGGCGTGGAACATCGACTGGAACGGCCCGACGTCCACGCTCGACAGGAAGCCCTTGGTCGGCGAGCCGCCGTGGATCCAGGCGCGCGCGGACGGGGTGGAGTAACCCAAGCCGAAGGTCTTGTCGAGGAACGCCCAGAAGAAGATGAATCCGGTGCCGACACGCAGCGTCGCGATCGCCGCCTCGCGCGTCCCGACGGCCGCCTGCGTCCCGGCGCGCGCCGTCGTCGCCATCTCGGTGCGGGCGTGCCAGTTGAACCGGCCGCCGACGTGGAATCCGTGTAGTCCATGCTGTGTCGCCATGGGGATCGCTCCGATCCACTTACGCTGTGGGTGCGCTCTCGTCTGTCGATATCGAGTGTCGTGCGCGCACGGCTTCGCCGCAGTGTGCTGAAAGACCCGATCGGCGGCGCCGATGGTCATCCCCTGGCGGCGACGCGCCGGTGCGCGGTGGTGGGCGCTCACCTCGGGACTTTCGGCACTGGGCACCGCCCGCCGGATCTGGTGTCGTGGAGTCGGCGGGAAGGTTCGAAGAACCGAGACGCGGAGCAACGGCTTCGAGCCGCGCACCGCGCAATCAGGATCCGCGAGAAGTGGGTCGGACCTTTCCGCCAGTGGGTTTCTCGAACCCCACGGACCGGTGGGCACCGCAGCAGCGTGCGGTGCCCACCGCCTTTGTGCGCGCTGAGTTTGCGCCCCAGCCGTCTCCGCGCGTCCGGCCACGGGGCTGTCTCTGTGCACGTATACGGCTTCGCTCAGGCCGCATGCCGAGGGTCTTTTGTCCCTAGTCCCCGGGCCCGCCGGTCCTGTTGCGCTGGTCATGTCCATTGGATCATGGGAGGCGTGGCAGGTGACTGCCCCGGCCCGACGATGAGGAAATACGATGACTGCGATCCTGGACCAGGACCTCAAAGAGCACGGTGCGCCCGACGCGCGCAACGCCTGGCGGAACTTCGCCGGCGCCTGCTGGCGCGAGACGATCGACGTGCGCGACTTCATCCAGGCCAACTACACCCCGTACGACGGCGACGGCTCGTTCCTGGCCGGCCCCACCGAACGCACCACCGCGCTGTGGAAGCAGTTGACCGCGATGTTCCCGGTCGAGCAGGAACGCGGCATCTACGACGTGGACGTACACACTCCCGCGGGTATCACCGCGCACGCGCCCGGCTACATCGACCGTGACAATGAACTGATCGTCGGGTTGCAGACCGACGCGCCGCTCAAGCGGGCGATCATGCCCAACGGCGGCTGGCGGCTGGTCGCCAACGGCTTGGCGGCGTACGGCGTCGAGCCGGACCCGCGTATCGCGGAGATCTACACCAAGTACCGCAAGACCCACAACGACGGGGTGTTCGACGCGTACACCCCGCAGATCCTCGCGGCCCGCCGCGCCGGGATCATCACCGGCCTGCCCGACGCGTACGGCCGTGGCCGGATCATCGGCGACTATCGCCGCGTCGCGCTGTACGGCGTGGACCGGCTGGTCGCCGCCAAGCGGGCGGAGCGCGCCGAACTGGACGAGCGCTGGGCCGACGAGGACACGATCCGGCTGCGCGAGGAACTGGCCGAGCAGATCAGGGCCCTGGGTGAGCTCAAGCAGATGGCGGCCTCGTACGGGTTCGACATCGCGGGCCCGGCGGCGGACGCGCGCGAGGCGATTCAGTGGCTTTACTTCGGCTTCCTGGCCGCGGTCAAGGAGCAGAACGGCGCGGCCATGTCACTCGGCCGGGTCTCCACCTTCCTCGACGTCTACCTGCAGCGGGACCTGGCCGCCGGGCTGCTCGACGAGCGCGGCGCGCAGGAACTGGTCGACGACTTCGTGATCAAGCTGCGGATCGTGCGGTTCCTGCGCACCCCGGAGTACGACGAGCTTTTCTCCGGCGACCCGACCTGGGTGACCGAGACGATCGGCGGCACCGGTGTCGACGGTCGGCCGCTGGTGACCCGTTCCAGTTTCCGTTTCCTGCAGACCCTTTACAACCTCGGGCCGGCGCCGGAGCCGAACCTGACGGTGTTGTGGTCGAGCGGGCTGCCGCAGGGTTTCAAGGAGTTCTGCGCGCGGGTTTCCATCGACACCAGTTCGATCCAGTACGAGTCCGACGAGTTGACGCGCCAGTGCACCGGTGACGACACCGCGATCGCGTGCTGCGTGTCCGCGATGCGGGTCGGCCGGCAGATGCAGTTCTTCGGCGCCCGGGTCAACCTCGCCAAGGCGCTGCTGTACGCGATCAACGGCGGCCGGGACGAGCGCAGCGGCGTGCTCGTCGCGCCGGGCTTCGCGCCGGTCACCGGCGAGTATCTGGACTATGACGAGGTGGAGGCGCGTCTGGACAAGATGCTCGACTGGCTGGCCGAGACGTACGTGCACGCGCTCAACGTGATCCACTACATGCACGACAAGTACGCGTACGAGCGCATCGAGATGGCGTTGCACGACCGCGACGTGGAGCGCACCCTCGCCTGCGGTATCGCGGGGCTCGCGGTCGCCGCGGACTCGCTGTCGGCGATCAAGTACGCGAGGGTCAGGGTGCTGCGGGACGAGGCCGGTTTGGCCACGGACTTCGAGACCAGCGGTGAGTACCCGGTCTACGGGAACAACGACGAGCGGGCCGACGCGATCGCCGTGGACCTGGTGGACCGGTTCATGGCGAAGATCCGGCGCTACCCGGCGTACCGGGACGCGCGGCACACCCAGTCGGTGCTGACCATCACCTCGAACGTGGTTTACGGCCACAAGACGGGCAACACCCCGGACGGCCGGCGCGCGGGCGCACCGTTCTCCCCGGGTGCGAACCCGATGAACGGCCGGGACCGCCATGGCCTGGTTGCGGCGGCGCTGTCGGTGGCGAAGCTGCCGTACGAGCACGCCGAGGACGGCATCTCGCTGACGACGACGGTCGTGCCGTCCGGTCTCGGCCGCGCGCCGCAGGAGCGGGCCGCGAACCTCTCCGGGATCCTCGACGGGTACTTCAGCTCGGGCGGCTACCACATGAACGTCAACGTTCTGGACCGCGCCACGCTCGAGGACGCGATGGAGCACCCTGAGAACTACCCGCAGCTGACCGTGCGCGTGTCCGGATACGCGGTCAACTTCGTGCGCCTGACCCGCGAGCAGCAGCTCGATGTGATCAGCCGGACCTTCCACGAGTCGCTATGAGTGGCATTGAACACTGCACGAGTCGCTATGAGTGGCATTGAACACTGCACGAGTCGCTATGAGTGGCATTGAACACTGCACGAGTCGCTATGAGTGGCATTGAACACTGCACGAGTCGCTATGAGTGGCATCGAACACTGCACGAGTCGCCATGAGTGGCATCGGGCACAGCACGAATCGCTGTGGATGACTGGGACAAGGTACGAGTTGATATGAGTGCTGACGGCTGCCTCCTGACCGCTGAACTCGCCGTCCGCGGCGTTGAATCAGGCGTCGATGGTTACCCTGATTCCGAGCCCGGTTCCGTACTCGGTTCCGTTCACTCCTGGGACCTGTCCACAGGCGTGGACGGACCGGGCACCCGGTTCGTGGTCTTCACCCAGGGCTGTCCGCTGCGCTGCCTGTACTGCCACAACCCGGAGACCTGGCGGATGCGCGACGGGCAGCGGGTCGAGTCCGCGCGGCTCGTCGCGGAGGCAGGCAAATATGTGCCCTTCATCCGGGCGGCCGGGGGAGGGGCGACGGTCAGCGGCGGCGAGCCGCTGCTGCAACCGCGGTTCACCGCGGCGCTGCTGCGCGGCTTCAAGGAACTGGGGCTGCACACCGCGCTGGACACCTCCGGGTTCCTCGGGGCGCGCGCCGACGCCGCGCTGCTGGCCGCCACCGACCTGGTGCTGCTGGACGTGAAGTCCTGGGACCGGGCGCTGTACCGGCGGCTGACCGGTCGCGACCTGCACCCCACCCTCGCCTTCGCGCGGCGGCTCGCCGATCTGCCGGTTCCGGTCCCGGTGCACGTGCGCTTCGTGCTCGTCCCGGGCTTGACCGACGCCGCCGAGAACGTCACGGGTGTGGCGCGCTTCGCGGCCTCGCTCGGGAACGTCGAGCGGGTCGACGTGTTGCCGTTCCACAAGCTTGGCGCGGCGAAGTACGCGGCGCTCGGATTGCCGTTCCCGCTGGACACCACCGCGCCGCCGAGCGCGCGGCAGGTGCGGGAAGCACGCGAGCTGTTCGCTGCCGAAGGGCTGGCAGTGTTCTGAGCGGACCGGCGCGCGGCCGGGCTCGGGCCGCGCACGGTCAGCGGGCATCCATCACCGCCGCACATCCGGTACCTGTCAGGATGGTCCCATGGCGGGCGGCGGAGCGGAGGCGCAGCGGTGAGTCTGGCCGGGTTGGCGCTTGTCCTGGCTCTCGGACTGGCCGGGCCGCTGCTGGCGGGACCGCGGCGCACGGGCATCCCGGTCGCAGTCGGAGAACTCGCTGCCGGGGTGGTGGCCGGGCGAACCGGGTTCGGGTGGACCGACCCGGGCGACCCGGTCTTCTCCTTCCTCGGCTCCGCCGGTTTCGGCCTGATCATGCTGGTGGCGGGCAGCCATGTGCCGCTGCGTGACCCTGCGCTGCGCGTGGCGCTGCGCCGCGGTGCGCAACTCGCGCTGCTCACCGGCGCGGTCGCGGTCGGCGCGGGCTATGGTGTGGCGGACCTGCTGGGTACCGGGCACGCGCTGCTGTACGCGGTGCTGTTCGCGTCGAGTTCGGCCGCGCTGGTCATGCCAGTGATCGACGAGGCGGGGCTGGGCGCGCCGCCGGTGCTCGCGACCGTGGTGCAGGTGACGCTCGCGGACACGGTCTGCATCGTGCTGCTGCCGCTGGCCGAGCAGCCCGAGCGCGCGGGAAAGGCGGCGCTCGGCGTTCTCGCGGTGGTCTGCGCCGCGGCGGCGATCCTGCTGGTGATGCGCTGGTTCGCGAGGCGCGGATGGCTCAAGCGCATGCACAGGATCAGCCACCGCCGCAACTTCGGGCTGGAACTGCGGGTCCAGCTGATCACGGTCTTCGGGCTGGCCGGGCTGGCGCAGCGGTTCGGCGTGTCGATCATGCTGGCCGGGTTCGCGGCGGGGCTGGCGCTGGCCGCCGAGGGGGAGCCGCGGCGGCTGGCCCGGCAGTTGTTCGCGGTGACCGACGGGTTCCTCGGGCCGTTGTTCTTCGTGTGGCTCGGAGCTTCGCTGGACCTGCGTGCCGTGGCCGGACATCCGCGGATGATCGCGCTGGCCGGGGCGTTGGCGCTCGGTACGCTCGCGGCGCACGGTGCGGTCGTGGCGCTGCACCAGCCGGCGTTGCTGGCCGTGCTCGCGGCGGCGCAGCTCGGTGTGCCGATCGCCGCGGTCACGATCGGTACGCGCGCGGGTCTGCTCGGTCCGGCGGAGGGCGGCGCGATCCTCGCGGCGGCGCTCGTCACGATCGCCACCACCGGCTGGGCGGCGGCGCGCGCCCGCGGTGAGGTGGACCTCGCCCGCGCTCCGGCTGCGCCGCAGGCCGAGTGAGGCTGCCGTGACGGCGCTCGTCTCGTCCAGATGCCGGGACGCGGCCGGATTCCTCATCGTGGCTGATTCGATCGTGCGCTGACTCAGTTGCCGTTGAAGGCGTCCTTCAGCCGGGAGAAGAGCCCCTGCTGACCCGGTCCGGCGGTGCTGCCCGGGGTCTGCTCGCCGTGCTGCTGCCGGGCGAGCGTGAGTATCAGTGGCTCGTCCGCCGGGTCGATGTGCTTCGGGGGATGCACCTCGATGTGCACCACCAGGTCGCCCCGGCCCGGGCTGTGCCGGTGCTGGATGCCGCGGCCGAGCAGGGTGAACTCCTGATTGGACTTGGTGCCGGGACGGATGTCGAGATCCACCGGGCCGTCCAGGGTCTCCAGCGGGATCCTCGTGCCCAGCGACGCGCGTCTCCGCGGGACGGCGATCGTGCAGTGCAGGTCGTAGCCGCGGCGCCGGAAGACGGGGTGCGGCTGCTCGACGATCTCCAAGGTCAGATCACCGGCCGGGCCCGCGCCCGGGCCGACCTCGCCCTCGCCGACCAGCTGGATCCGGGTGCCGTCTTCCACGCCCGGCGGGATCTTCACGGTCAGCGTCCTGCGGGTACGCACCCGCCCGACCCCGTCGCACGCGATGCACAGCGCGGGCACGAGCGTGCCATAGCCCTGACACTGCGGGCACGGCCGCGAGGTCATCACCTGGCCGAGGGACGACCGGCTGACGTGGGAGACCTCGCCGCGCCCGCGGCACAGGTCGCAGGTGACCGGCGGGGTGCCCGGATCCGCGCCGCCGCCGGCGCACGTCGGACAGGCGATGGCGGTGTCGAACTGGATGTCGCGCAGCGCGCCGAAGGCCGCCTCGCTCAGCTCCACCTCGACCCGCACCAGCGCGTCGCGGCCGCGGCGCACCCGCGAGCGCGGCCCGCGAGACGCACCGCCGAAGAACGCGTCCGTGATGTCGCCGAAGCCGGTGCCCCCGCCGGCGTCGCCGGACGTCTCGCCGTCCACCGTCTCGGCACCGGCCGCCTCGCCGCCGGCGTCGAGGTCCGACTGAAGTCCTTCCGGCGGGACGAAAACCTCGTCGTCCCGGGTGCCCTCGATCTGAGCCTTCTCGGGCCCGGGCCACAGCTCGCCCAAGCCGTCGAAATCAACCCTCGTGGTCGCGGCCGCGCTGCCACGGTACGAATACAGGACCGCTCTGCCGGCGGCCTGCACCAGAAGGTCGCCTTCAGGTGTCGCGGCGATCGAATCCACCGAACCTCCCGCGGGAAGGGAGTCGAGCAGGGCACCGGACACCACATCCCAGACCGCCAGGCTTCCCTCGTCGGTCGCGGCGGCGATCAGCGTGTTGTCCTGCACCGTGAAGCACCGCGAGATGCGCGCTGTGCCTCCGGCGGGCTCAGCGGCCTCATCGGTGTGCTCAGCGTGATCGGCATCGGGCCGGGCGATCCGCGGACCATCGGGACCGACCAGCACCCTGACCAGAACACCGTCGAGCACGGCGAGCTCGACGCTGCCGCGCGCCGATTTCCACCTCGGCGGCGGTACGCCCGGGTCCGCGGACAAGTCCAGAACGGTGGACCGGCCGGCGTGTGAGACGACCACGCACGGTCTGCCGGCCACGACCGCGAAGTCCAGCATCGCGCCGTCCGGCGGAGCACCGATCAACCGCGACGCGATGCAGGATCCGGTCCCGGCGTCCCGCAAGCCGAGCGAGCCCCGGAGCGTCAGCGAGACGACCACGTCGCGTCCGAGGAATCTTCCGAGCACCAGCGCGATGATCGGATCCTGGTCATCGGATCTCAGGGTGCTGTTCACCGTCCCGTCGCGGCCGTCGTGCAGCGTGATCGTTCCGTCTTCACGGCCCACCGCGACGACGCAGCTGTCCTGCGCGGCGGCGATCGCGGTGACCCGGTATCCCTCGCGTTCGGCTTCCGGCTCCTCGTCGGTGGCTTCCTCGTCGTCGGCCGCCTCGGCTCCACACGCCCAGACGGGCTCCCACGCCAACGGCGCGCGGCCGCTGGGCCGCAGCAGGCGGGCGGCGATCCCGGCGGCGCCGCGCAGCGTGGCCGCCAGCGCGACGGCACGACGCCGACCGGTCTCCGCGGCCGCCTGCGGCGACGAGGTCAGCTCGGCGAAAGCGGCCGCATCGAGCCAGGGAAGCGAATGCGTCTCGAGAAACGCGGTCACCGCGCCCGGATCCGCGTACACGAGGAATTCGAGGTCATCGGTCAGCAGGCTGACGCAGTCCGCCTCGACCGCGTGCTGCGCGGCGTGCCGCAGCATGTAGGGCTCGGCGATGTCCCACCTGCGTGCGCCGCCGCCCGGAACGGCGAGCGGTGCGAGTAAGGCTTCGACCATGTCACGCTGCGGCGGGGCGCCGCTGTCCCGGTCGACCGGGTGAGCGCACAGGTGATCTGCCAGGCCCTGGTGGAAGAGCCGGTAAAGCGTCGTCCCGTCGCAGTCCGCGGAACGCCGCAGGTAGAACCGCGCGGTGTCGAGCGTCGCGCTGATCCACTGATCCCCCGGCTGCTGCGATGGCTGCTCCACCGGCTCCGAATTCTCCGACTGCCCCGACTTGTCCGGCCTCGTTGGTTCCCATACGCGGCGAAAGGCCCGCGCCGCCTGCGCGGCCGTGCGCGCGGGCATGCCCTCGCCGCGTGCGTGCGCGAGCGCCGCGAGTATCGGCCGCAGCCACGGGTCCTCGGTCCGCGCGGCGAGATCGAGCTCAAGCAGCTCCGGCAGGGAACCGGGCGCCCGCCTACCCAGATCAGAAGCCTGCTTCAAATCCTGGATCGGCTGATACGTGGAGACCAGATGGCGCGCGTAGAGCCCGGCGACGAGGAACTCGCCCCACTGCTTACCCTGTTTCGAGTCCTTCGAGTCCTTCGAGTCCTTCGAGTCCTTCGGGCCGCGATCGCCCGTCAACGTCAACGCGACCGCGGCCGCGAAGGTCTGCCGCGCCCCGGCGTACTCCACCTCGTTGTAAGGCGGGTGGCCGCGCAGCAGATCACTGATGTAGTTCTCCAGGTCGTACCGGACCGTCTCGACGGGGATCGCGTCGAGATCGGTCAACCCGCCCTGCACCGCTGCGAGCGCGCGGAACGCGTCGAACTCCGGCCAAGGCCGCAGCGCCACCAGCAACCGGCAGGCGGGGCGTCCGTCCGCGCGGTCGCGCCGGGTGAGCGGCAACAGCAGCCCGTCGAGCACCTCCTGATGGTTCTCGGCCTCGTCGAGTGCGTCGATGAGCACGGTCGGCGGTTCGGCGCGCTCGCAGATCAGGTCGAGAAGCTGGGGGACGCCGCCGGCGAGATCGTCGCCCGCCAGCCCCAGTTGGCGCGCGAGCGAGGCACAGATGTCGTCCAGCGACCGTTGCCTCGCGTGGATCGCGGCCAGGTTCCGGTTGAGGCTCGGCCAGCGGTCCACGTGCCGCCAGATCGCGCTCGTCGGCTCGCGCAGCACCGGATGCGCCGCGCACACCAGGACCCCGAGCAGCGCGGACTTGCCGACACCCGGGCTGCCGGTCACCACGCGCAACCGGATCGCGCCGTCCCCGTCCCCGTCCGCGTCGTGCCCGTCCAGCCAGGCGGACAGCTCCCGCAGTTCGCGCCGGCGGCCGCTGAAGCACCCCACGCCGCTCGCCGGGAGCGCCGCGCCGTGGCCCGCGGCGCGCTCGATGAAGTGCTCGGCGTCCAGGATCTCGTCGGCGTCGTCGACGAACGGCGCGACCGCGACGTCCACCTTCGGCAGCACCGTCGCGCGCGCCCCGTCCCGGTAGCGGGGATTGGGGAAGAACGGCAGCGCGGCCAGATCCGCCGCGATGTCGACCAGCGTTCCGGTGACCTCCTGCGGCAGCGCCGCGCGTTCCCGCGCCAGCCGGATGACCTCGCGGCGGATCTCCCGCGCGACCGTGGTGAGCGGGATGTGCCGCCAGGTGCGGTCGATGTCGACACGGTTGTCCGCGAAATCCCGCAGCACGTTCGCCACCGCCTCGGTGAAGCGGCCGTTGAACGCCTCCTGATACGGCGCGCACGCGGCGATGACCCACGCCCGGTTGTTCTCGTCGGCGGTCTTGAGCTGCCAGGACATGCGTGTCACCGCCCCGGCGTAACACAGGTCGAGCAGAAACAGGGTCCGGGGATGATCGTCGAACTCGGCGATCCGCTTGAGCCAGGCACCGACGTCGCTGAGCGGGTCGTGCTTTCCGTCGGCGCCCACCGCGTAGAGGGTGCCGGTGCCGGTCAGGTGTCCATGGCTCAGGATGTGCACGACCAGGATCCCGTCCGGGCCCAGGTCGCGCGCGGCGTTCCAGATGAAGTCGGCCAATGCCGCGCCGGTCAGATTCGTGGCGTGGCTCGGGGAGGAGCATTCGTAGCCGAACTTCGTGAGCGCGGCGGTGACCGCCGTGACCCGGGCCGGCACGAAACCGAGGTTCGGCAGAGCACCGGGCTGCGGCTCGCCGCCGGCTCCCGGTCCCGGCGCGCCGAACGTGCTGACGCCGAGACTAAGGGCCCTGCGTCGCGGGGACGCGGGCGTGTCGGTGTCGGTCATCGCGCCGCCGCGATCATCGCCGCGACCGTCCTGCTCTCCAGGTACTTGCGGGCCCGGTGGAAGTCGAACACGCCGATCGTTTCCGACAGGTCCGCGTCGACGTCGAAACGCCCGGCCAGCCGGGAGGGCACCGCCACCAGGTCGCCGACGTCCGCGACGTTGATCCACCGTTCGACCGCGGCGGGACGCGGCGCGGGTTGAGCGCCGGCCGTTTCCACCCGGTCGTAAACGACGTCCGGCATCGCCAGCGGCGAACCGATCGTGACGAAGAGACCGACCGTGCCCGCGGGGAGGGTGCAAAGCGCCTCGTACGCGACGACCGAGCCGAGTGAGTGCGCGATCACGATGTCCGGGCACTGCCGCTCGACGGCCTGTGCCACGATGAGCCGGGCCTCGTGGCGCGCGGCGCCCTCGCGCTCGCCGAGATACGCCTCCACCTCCGCGAGGAAGGTGGCCACGAACCAGCGCACGAGTTTGCTGTCAAGGCCGTAGCGCGTCGCCATCCACTCCGCGATCTGCCGCACGGGACGGGTGAGACGGCCCTGCGCGATCTCCGGCGGCGCACCGAGCGCGCGAGCCCAGGCGAGCGCGGCGTCAAGGGACGGCGCCGTCGGGTCACCGTCGTCGCTCAGACCTTGCGCAGCCTCGGTATTCAGCAGATGGGCGTAATACGCGACATGCACCTCGACCGTTGTGCCCTGGCGCTTCGCGAGCGCCTGCTTCCACGCGGAGGCCAGTTGCGCGCCCGCCCCGGCCGGGTCGAGGTCCGGCAGGTGGTTGCCGACCCCGTGGACACCGACGATCCGCGTCACGCCGCCACCACCTCGGTTTTACGCACAGTCGTATGTATGAGAGCCCTTCGGCATCGTAATCGAATTCGCCCGCGCGGCGGCGGGTTCACAGCTTTTCGTGCTTCGCAGAGCTCGTGCGGCACGGCCGGCCGTGATCACCGCCCGTCGGCGGGCGGTCGCCGCCGGTCAGATCGCCTCGTCGCGCCACACCTCGTCGTGAGCCGCGTCGGGATTGATACCGAGCAGTTCGGCCGCGTGTACGGCTCCGGCCGCCTGCAGCAGTCCGTCCGTGCCCCAACCCAGCAACGCAGGGGCCTTGTAAAGTGGCACGAGCAGGCGGCGGTACGTGCGTCCGGTGTCCGGATCTGGGTGGCGGGGCAGGAACGCGGTGATGCGGGCCGCCATGCGCAGTTGCGCGTAGGGCGGGCCGCCGTCGTCGGTGACGCGCAGGTAGCCGAAGTACAGCGGGCGGGCGATCTCGATCTGGCTTTCCTCCATGCACTCCCGGGCGAGCGTCGCGGTGGCGTCCTCACCCCGTTCCGGCCTGCCACCGGGTAGGCCGTAGTCCTCGCCGTCCACCCGGAGCAGCACCCTGCCCCGCTCGTCGAAGCAGAAGCCGTACACCTGGCGCACTTGCAGGTCGGTCGGCCGGGCACCGCTGATCCATCGGAAGATCGTCACGACTCCTCCAGACGGGTCCGCGGCCGTGACGGCTCCAAACACTCCGGATCCCACGAGGTCGGCATGGGTCTTATTCAACCCGATGCCGGGGACCTGGTGCGCGTGTTTTCGGCCCGGTCGAGAAACCCGAGCCGCTGGTCGGGAAACACGAACGCTCCGGCGGCGGCGGGAGCGCGCCCACGGCCAGCCGTCATGCCGTCAACGGATGGGACCGCGGGGCAGGTCGAGGTGACGAACTGCTCGGCTCCCGCGCAGCGCGCGTCCGCGGTTCGTCGCCGTTCCGGGCGGCCGTGGCCGCGCAAACCGCATGAAAGCGCGCGAGGGACTGTTTCGACCGGGTCAGCGCGGTTATCCGCGATACGTCGATTCCTTGTGAGGTGAGGGCAATGCTGCTGCTAGGACTCCTACTGGCCGGCGCGGCCGGGGCGTTCACCGGACTGCTGATCGCGTACAACGCGAGCGGCGGCCCCGAATACACCGTGACCATGTTCGGCAACACGCTCGGGACGCTCAACACGTTGGAGATCTTCATCTCCGGGATCGTGCTGGCGTTGATCTTCTGCCTTGGGCTGCTGATGATGCGCGGCGGCGCGGCGATGGCTCGGCGGCGCAGGGTCTCCCGGCGCGAGCAGCGCCGGCAGACGGCGGCCGCGCTGGCCGAGCGCGACGCCATGGCGAACCGGCTGCGCGACACCGGGAGCTATGAGGGCGACCCCGCGGTGACCGCCACGCAGACCGACGTCGCCGCCACCACGCCGCGGCGACGCCACCGGCCGCACGTCTTCGGACACTGATCGAAGCGGTCGCGTAAGGGCCGGTCCGCCCAGATATCCGGATATGGAGAGCCTTCCGCCGAGTACCGGTCGCCGGTACTCGGCGGAACTCCCATTCTCGTGTGCTTACGCACGCGTGCCCGGCCGGACTGCATTCAAGAGCCACCAGCACCGATTACGCAGTGCGGCGCCGGCGAACGAAGTAGCGCGGCGCCGCGCACCGCGATCGCGCCCGCCGGCGGCCGGCCTGCGGGCTGAGGGAAGCCCCAGCGTTGGTCAGGAGACTGTTTTACGCGCTGCGGTGACGGCCACGGTCGCGTACTGCATCAGGAAGCTGCCTCCTACCGAATCGATCGCGGCGCCGAGGCCCGCCAGCAGATCCCGCTGCGTCTGCGCTGGAAAGCGGCTGTGGCCGCCGAAGGTGGGCACCTGGTCGAGCCATTCGTCCCGGGTGTACGAACGCTGCCAGGCGAAGTTCCACCGCTCCGGTTCGTCGAAGGCGCCCGTCTGCTCGATACCCGCGGCGGCCTTGGTGAAGATCGGCGCGTACACCTCCAGCCCGGGAACGGCCCGCTGGAAGAACTCCGTTTCGGGTAGTACCCGCCGATAAGTCTCGGCGAAGGCCCTGGCCAGGTCGGGCGGCAGCTGGAAGACGTTCCAGAACGCGGCCAGCCGACCCCCCTCGCGCAGCGCCTCGGCCGCCCTGCCCGCCCCGGCCACCGGATCGACCCAATGCCACGCCTGGGCGGCGACGACCGCGTCGAAGCGCCGACCGGCCGGATCCCATTCTTCGAACGTTGACACCTCGACCTCGGTTCCGGTCCGCCGCGCCAGATCGGCCATCCGCGCGTCGACCTCCACGCCGAGCACCCGGCAGCCGGCGGCGTGGAACTGCCGTGCGGCGATACCGGTGCCGCATCCCACATCGACGACGTCGCGACCGGGACAGGCGGAGACGATCCGCTTGATCAGGGCGTCGGGATAGCCGGGCCTGGCGCGGTCATAACGATCCGCGTCCGCCCCGAAGGACTGTGCGATCTCCCGCGCCCGATGCGGCTCGTTCCCGGCGGGCGGCGACGGCTCCGGAGTCATAGTGGTCATCCGCCCACTATGAATGGGCGATTGCCCATTAGTCAATCGGGTAAGGTCCGCGGTGAGCCACGAGAGCAGCCGAGCGAGATCGAGGAGTGACGCGGTGCCGACCGGGGTTGCGTTGCGCGACCCGCGCGAACAGCTTTTCGCCGCCGCCGAGCGGGTACTGCTGCGCGACGGTCCCAGCGCGCTGACGAGCCGGGCGGTGACCATGGAGGCCGGCTGCGCCAAGGGCGTGTTGCACCGGCATTTCGCCGATTTCGACGCCTTCCTCACCGAGCTGGTGCTCGACCGGGTCGCGAGGATCGAGGTCGAGGCGACCGCGCTGCGCGCTCGCGCGGGGACGGGCACGGTCGCCGGAAACCTCACCGCCGCGCTGACCGAGCTGTTCGGCGCGGTCGTGGTGGCGATCGTCGCGCTGATCATCTCGCGCGACGGCCTGCGCGCCCGGCTGCGGGAGGCCGGTACGGCGCGGATCCCGCTGTTGGGCGAGGGCACCCGGATGATCGCCAGCTATCTCGCCGCGGAACGCGACTTGGGCCGCGTCGCCGCGGACGCCGACGTCGGCACGCTCGCGGCCACGCTGATCGGCGCGGGGCATCTGCTCTTCGCGGACCGGAAGGGAGCCGCGCCGAGCGCCGACGCGCTGCGCGACGTCGTTGCCACGGTTCTGGCCGGGGCCGGCCGGGTGGCCGAGGCGTAGCGGCCTGCGCCCACTCGACCGCAAGTCCGCCGCTCTCGGTCACCGATCGTGACCGTGCCAGGCACTAATCCCGTGGTTCGAGCACGAATACCGGGATGGTGCGCGTGGTGGTCTGCGCGAAGCCGCCGAAGAACTTTGATTCGCGTAGGAAACGCCCGGTCAGTGCGTCGTGCTCGGCGCCGGCCGCGACCCGGGCCGTGACCCGGCGGGTGCTCGTCCCGACCTCGATCACGGTCTCCGGATGGGCGAGCAGGTTGTGGTACCAGCCCGGATGCGTGGGCCGCCCGCCGTTCGCCGCGACGATGACCCAGTTCGGGCCGTCCGGGAGATAAGCGACCGGTGAGAGGTGAGCGGCGCCGGACTTGGCGCCCCTGTGGTGCAGGAGCAGCAGCGCAACGCCTTCGAACGCGCCGCCGACCACGCCGCCGTTGGCCCTGAACTCCTCGACCACCGGACGATTGCGAACCTGCTGCTCCTGCGTCATGTCGCTCCCCGATCGCGCCCGCCGCGTCCCGCCGCGGAACCAGCGGCACGCATCTTATCGAGCAGCTCCCGGGGCGCGGCAGGCCGCCGGTATCAGAGCACGAAACGATCAGCCGCGCCGGCGGTACGCACATCACGCAACCAGGCGAACCAGTCCTCGAGTCCGTCGCCGTCGGTGGCGGACAGACGCAGGACCTCGGCACCGGGATTGACGGCGCGCACCCGCGCGATGAAGGCGTCCACGTCGAACTCGACGTAGGGCAGGATGTCAGTCTTCGTCAACACCACGACGTCGGCGGCCCGGAACATGTGCGGGTACTTCGACGGCTTGTCCGCTCCCTCGGTGACCGAGGCGAGCACCGCGGCCGCGCCGGCGCCGAGGTCGAACAGCGCGGGGCACACCAGGTTTCCCACGTTCTCCACCAGGACCAGAGCGCCGCGCTCGGGCCCGAGCCGGTCGAGGGCGCCGGCCAGCATCCCGGCGTCGAGATGACAGCCCGCGCCGGTGTTGATCTGCACGACGCGGCCGCCGGCGGCCGCGATCCGGTCGGCGTCCAGCACGGTTTCCTGATCGCCCTCGACGACCGCGAGCGGCAGCGTGCCACCCAGGGCGCGCACCGTGCGTTCGAGCAGCGTGGTCTTGCCCGCGCCGGGGGAGCCCATCACGTTGACGGCGGTGGCCCCGAGCGCGGCCAGACGCTCCCGGTTGCGCTGGGCCAACTGGTCGTTCTTGGCCAGGACGCGCTGCTCCAGCACCACGGTGCGTTCGGCGGCCTCGTCCGCGCGGCCGTAGGCGCGGGCATGCGCGGCGCTGCGATCGTGCTCGCCCTGGTGCTCGTGCGCGGCACCGTGCTCGTGCGCACCACTGCTATCGTGTCCACCGCTGTTTTCATGTCCACCGCTGTGTTCATGCCCACCGCTGTATTCGTGCACAGCGTCGTGGCCGAGCACTTCACCGAGTCTGACCGTGGCTTCTTCGCCGCAGCCGCAGGTGTCACACATGGCCACGCACCTCCACAGCGCGGATCAGCAGTTCCTGCCCGGCTATGACGTCCACGTCCATGCTGCCGCAGTCGCACACGGCGAACAGGTCGTCGCTCGCGAACTCGGCGGCGCAGGCGCGGCAGCGCATCCGCCCGGCCGGCTCGTCCACCACCAGTCGCGCCCCGGCCAGCCCGGTGTCCTCGGTGGCCGGCCCGAAGCAGAACTCGACCGAGGGCACCGAAACGCCGGAAAGCCTGCCGATCGCCAGCCGCACGCACACCACCCGAGCGTCGGGGAGGCGCTGCGTGACGCTCTCCACGATGCTCTCGGTGATAGCCAGTTCGTGCACCCGGAACTCCCCGGAACCACCCAGCAATCCGGATTTCCTCAGCAGTTCGACGGTATACGCGCCGGGTCGTTCGCGCCGCTCGGCTCGGGCAGCGGCCATGCGCGGGACAGCGCCCAGTCGACGCGCTCGCCCGCGGAATGCCGCGGTGGTCCGGGGACGCGCAGGTCGAGCCGGCCCGCGTCCGTGTCGAGGCTGTAGTCGGTATGCGGGCCGCGGAAGCGCACCCGAGCGGCGACGCCGGAGAACGGGCCGCCGAGCACCGCCCAGTCGGGTCTGACCAGCACCCGGCGTGATGGCCGGTCGGATGCGTATTGGACCGTCGCGCTGGCTGAACCGATCGTGATCTGCGCGGTCGCGCCGTCGTTCGGGCTGGTGGTCGGCACGCGCAGGACGCAGGCGGGGCCGGTGAGCCGCGCGACCGAGAGGCCGGCCGGGCGTTCGTACACCTCGTGCGGCGGCCCGCTCTGCGCGATCCGGCCGCGGTCGAGCACCGCCACCGTGTCGGCGATGGCCAGCGCCTCAGCCGCGTCATGCGTCGCGTACACGGCCGCGGCGCCGCTCTCGACCCGGCGGCGGGCGACCTCGTCGAGCACGAGCGCGCGCAGGTGCGCGTCGAGGTGGGCGGTCGGTTCGTCGAACAGGAACAGGGCCGGCTGCCGCGCCAGCGCCCTGGCCAGCGCCACCCGCTGCTGTTCCCCGCCGGACAGTTCGGCGGGCCTGCGGCCGGCCAGGGCGGCGATGCCGAGCCGCTCCAGCAGCGCAGCCGCCTGGGTCCGGGCCGCCGTCTTGCCGGTCCCGGCGCGGCGCATCGGGTACGCGACGATGTCCGCGACGGGCATGTGCGGCCAAAGGGCGTAGTGCTGGAAGACGACGCCGACGCCGCGCCGCTCCGGTGGCTCGTGCCGGCCCGGGCCGGACACCTGCGTGCCGGCCAGCCGGATCTCGCCGCGCAACGGCGCGATGAAACCCGCGATCGTGTCCAGCAGTGTGGTCTTGCCGCTGCCGGAGGCGCCGAGCAGCGCGAGCAGGCCGCCGCGCGGCACCGCGAGCGCGACATCGGCCAGGACCGGGCGCGCGTCCCGGCCGACCGCCAGGTCCCGGCACTCCAGGGCCGCTGACGAGGCGGTCACCCGGCGCTCACCACAGCGCCCGCCGAATCGGCCGAGTCCGCTGAGCCTGCCGACTCCGCCGACTCCGCCGACTCCGCCGACTCCGTTGAGTCCGCCGTTTCGAGCACGTCTTCCGGTGTTTCCATCGCGTCGAGCATGTCCTCACGGTCCCTGCTGTCTCTGCCGTGTGCACTGTCCCTGCCGTCCGCACTGTCCGCACCGCGTGTGCTGCCCGGCGCCCGAACCGTGCCACGCCGACCCTGGCTCCCGGCTCGCCGTCCACGGGCCAGCGCCAGCCCGACCGCCAGTGGCGGGACACTCAACAGCAGCGCCAGCGCGCTGGTCGCCCCGACCTGCCCGAGTTGTTGCTGGTCGAGCACGACGACGGCGAGTGTCTGCGTGCCCGGTCCGTAGAGGATGCTCGACATGGTCAGCTCGTGGGTCGCGAAGACCAGGGTGAGAGCGGCGCCGACCGCCAACGCCGGGCGCAGCGCCGGCAGCGTGGTGTCACGCCAGGCCGCCACGCCCCCGGCTCCGCTGGCGCGCGCCGCGCGGGCCAGCGCCGGATCGATCCGTTCGACGGCCGCCGCGACGGGACGGTGCCCGAGCGCCCACAGTTTGCCCAGATAGGCGATGAGGATGATCAGCGCGGATCCGGTGAGCCACCGCCCGTACGCGACCAGGACGCCCACGGCCAGCGCCGAGCCGGGTATCGCGTAGGCGAGCGTCACGGCGGTGCCGAGCGGGCGCCGCAGCCGCGCGCCGGCCGCGGCCACCGCCAGGCCCATCACCGGGACCAGCACCGCGGCGGCGACGGCCAGGATCAGGCTGCGCAGCAACGCGGGGACGGTCTCGCCGGACAGCGCGGCGGTGAAGTTGGCGAGCGTCCAGTGCGAGGGCGTAGGACTGAGCCCCGGTCCGCGAGTGATCGCGTCCCCGACGAGCACGAGCAGCGGCACTCCCGCGGCCAGCAGGACGTACAGCGCGACGAGCACGCGCACGGGGCTGAAACGGGCGGGGCTGAAACGGGCCAGGCGTCCCCGGTGCACCGGCCGGCGCGCCGCCGCGGGGGCCGAGGCCGTCGCGGAGTTCGCCGGCACGGAGCCCGCCGCCGCCCCGGGCAGCAGGTCGGCGCCCCCGATGACCACCAGCACCAGCGCGGCCATCGCGAGCGCCACCACCGCCAGCTGCCGGAACGAGTCGGGGTCCGCGGAGAGGTTCAGGTCGCTGTATACGAGCGTGGACATCGTCGCGAAGCCATCGGGCGTGCCGAGCACCTGCGGGATCGCGAAACTGTTGACGCAGTTGACGAAAACGAGCGCGGCGGCCGCGAGTATCGGCGCGCGCAGCAGCGGGAAAGTCACGGTGCGCAGCACCGTGACCGGGCCGGCGCCGCAGGCGCGCGCCGCCTGTTCCAGGTGCGCGAAGGGCCGCACGGCGATGGCCGCGGCGGTGGCGAGATAGGCGAGCGGCAGCGCGTGTGCTGTCAGGGCACTGATGATCCCGGTCGGTCCGAGCAGGCCGGGCAGCCGCAGGTGCAGGTACCGGTCCGCGTACCCGGCCGGGCCGTATGCCTGGGACCAGCTGAATCCGAGCACGAATTCCGGCAGCAGCAGCGGCGCGGCGACGGCCAGGCGCAGCAGGCGCCGCTCGCGCGCGGGTCGCTTCTCCACCGCCAGCGCGGCGGCGGTGCCGAGCGCGACCGCGAGGACGGTGACGGCCGCGCCGACCATCAGGGTGTTGCGCACGGCGGTGAGGTTGCGGCCGGAGCCGAGTGCGGCCACGGCCCGGCCCCAGCCGGCGCCGGAGGCGATGTGCGCCAGTTCGAACAGCGGCGCCGCGGCGAGCGCGGCGAGCAGTCCGGCGACCAGGAGCACGGCGCCCGGCCGGATCGAGCCGAGCCGGATCGAGCCGAGCCGGATCGAGCCGAGCCCGGTCGGGCCCGGCCGAGCCGGTCCGAACCGCGCGGAGCCGAGCCGGGCACGCATCTTAGAGCCCGAAGATCGACTGGTACTCGCCGAGCAGATCGTGCTGGTGGCCGAACAGGTTCGGCCAGTTCGCGGTCACCTGACCGGCTCCGGCCGGGATCGGCGGTCCGGGGATGCCGGGCAGCACCGGCTGCCATCCCGTCGCGGCGATGCGCCGCTGTGCGTCGGTGGACAGCACGTAACGCAGGAACGCGCCCGCCGCGTCCGCGTTCTTACTCGCCGAGGTGACCGCGATCGGGCTGTAGAGCGTGATCGCCCCCGGCTTCGGCCAGACGATCTGCACCGGTGAGCCCGCCGACTGCGCGCTGCGCACCTGCGAATCGAGGCTGATGCCCAGCGCGTAACGGCCCTGCGCGACGTCGGTGACCACCTCGGGGATCGTCGCCACCTGGACCGCGCCGTTCGCCTTGAGCCTGCGATAGAAGTCCATGCCGTATCCGGGCGCCTGGGCGAAGTAGCCGAGCGCGGCCAGCGCGGAACCGGCCGCCGCGGGATCCGGGATGGCGACCTTGCCGCGATAAGCGGGCGACGCCAGGTCGCTCCACGTGGTGGGCAGCGCGGTCAGGCCCTTGCGCGCGACGATGACGAGGTAGAGCAGACGGGTCGGGTACAGCGCGTCGGTCGCGTACTTCGCCGGGACATTCGGCGGCAGCGCGATCGGGTGGCTGCGCAGCAGTTGTTGCGCGGCGTATGACTGCATGGACAGCGGGTCGGTACCCCAGACCACGTCCGCGCGCACGCCCCCGGTGCGTTGGTCGGCGGCCAGTCGCGCGTTCAGGGCACCGGTCGTGGCTCGGAAGACGGTCACGTTCGAGCCGGGGTGCGCGGCCTTGAAGCCGGCCACGACCGAATCGACGGTGTTCTGCGTCACCGAGGTGTAGAGCGTCAGCGACAGCGCAGCACCGGTACGCGCCGGTGACTCGGCCGTGGCGGAGCCCGTCGTCGCGGAGGCGTTCGTCGCAGTGTTCGAACCACAGGCCGCCGCGACGAGGCCGAGCGCGGCGAGAAGGATCGACAGCGTGGCGCGACCGGCCGGCCTGTGCTGTTCGGTGCTGCGGTGTCGGGTGCTGTGTGCGGTGTGGTGGCGTTCGATGTGCTGCTTTCGAATGCGGATGACCGCGCGCATGCGGTGCGCCTCGTTCCTCAGCCGGCGGTGGGGTTTCGGTCGGGCACGTCCGGACCGAGGATCCAGCCGCGCGCCGGGACAATTGTGTCTTGCCCGGCGCCGTCCCCGCTGGTGCCGTCCTGCCGCGCGGAGCCGGTCGGAAGGCCACTTGCGGCGGCGAACGTTTCCGGGTCCGGGGTCCAGTCGTGCGGGTCGGTGGTCAGCCCGAGCAGGTAGGTCGTGGTGCAGTCCAGGACCGCGGCCAGTTCCGGCAGCCGGCACAGGTCGAGTCCGTTGCCGTGCTCCATGGCGCTCAACGCCCGATTGCCCAGCGGCACGCCCGCGTCGCGCAGCGCCTGCGATACCTCGACCTGTGTCAGCCCCAGCGCCGCGCGCCGCTCGCGCAACCGCCGGGCACAGATCCAGTGCCGCTCACGCGGAAAGGTCCGCCGCTCGGTCCGCATCCTGCCGCCACCGCCATAGGTCGCGCCGCGCCTGCCGACGAATCGAGTCTGCGCCGCCGCCGCGGCAGCGTCAATCCCGGAATCCGTCAATCCGCAACTTCCGCGACATTACCGTCTTCATCGGACATTTCTGCCAGCGGTAGCACCTCGTACCGCGCGAAGTTGTACACCGGGGCGAGCCCGAGCAGGCGTTCGAGCTCCTCGTTCGAGGAAACGTCATAGATCCACGCGCCGCCGTGCTGGCCGACCAGGTGGAAGCGCGCGGCGAGCTTGGCGTCGCGCCGCAGTGCCGCGGCGTAACCGGGCATCCGGGCGACCGCCGCCGCCATCTCGCGCGAGAGCAGGCTCAGTTCGACGCGCCAGAGCACCAGGAACTTCATGCCTCGCGGGAGGCTTCCGGGCCGCCGGCACCGTCCCCGACCGTGTCCCCGTCCGTGTCCCCGTCCGTGTCCCCGTCCGTGTCCCCGTGCCCGTCTGTGGCCGCAGCCGCGAGGTCGGTGGTGATCTCGATCTCGAGCTCGACGGCGTCCCGCAGTTTGAGCGTCCCGAAGAAGGCGCTGTACGGCTTGATGCCGTGCTCGCTCTGCGTGACGGTCGCCCGAGCCAGGTATCCGCCTTCCGGCTTTCGGGTGACGGCGAGGCGCAACGGGCGCTCGACGCCATGCAGGCTCAGCGTGCCGTCGAACGTCCCGCCCTCGGCGCTCGGCGTGAGGGCGGCGCTGCGGTAGACCGCCTGCGGATGGCGCTCGCTGTCGAGCGACTTGCGGGCGTTGCCCGCGATGTCGCGCCGGTCCCGGTCCGTCAGCGGTTTGACACCGCCGGTGCCCTCCAGGACCCGCAGCGAGGACAGTTCGATGCTCGCCTCGATCGCCGGACCGCCTTGGGCACCGGGCGGGGTGGCCAGCGCGGACCAGGCCGCGAACTCCAGCACGAGGTCGTGGCCCACCTGCGCGGCGAGCCCCTCGCGGTACGTGCGCAGGATGACGCGGCCGTCGGACGGGCCGAGTCGTACAGGGCCGGACATGAGGCCCACGCTAGGCCGCCGCGGCGGGCGCCGCCAGCGCGGCGCGCACGGAGCGCGCGAATGGACCAGCGAAGCGAGCGGCGGGTGACGGCCGCCGCTCGCTTCGCGTACGAATTCGCGGAATTCCGGAATAACGGAGGGACGGGCCGGGGGAATCCGCGAAAACACCATCAAAGGAAAGTCTTCGGCGACGCTCTCGCCGTCGTCCGCCTGGCCCATCACGCCCGCCCACCCTTCCTGCCCGCCTGCTGTTCCTGCCCGCCGTTCCTACCGCCCAGCTGGCCGGACACGCGGCCGGACGTGCGGCAACACTCGCGCGCTGCCTGAATGTCACGAGCCGCGAGACAACCACCTGACCTCAGGCGCGGACCCGGACAGGCCTGTCCGCGCACAGTCCTGATCCATATTGCCGACCGGACAGTACCGGCGTAACGTGCGATATCGGCGCCGATTATGACCGGCTTTTCGGAGTCGTCACGACGCCGCCGAGGGAATGTGCTGGAGCGGTGCAGGCGGCAGCGAGGAGGTGGCCGTCGTGACGACAGCCATGCAGTCCGGCCGGAGCCCGGAGGCGCGGGAGCGGTCCGCGTCCGAGCCGGTGGTGCACATACTCTGGATGAACGGGGGACTGGGCTGCGACGGGGACTCCGTCGCGCTCACCGCGGCCACCCAGCCGACCATCGAGGAGATCGTGCTCGGTGCGCTGCCCGGCCTGCCGAAGGTGGCCGTGCACTGGCCGCTGATCGACTTCGAATGCGGGCCCGAGCAGGGCGCGGACACCTTCATCGAATGGTGGCACAAGGCCGACCGCGGCGAACTCGATCCGTTCGTGCTCGTGGTCGAGGGCTCCATCCCGAACGAGGCGATCAAACCGGAAGGGTACTGGTGCGGCTTCGGCAACAACCCGATGACGGGCCAGCCGATGACCACCAGCGAATGGCTCGACCGGCTCGCGCCCAAGGCCACCGCGATCCTGGCGGCCGGCACCTGCGCCACCTACGGCGGCATCCACGCGATGGCCGGCAACCCGACCGGAGCCATGGGCGTGCCGGACTACCTCGGCTGGGACTGGCGCTCGAAGGCCGGGCTGCCGATCGTGTGCGTGCCGGGCTGCCCGACGCACCCGGACAACCTGTCCGAGACGATCCTCTACCTGCTCTACCAACTCGCCGGTCAGGCCCCGATGATCCCGCTGGACGAGGCACTGCGACCCACCTGGCTGTTCGGCGCGACGGTACACGAGGGCTGCGACCGCGGCGGCTACTACGAGCAGGGCGAGTTCGCCAAGGAGTACGACTCACCGCAGTGCCTTGTCAAGCTCGGCTGCTGGGGACCGGTCGTCAAGTGCAACGTGCCCAAGCGCGGCTGGATCAACGGCGTCGGCGGCTGCCCCAACGTCGGCGGCATCTGCATCGCCTGCACGATGCCCGGTTTCCCGGACAAGTTCATGCCCTTCATGGACGAGCCGCCCGGCGCGCGGATCTCGACGGCCGCCAGCGGCGTGTACGGCACGGCGATCCGCACGCTGCGCAAGTTCACCCAGCACACGGCGGACATCGAGCCCAAGTGGCGGCACAAGGGCGAGCGGCTGACCACCGGCTACGAGAAGACCTGGTGACGGCGGAGACCTAGTAAGGGAGCTGAGTCAATCATGACCATGGCCGAAGAGCGGGCCGCCGCCGAGCTCGCCACCGACGTGGTGGAGATGAACTGGGATCCGATCACGCGGATCGTGGGCAGCCTGGGGATCTACACCAAGATCGACTTCAAGCAGAAGAAGGTCACCGAGTGCCACAGCACCTCCTCGATCTTCCGCGGCTACAGCATCTTCATGAAGGGCAAGGATCCGCGCGACGCCCACTTCATCACCAGCCGCATCTGCGGCATCTGCGGCGACAACCACGCGACCTGCTCGGTGTACAACCAGAACATGGCCTACGGGGTGCGCCCGCCGCACCTGGGCGAGTGGATCATCAACCTCGGCGAGGCCGCCGAGTACATGTTCGACCACAACATCTTCCAGGAGAACCTGGTCGGCGTGGACTACTGCGCCAAGATGGTCGGCGAGACCAACCCCGGCGTGCTGGAGCAGGCGAACCGCACCGAGGCGCCGCACGCCGCGGACCACGGATACCGCACCATCGGCGACATCATGCGCTCGCTCAATCCGCTGGAGGGCGAGTTCTACCGGGAGGCGCTGGCCGTCAGCCGCACCACCCGGGAGATGTTCTGCCTGATGGAGGGCCGGCACGTGCACCCCTCCACGCTCTACCCGGGCGGCGTCGGCACGGTCGCGACGATCCAGCTGTTCACCGACTATCTCACGCGCCTGATGCGCTACGTCGAGTTCATGAAGCGGGTCGTGCCGATGCACGACGACCTGTTCGACTTCTTCTACCAGGCGCTGCCCGGCTATGAGGAGGTGGGCCGCCGCCGCGTCCAGCTGGTGTGCTGGGGCTCCCTCAACGATCCCGAGTACTGCGACTTCAGCTACGAGCACATGACCGACTGGGGCCGGCGGATGTTCGTCAGCCCCGGCGTCATCGTGGACGGCAAGCTGATCACCAACGACCTGGTGAAGATCAACCTGGGTATCAGGATCCTGCTCGGCCACTCCTACTACGAGGACTGGGACGGCGAGGAGGTGTTCGTCGAGCGCGACCCGCTGGGCAACCCGGTGGACCGCAGGCACCCGTGGAACCAGCACACCATCCCGCGCCCGGCGAAGCGCGACTTCGACGACAAGTACAGCTGGACGATGTCGCCGCGCTGGTTCGACGGCGAGAACTACCTGGCCGCGGACACCGGCGGCGGCCCGATCGCCCGGCTGTGGGCGACCGCGCTCGGCGGCCTGGTGGACCACGGCTACGTGAAGTCCACCGGACACAGCGTCCTGATCAACCTGCCGCGCACGGCCGGCCGCCCCGAGGCCACCTTCGAGTGGCGGATCCCGCGCTGGAGCAACGCGATCGAGCGCAACCGGGCGCGCACCTACTTCCAGGCGTACATGGCGGCCAGTGCGCTGTACTTCGTCGAGCAGGCGCTGGCCGAACTGCGCGCCGGCAACACCAGGACCTGGGAGCCGTTCACCGTGCCGGACGAGGCGGTCAGCGTCGGGTTCACCGAGGCGGTGCGCGGCGTGCTCTCGCACCACATGGTGATCCGCGGCGGCAAGATCGCCAACTACCACCCGTATCCGCCGACGCCGTGGAACGGCAGCGTGCGCGACCACTTCGGCACCCCGGGCCCGTACGAGGACGCGGTGCAGAACACCCCGATCTTCGAGGAGAACCCGCCGGAGCGGTTCAAGGGCATCGACATCATGCGCGCGGTGCGCAGCTTCGACCCCTGCCTTCCCTGCGGCGTGCACATGTTCCTCGGCGAGGGCCGCACCCTGCACAAGGTGCATTCGCCGCTGGCCGCCGCGACGGCGCTGTAGCCGGGGGCGCTTTCACCGGGATGGAGCGGTCCGAGACGGAGAGGCGGGCGCCGTGACCGACGTGAGCGAGGTCGGCATCAGGGTGGAACAGCTGGTCGGCGGCTTCGCGCAGGCCGCCGACCGGGCTCGGGCCGAGGAACTGGTGCGGCTGGTGGTGGGCCTGTACGGAGAGGGCCTTGAGCGCACGGTGCGCACGATGGCGCGGCGCGATCCGCAGGCGCTGGCCGAGCTGGCCGGCGACGAGGTGGTCGGCGGGCTGCTGCTGGTGCACGGCCTGCATCCGCTGAGCGTCGACGAGCGCGTCCAGCGCGCGCTGGACGGGGTGCGGCCGTATCTGGGTTCGCATGCCGGCGGTGTGGAGTACCTCGGCGTCGACGACGACGGCGTCGCGCGCCTTCGGCTCGCCGGCACCTGCAACGGCTGCCCCTCCTCGACGGTCACCGTCCGCTCGGCGATCGAGGGCGCGATCGAGCGGGCCGCGCCGGAGGTGCTGCGGGTGGAGGTGGAGGGCGTGGTCGCCCCGAGCGCCGGTGAGCCGCGGCTGCTCCAGATCGGCCCGCGCCCGGACGAGGGCGCGCGGGACGCGGCCGTGTGGCGTGAGTTGCCCGCGCTCGGCTCGCCGACCGCGGGCCCGGTGGCGCTGGACCTGGACGGAATGAGAATCCTGATATGCGCGGTGCGCGGCACGCTCTACGCCTACCGAGACGCATGCGGGGTCTGCGACGCACCGCTGGGGGAGGCCGCGGTGGAGCAGGGTTTGCTGACCTGTCCGCGTTGCGCCGCGGCCTTCGATCTGCGGCTCGCGGGCCGCTGCGTCGCCGGGCCGGGCGCGGGCCCGGATGGTCCCCAGGGCCCGCACCTTGACCCGCTTCCGCTGGTCAGCGACAGCCGCGGCGTGCGCGTCGCGCTCCCCGCGGCGGTGTCGCGATGACTGTGCGCGGCGGCGCCCCGGCCGGCCTGGCCCGCTTCGCGCGCGGCGCCGGATCAGCCCCCGGGCCGATCGCGGACGTTGCCGCACCGGCGCCGCCGGCCGCGCCGGTCGAGCGGTGTGAACTGTGCGCCGAGCGACTCGACGACAGGCACGGGCACATCGCAGATCTCGAACAGCGCGCGATCCGCTGCACCTGCCGCGCCTGCTACCTGTTGTTCACCAGGGAGGAAGCCGGCGGCGGCCGGTACCGCGCGATCCCGGACCGGGTGCTGCACGATCCGGCCCACCCGCTGAGCCGAGCCGGGTGGGAGCGCTTGCAGATCCCCGTCGCGGTGGCCTTCTTCCTGACTGCGACCGCCTCGCCGTCCGAGGCCGAGACCGTGACCGTGACCGAGGCCGAGACGGTGACCGAGACCGTGACCCGGGCCGAGGGCGGCGGCGCGCGCACGACGGTCTCGGCGTTCTATCCCGGCCCGGCTGGAGCCACCGAGTGCCTGCTCGACCTGGACGCCTGGAACCGGCTGCGCGAAGAGCACCCGCTGCTGGCCGAGGCGGTCCCCGACGTGGAGGCGATCGTCGTGCGCTGTGACGCCGGGAACCGGGACTGCTACCTGGTGCCGATCGACGTCTGTTACGAACTGGTCGGGCGCCTGCGCTTGCAGTGGCGCGGATTCGACGGCGGCGAGCAGGCCCGCGCCGGTATCGACGAGTTCTTCGACACGCTGCGCCGGCGGGCCCGCGGGTTCGACCCCGCAAGCAGTCCGGCGGGCGGGCCGCGATGACCGAGTTCTCCTTCGACTGCACCGGGATCGCCGCCCAGCAGTACTCCGCGGCCCCGGCGCTCGACATCCTCCTGCGCATCAGCGAGACCACCGGCGCGCGGATCGACGCCGTCGCGCTGCGCTGCCAGGTCCGCATCGAACCGACCCGCCGACGCTACGGCCGGGACGAGGCGGCACGGCTGTACGACCTCTTCGGCGACGCCGCGCGCTGGCCCGACACGCTCAAGCCGTTACAGGTGGCCACGCTCACCGCGGTGGTGCCCGGGTTCCGCGGCGCCACCGACACCGTGCTCCCGCTGCCCTGCAACTACGACCTCGATGTCGCCTGCGCGAAGTACTTCCACGCCCTCGACGACGGCGAGATCCCGCTGCTGCTCCTGTTCAGCGGCACGGTGTTCAGGACCGACACGGCCGCCGGACAGGACGGGCGGATACAGGTCGAGCAGGTGCCCTGGAGCAAGGAGTGCGCCTACCGGCTGCCCGTGAAGATCTGGCGCGAGGCGATCGACCGGCACTTCCCGGCCGGCGGCTGGATCAGGGCCGGCCGCGAGACGCTCGACGCCCTCCAGCGCTTCAAGTCCGCGCAGGCGCTCACCACCTGGGATGCCACGCTCGAAGCGCTGCTGCGCCGCGCCGGGGAGCGCGCCGATGACCGGGCTTGAGCAGGCGCGCGCGGTCGCCGACACCATCCTGTACGAAGGCTACGTCCTGTACCCGTATCGGGCGTCGGCACAGAAGAACCGCGAACGGTTCCAGTTCGGAGTCCTGATGCCGCCCGCGTACACCCGGCTCGACCCTTCCGAGCACACCTCCAGCCGGACCGAATGCCTGCTGGAGTGCGGCGACGAGGCCGGGGTGCGTGTCTTCGCGCGTTTCCTGCAGATCCAGCGCCGCACCCGGCCCGACGGCGAGTCCTGGGACGAGGCGGTCGAGCACGAGCACGAACGCACCGTTCACGTGGACGCACTCGCGCGCGGCCCGGTGGTCTTCCACCTCGCGGCCGACGCGGCGCAGACATCCGAGGCGGCCGAGGCGCCCGAGACGCCCGAGACGGCCGTGAGCCGGGACGAGCGCGCCGCCGCCGGCGGCCCGGTCACCCGCCGCCGCGAGGCGCTGACCGCACGGTTGACCGTGCACGCGGACAGGGTCGCAGGACCCTACCGGCTGCTGAAGCTTTGCTGTGTGCTGGAGAATATGACCGAGCCGCCGTCCCCGACCGCCGTGCAGCGGCGCTCCGACGCGCTCCCATATGCGCTGGTCAGCGCGCACCTGCTGCTCGAAGCACCCGGATGCCGCTTCGTGTCGATGACCGACCCGCCGCGGTGGGCCGCGGCCGAGGCGGCCGCGTGCCGCAACGAGCGCACCTGGCCGGTCCTGGCCGGGCCGCCCGGGACCGCGCAGCTGCTGCTCTCCAGCCCGGTGATCCTCTACGACCACCCGCGGCTGGCGCCGGAGAGTCCCGGCGACCTGTACGACGCGACCGAGATCGACGAGATCCTGACCCTGCGCACGCTCGCGCTCACCGACGCCGAGAAGGCGCAGGCCCGAGCCACCGACCCGCGGGCCGCCGCCATCGTCGAGCGAGTGGACGCGCTGCCGCCGGAACTGCTCGACCGGCTGCACGGCACGGTGCGCTACCTGCGCGCCGTCACCGAACCCGCGCCCGCCGGGGTGCCGGACCCGCCGTGGTGGGACCCGGAGGCCGACGCGTCGGTGTCCCCGCAGACCGACGAGGTGACGGTCCGCGGCGTACCGCTGCGCAAGGGTAGCAGAGTCCTGATGCGCCCGGGCGCGCGCCGCGCCGACGCGCAGGACATGTTCCTGGCCGGCCGTCCGGCCGTGATCGAGGCCGTGCTCACCGACGTCGACGGCCGGGTGCACCTGGCCGTGACACCGCAGGACGATCCGGCGGCGCAGCAGTACCAGCGCCACGGGCGCCACCTCTACTTCGCCCCGGACGAGATCGAGCCGATCGGGGGAGCGCAGTGACTGCGAACAGCGCCGCGGGTATGGAACGCGCGGCGCACGGCGCCGCCGCCGACTGCCGGACCGTGGTCGCAGGAATCGGCAACATCCTGCTCGGCGACGACGGTTTCGGCGTCGAGGTGGCCCGGCGGCTCTCCGGCCGGGCGCTGCCCCCGGGCGTCGAGGTGAGCGACGTCGGGATCCGTTCCGTACACCTGGCCTTCGACCTGCTCGACGGCTGCCGGCTGCTGATCCTCGCCGACGCGAGCGCCCGCGGCGAGACCCCCGGGACGGTCACCCTCCTGGAGGTCGATCCGGCGACGCCCGGACCCGGCGGACCGGACGGCGACATGGCCGCGTTCGACGCGCACGGCCTCGGCCCGGACGCCGTGCTCGGCCTGCTCGGCTCGCTGGGCGCGCGGGTCGGCAGGATCCTGGCCGTGGTGTGCGAACCCGCGGACACCGAGCCGGGGATCGGCCTCAGCCCGCCGGTCGCCGCGGCCGTGGATGCGGCGGCCGAGCTGATCGAGCGGCTGGTCGCCGAGCTACCGGCGGAGAGGAGATGAGGAACCGATGATCGGAAAGATGGCGGCGGCGACCGCCGCCGTGCTCGTGGCCGCGGCGGTCGTGAGCATGCTGCCGGATCTCAAGCGGTACATCGAGATGCGCGAGCTGTGACCGATCGGGGGAGCGAAGGAGGCTGCGAGATGTGTCTGGGCCTGGCGGCGCGCGTCGTCGCACCTGACGACCGACACGCCGACCTCGCCGTCGCCGAGATCGCCGGCGTGCGCCGCACGGTCAACGTCGGCCTGCTGGAGCAGCCGGTCGCGCCCGGCGACTGGGTGCTGGTGCACATGGGGTTCGCGCTCAGCCCCATCCCCGCGGACGAGGTGGACGACGTGCTCGCCTCGCTGGGACTGATGGCGCGGGAACGCGAGGCCGGCAGCGCGCTGCCGAAAGACGGATGGGAACCCGAATGGACACGCTGAACACGATCGCCGACACGACGATCATCGACCACAACGCGCCCGAAGAGCCCCCGTACGTTGAGGCGACGGCCGGCGCGCAATTGTTCGTCCGGTATGCCTATCCACCCAATGCGCTCGGGTACTGCGGCCCGGCGGACAGCCGCGCGCTGTTGCAGTACGGCGCGTCAGGCGAAGTGGACCAGGGACTCGTGCAGCTCGCGCAGGCGTTCCACGGCGCCTGGCCCTACCTTGAGCTGATCTCGACGGCGACCGGGATCCGTGACCCTCTGGACCGGCGCGTGGTCGAGGCGTATTGGGTCGGCAACGAGTTGCTGCCGAACGTGGGCCTCGGCGCGACGGCCGCGTCCATGGAGGAGAGGTTCCGGCCGCGCACCGGCCGTCAGTTCCCGCACCTGCTGGACGGCGTGCTGGCCGGGGGGGTGCCGCACCACAGTTTCCACGTCTTCGGCGTGTACCCGTGGGTCGGCCTGCTCGGCGACGACCGCAAGGCACCTCAGGCGTTGGACGTGCTCGAACGCTGCCGTATCCGCTGGGGCCGGGTCGAGCGGGTGGACGGCGACCGCATCACCGTGACCAGCCGCCCGCTCACCTGGGACGGGATCGCGCTCGCTCTCGGGCCGCCGCGCACCGAGACCGCGCTGCGCTCCATGGCAGGGATCGGGTATCTCGGCGGCATCCGGCCGGGCGATTGGGTCTCGCTGCACTGGGACTGGGTCTGCGATCGGCTCACCGCCCGGCAGTTGCGCGCGCTGCGGTTCCACACGCTGCGGCAGATGGAGATCACGAACCGGACGATCGGGCGCAACACCGTGGCCACCGTGCTGGCGAACTGATCCGCGACCGGCGACCGGCGACCCCGCACGCACGCCCACCGCGCCGCCAGCTGCGCCCGTAACGGGACGCGTCGGCGGCGCGGCGGGTGCGGCGGGTGCGCACGGCCTACCGGTCAGACCACCGGGTTCCAGCCGTCATTCCCGGCCAGGTACTTCTGCGCGGTGTAGTTCGCGGCGGCGGTGCCGCTCAGTTGCGGGCGGTTGCCATTGACCGTCGCGCCCGCGCCGCTGTTCCCGTACTCGCCGTACCGGCCCGGCGTCCAGGTGGCGCCGGAGATACCGGTCCACGGCGCCGACACGTTGATCGCGGCCGGCAGCAACGTGTTGCGGATCACCGCCTGCGGCACCGCGCCGCTGTACGGAACCCAGGCACGGCCCAGGTACACGCTGTTGGCGGCCAGCGACGAGGCCACGTTGCAGCCGGTGATCAGAATGCCGTAGGCCTGGCTGCCGTAGGTGGCCGGAGCGACCAGCGCTCCGCTGCTGTACACCCCGTCGTTCTCCACGTTGATGGTGCTGCGGTCGATGACGAGCGTGCCGTTGCCGAAGATGAAGTCCACATCGCCGTCCACGGTCGAACCGTAGACGTACTGGCGGATGTCGGTGCTCGCGGTGTTGCTCCAGGACAGCAGCGTGTCCTGGTGACCCCAGAACTTGTCGTGCTTGTACACCTGCCGGTCGCCCTGCATGGCCAGCGCGACCGCCTGGGTTCCGGTCACGCCGGGGTGGTAGTTCTTGTTGAAGGCGTTGGAGAAGGTGATGTACTCGGCGGTGAAGTCACGCGCCGCCACGGTCACCGTGGCCGAGCCGAGCGTCCCGTACGCCGAGCCGGTGGCCGGGTTGGTCTCGCCCGCGTAGTTCGAAGCCTGAATCACCACGTCGGCGGCGTTGCCGGTGGCGCCCAGCAGCGTCAGATGCAGCTTGGCGGCCGGGATGCGCACCACCTCGGAGTAGGTGCCGGCGCCGATCGAGATCGTGTAGGCGGTCGAGGAGTTGTCGGGCACCGCGTTGACCGCGGCCTGCACGCTGGTGTACTGCCCGCCGCTCTTGGCGACGGTGATCGTGACCGCCGCGTGCGCGGGCTGCGCGGCCGACAGCGAAGCGGTCGCGCCCAGGACGGTGGCCGCGGCTAGCGGCAGCGCGATCCGGGCGCGGCGAGGCCGGCCGGCCCGCGTCGGGCCGAGGCGGGCGGGGACGAAGGAGGGTACTGGCATGACGGCCATCCATATCAGGGCTGAAATACGGCTGCGTTGATATCGGACTTCGTGCCGCGTGCCGGACACCCTCATACCCGGCGCACACGACGGGGTCGCGTCCGCTGACGTTAAAACGGCGGCGCACTGTCGTCAACAGCGCGCCGCCGCCTACCCCCGTGTGCTTCGCGCCGACCGTGTAAGTTGCCGCGAAGGGTCTTTCAGGGTCCGGTCAATGCCCCGGGATGTGCACCTCGGTGAGCCGGACGTGATTGCCCGACGGGTCGCGGAAAGCGGCGTCGATGCCGTACGGGCGCTGCTCCGGCTTCTCGGAGAACTCGACCCCGCGCTCGACCAGGCGGTGGTACTCGCCGTGGCAGTCGTCGGTGGTCAGGAAGACGGTGCCGGCGAAACCCTTGCCGACCAGCGTGCGTACGTCCTGGGCCGTGGCCTCGTCCATGACCGGCGGTCCGGGGATCGGCATCAGCACGATGTCGACATCGGGCTGCCCGGCCGGTCCGACCGTGAGCCAGCGGAAGTCGCCCATCTCCGGCAGGGTGACGTCCTGGCGCACCTCCATGCCGAGCTTGCGGGTGTAGAAATCCAGCGCCGCGTCCTGGTCGGTGACCCAGAGCTGGACGGTAGCGATCTTGAACATTGGAGCCTCCTGCGCGGTTGACGGCCTTACAAACGCTAGCCGCGCGCCACGCCGTCGTCTTCTCGAAACGTCTGATGTCGCGGCCGTCCGTAGAACCGCACCACGCAGGCCGGAAGGCGCGCGTATTGCGCCGCAGGGGGGAACTTGGCCCGGTAGCCGGTCGGCGGGACGCCGTACATGCGGGTGAAGCTGGTGGTGAACGAACCCACGCTCTCCAGGCCGACGTTCATGCAGATCTCGGCGACCGACCGGTCCGTGAAGCGCAGCAGCGCGGCCGCGCGCTCCAGGCGCCGCGTGAGCAGGTAGACGTGCGGGGACTCCCCGAAAGCCCGCTTGAACTCGCGGCAGAAGTGCGCGCGGCTGAGCCCGGCCGCTTCGGCGGCGTCCGCGACGGTCAGCCGCTCGGAGTAACGGGCGTCCATCAGGTCTTTAGCGCGCAGGAGGTGCCTGGCGAGGTGAACCGCGGCCATGGGGTGAGCCTACGCGCGGGCGCCGACAACCCGGTGGGGTCTCGACCGCAGCGGCGCGGCGTGGCCCGTCGCGGCCGCCGGAGCGCGCCTGGGACGCATCCGCGGGCGTCGACGGGGTAGGCGGGGCTTCGATCCGCCGCGCGGCGAATATGGAGGTCTTGTCATGGCGAGGGTGACCGTCCTGGGAACCGGGCTGATGGGTTCGGGTATCGCGCGCAGCCTGGCCCGCGGGGGACATCAGGTGACCGCGTGGAACCGCAGTCCCGACAAGGCTCTCGACCTCGCGGACGCCGGCGTCGAGACGGCCGGCGATCCGGCTGCCGCGGTCCGCGGCGCGCACGTCGCGCTCACCATGCTGTTCGACGCGGACGCGGTCGAGGACGTCATGAAGCCGGCGCTGCCGGCGATGGACGCAGACGCGGTCTGGCTGCAGTGCGCCACCGTCGGACTGGACGCCACCGCCCGCCTCGCGAGGCTCGCGGACCGGCACGACGTCGGTTTCGTGGACGCCCCGGTGCTCGGCACCAGGCAGCCGGCCGAGCAGGGAAAGCTGATCGTGCTCGCGGCCGGCCCCGTGGGACTGAGGGAGCGGGTCGCGCCGGTGCTCGACGCGATCGGCTCCCGCACGGTGTGGGTCGGCGAGCGGCCCGGGCAGGGCCACCGGGTCAAGCTCGCGGCGAACTCCTGGGTGCTGTCGCTGATCGGGGCGACCGCCCAGGGCGTCGCGCTGACCCGGCAGTTGGGGCTGGATCCGGCGCTGTTCCTGCAGACGATCGCGGGCGGTCCGCTCGACTGCGAGTACGCGCAGTCGAAGGGCAAGGCGATGATCGCGGGCGACTTCGCCCCGGCGTTCACCCTGGGCGGCGCGGCGAAGGACGCGGCGCTGATCATCGAGGCGATGCAGGCGGCGGGCTGCGACGACCGGCTGATGCAGGCGCTGCGCGCCCAGTTCGACGCCGCCGACCAGGCCGGGCACGGCGCCGACGACATTGCCGCGGTCGTGCGCGCGTTCAGCTGACCGCGGCCGCCGCTGCGCGCCAACGGGCCGCCTTCACCGCCCTTTGAGGCAGGCACCGGTCGACCGCGACGATGCGGACCCGCGTCGGGCAGGCCGGGGAAGTCCGTGAACCGCCCGCCGGACACCCGCGGCTGTGCGGCCGCCCGAGGGGTGATACCCGTAAAACGCGCACGTGGCGAAGCCTGCGAGGCGGATCAGGGACCTCTGATGGTGTTCGGTCGCACGCCGCGCCAGGTCCGGTCTGGCGGCGCATCGAGCCCTTAAGGGCAGGGACGAGAGCCCGACCGTCCGCAGAGGTCACCATTCCATGGTTGCGGATCCACGTGTTGAGCTGTTCAATCAGGTCGCCTTCTCGTGTGGCATCGCCGCGTGCGCCAGGGTTTTCGGCACACCCGATACGTGGCGCCACAGGTGGATGGCGAGGCTGATTCGACTCACCACGCCGCGCACCCGGCGGCTTCGCGGTCGACAATGGGAGGGACTGAGATGACCGACGTGGGACAGGACAAGACGCCGGGTGGAACCGGAGGGCCTGACGCGCCGTTCGGACCGATCGCTCCGGTGCGCAGGCGGCGGCGCCTGCGACCCCGATCAATGCTCGTGCTCGCACTGGCCGCGGTGCTACTGGTCGGGGTCGGGCTTGAGCCGTGGGCCCTGCACATCGGCGGCCGGTTCACCCCGAACATGACATGGAGCGGCTACGGCGAAGTACAGGCTTCCAACGGCGGCAAATACGAGCTCTACGTTCATCTGCGGGGCGGATTGCTCTCGACCAGGCGGGTGCGCTGCGGCCACACCGGCGGCTGTAGCAACCTGATCGGCGATGCGAAGCTGTGCGGCCGCAACGGAGCGACCGAGGACATGGCGTTGACCGGAAGCGTGCACACCTGGTGGAGCACGGACGGTGCGCGCACGATGCTGCTGCTGAACGGCGGTTCCCCGGTCAAGCTGCCGGCCGGCTGGGTCGTGGCGTTCGGCGGAACCTGGCAGGGCCCGAATCTGGTCGTCGAGGACACCGACAACTCGTTCACCGAACCGTTCACCCCGGACGGCGCGATCCGCACCACGACCTCGACCGCGGACGCGGGCACCGCCGCGGTCACGCTGCGAAGCGGCTCGGCCGACGACTTCGCGAGAGCCTGCCGGGCGCTGAAGCAATGAACTCGACCTGGACGATGACGAGTTGGAGCAAGCGATGCGCAACGTGGGCGCCGCCACCGAGAAGGCCACGGTGACCGTCACTCCGGTTTGCGCGCTACCCCGGCGTAGAGGCCGAACTGCTCGGCGCGGGAAGGTACGGTCATATCAGGCCATTGCGCGACGGGTACCAGGCCGGGTTCGACCAAGGGCATGCCCAGGAACAGCTCCTCGATCTCGGCGCCGGTGCGCGGCACGTAGGACGAGGTCGCGTGGTACGAGCCGGTCGCCTCAAGCACCCCGGCGGGATTGAAGTCGGCGGTGCCGTGCGAGATGACCAGACAGCTGCCCGCCGGGAACGCGTTCATCAGTGTCCGAACGATCTGGCGCGGATCGTCGTGCGACTGGATGAAGTGCAGGACGGCCACGAGCAGCACGCCGACCGGGCGGTCGAAGTCCAGCACCCTACGTGTGTCAGGGGCCTCAAGAATCTCCTGCGGCCGGCGGGCGTCGGCGTGCAGGACGGCGATGTGTTCCGGGTCTCCGCTCTGCATGAGCGCCTGCGCGTGCGCGCGCACGATCGGGTCCGAGTCGACGTAGGTGACGCGGGCGTTCGGCGCGACGCTCTGTGCGACCTCGTGCACATTGGGGGAGAAGGGCAGTCCGCAGCCGATGTCCAGGAACTGGTCTATCCCCTGCCGGGCCAGGCGCTCTACCGCGCGCAGCAGGAACGCGCGGTTCTCCTTGATGCCGGCGCGGGTGGTCGGGGCCATCGCGAGGATGGTCTCCGCCACGTCGCGGTCCACCGGGTAGTAGTTCTTGCCGCCGAGCCAGTAGTCGTAGATGCGGGCGGGGCTGGGCTGGTCGGTGTGGATCCGCGACGGCGGCACTCCTTCACCGAGCAGGTGTGCGGCTCGATCGAAGTCGGCGGTAGACATGCGCTCTTTCCGGTGGCTCACCGGACCGCCGCGACGGCCCGGGGTTTACGCGTTCGGCGATGGGCCGAGCCTACCCTGGTGCGCCGGACGAGGACGCCGGTTCGTCGGTGGCGGCGGGTAGCCTCGGGGCATGTCGGCAGCGCAGGATCATGAAGGGTTCGACCGCGACAGTCCGCGGATCGCGTGGGTCACCGGTGCCAGCCGTGGCGTGGGGCGCGGTATCGCCGTGGCGCTCGGGCGCGCGGGATGGACGGTGTACGTCACGGCGCGCTCGCACGCGAACGGGCGTACGAGCCACCTGCCCGGCACGGTCGAGGAGAGCGCCGAGGCGGTCACCGCCGCCGGGGGCCGGGGCGTGGGGATCGTGTGTGACCACCGAGACGATGCGGCGGTCGCGGCGGTCGCGCAACGCATCGGCGCGCAGTGCGGTCGGCTCGACCTTCTGGTCAACAACGTCTGGGGCGGCTACGAGCGGCTCAACGCGGGCGGCTGGCAGGAGTGGAACGCCCCGCTGTGGCGCCAGCCGATCGAGCTGTTCGACGCGATGTTCGGCGCCGGCGTGCGCGCCCACTACGTCGCGCTGGCCCGGTGCGCGCCGCTGCTGATCTCGACGCCGGCGAGCCTGGCCGTCACCGTCTCCTTCGCGACGCCGACCGCCGAACAGCACGCTTTCGGCGCCGCGTACGCGATGGCCAAGAGCGCGGACGACCGCTTGGCGCTGGCCGGCGCGGTACAACTGCGTGAGCACGGCGTCACCTGCGTCGCCCTGCACCCGGGCCTGGTTCGCACGGAGGGCGTCATGCAGTTCGCCGAGCACCTGGACCTGTCGAGCTCGCAGTCGCCGGAGGGCGTCGGGCGGACCGTCGCGGCGCTCGCGGCCGATCCGGGGCGTCTGCGACTGACCGGCCGGTCCCTGAGCGTGCAAGAACTCGCCGACAGATACGGCGTCGAAGTCGCGAGCTGAGACCGGGGCTGAGCGCGGGGCTGGGGCAGGGCCCGAACCCGGGTCGGGCCGGAGCCGGGGGCGCGTTCCGTCAGAGGTCTGATCGTCCGGCGCGCCTCTGCTCGTGGGAGCCGCGCCGCACCGTGTCCGTGTGCGCGGCCACCTCCCGCAACCGCGCGGCCAGCGCCGGGTGCTCGGCCTCCAGGTGCTCGTGCGTGCCCGCCAGCGGCGCCAGCAACTGCGCCGCGTCGTCGCCGCCGAGCGCCAGACGCAGCTGCGCCAGGTCGCCGTCCGCCGCGCGCGACAGGTTGCTCAACGCGGTGATCTGCCCGGCCAGCTGACGCAGGTCGGCCGCGTGATCGCGAGCCCACAGCGCCACCGCGCGCTGCCCGGCGCGCCGGTCGCGCTCGGCCCGCACCCGCTCGTCGCCGGTCCCCTGCATCGCGCCGGAAGCGGGTCGCAGACGCAGATAGCGGCGCTCCGCAGCCTGCCGGCTGGCCACCCCCAGCGCCGGGGCCAACTCGGCCCAGCTCGCCCCCCGGCCCCGCGCCGCGTCGATCAGGTCCGGCTCCCAGGACGCGATCTGCGCGCGCAGTTCGCGAAGCAGCGCCAGAGCGGCGAGGAACTGGGCCGAGCCGCCCGCAGTCTCGGGCGACGCCTGCTCGCCCCGGCCCGGCTCGCAAGACGCGGCACGCCGCGCATGCTTCACGGCGGCGGCGACGCGTTCCAGCGACTCCGCCGGATCAGTCGGGCCCGCGGCACGGGCTACGTCCTCCATATGTCATCCTTCCGATGACGCTTCGACTTGTCATCATTGCGACGACATGCTACAAGGGAATCGCAAGCGCGTCGACCTCGTCGACTGTTGAACCGATCTGGAGGTGTTCACCATGTTGATGCGCACCGACCCCTTCCGGGAACTGGACCGGCTGACCGCGCAGTTGCTCGGCAACCCCGGCACGGGCACGTGGAGCCGCCCCAACGCGATGCCGATGGACGCGTACCGCGACGGCGACCAGTTCGTGGTCTGCTTCGACCTGCCCGGCATCTCGCCGGACGCGATCGAGCTGGACGTCGAGCGCAACGTGCTGACCGTCAAGGCCGAGCGCCGGCCCGCGCGCACCGGCGAGAAGGTCGAGATGCAGGTCTCCGAACGCCCGCTCGGGGTCTTCTCCCGCCAGCTCTTCCTCGGCGACACCCTGGACACCGAGCACATCGCCGCCGACTACAGCTCGGGAGTGCTCACCCTGCGCATCCCGGTGGCCGAGAAGGCCAAGCCGCGCAGGATCGAGATCAGCACCGGCGAACCGGACCACAAGGAGATCACCGCGTAACCGCCGCTCAGCGAGTGTCCCGCGCGGTCCGCGGCAAATCGGCCCCGTCACGTGCGCGGCCGCCCGGCGTGGCCGGGCGGCCGCCGTTCACCGGCACGGCAAGGTGAATCAGCCATGATTTCGTCCCCGCCCCCGACCTTCTACCTGACCCACACGCCCGACGGCGCGGCCGTGCTGCACGTGCGCGGCGAGGTGGACCTGGCGAGCGCGGACCGGTTCCGCGAGCGGCTGCTCGACGAGTTCGCCCGCCACCCCCGGCTGGTCGTGGACCTGTCCGAGGCCATGCTCTTCGACGGCGCCGCGCTGCGCGCGCTGCTCGCCCTGCACCGCGAGGCCACCGGGCAGCACCGCCAGGCCCCGACGCTGCGCGGTCTGCGTCCGCTGCTGGCCAAGGCGTTCAAGGCCACCGGCATGAACGAACTGTTCCCGATTGAGCCGAGCCCGCCCTTCCCGCAGTGGCGGCGGCGCCGTGAGGCGGCGCGCGCGGCTGCGCAGGCGGTACCTTCGGCTGCATGAAGTGCGACGTGACCGAGGCGCGCCCCCGGCGTGTGCCGCGAAGCCGGACCCGATGACGCCGGCCCGCTCGGTCGCGCTGTTCGTCCTGGCCGCGCTGTTCGAGATCGGCGGCTGCTGGCTGGTGTGGCAGGGGGTGCGCGAGCATCGCGGCCCCGGCTGGATCGGCGCGGGCGTGCTCGCCCTCGGCGCGTACGGCTTCGTCGCGACGCTCCAGCCCGACAGCCACTTCGGCAGGATCCTGGCCGCCTACGGCGGGGTCTTCGTCGCGGGCTCACTGCTGTGGGGCGTGATCGCCGACGGCTACCGGCCGGACCGCTCCGACGTCCTCGGCGCGCTGATCTGCCTGGCCGGAGTCGGCGTCATCATGTACGGCCCGCGCGGGCGCTGACCCGGCGGGACGGCCGGACGCGCCGCGGCTCCCGAACCATCTCAGACCTCTGACGTTCAGTGGCCGAGACGGCCCGGGAGCCGCACGTGTTCATCCGATCAGCGGTCGGTTAGTGCCGGTTAGTGCAGGGTGCGCAGTTGCTGCGCGGGGCTGGTCAGGATGCCCGGAGCGCCGAAGATCGGACCGGTCGCCGCACGCAGCGCCCCGCCGGTGACCGTCAGGCCGCCCGCGGTGTACATCGCCTCGTCGAACGCCTGTCCGTTGGTCGGCGACTTGCCGACCGCGAACACCGCGTACGCGTTGCCGTTGAGCACGCTGCACGAGATGTAGTCCCCGACCATGCTGCCCTGGCTGGTGCTCGCGATCAGCGAGAGGCCGAACGGCCCGGCGAGGGTCTGCGGCGCGCTCCAGGTGGAGCCGCCGTTGGCCGAGGAGATGTAGCCGACCTCCAGCTGGCAGGTCGAGGACGAGCAGCCGGCGTTCGGGTAGAAGTAGTAGTAGAGGCCGAGCTTCGCCGTCGTGCCGGAGGTGGCGTGGTCCACGCCGAGGCCCGGGATGAAGTGGTCCACGCCGCTGGTGGTCGCGTCGATCGGGACGCGGGTCACCGAACTCCACGTGGAGCCGTTCGTCGAGGTCGAATACACGATGTCGTTGGCGGGGCAGCCGGAGCGGAACCGGCAGTCCTGCCAGGCCACGTACACCTTGCCGCTGGAGTCGATCTCCGCGCTCGGCAGTCCCTCACCGTCGCGCAGGTTTCCGGCCACCGCGTGCGCGTTGACCGTGGCGACCTGGACGCTGGAGTTCCACGAGGCGCCGCCGTTGCCGGAGGTGAAGGCGCGGATCGCGCTGCCGTTGGCCGAATAGGGCACCACGACGGTCCCGTTCGGCTGCACCAGCGGCTGGCCGCCGAGGCCGGAGGGACCATCGGCGGGCTGCCTGAGCGCGGACCAGGTCTGGCCGCCGTCGCTGGAGACTGACATCGATTCGGCGTTGCCCGAGGAGGTCACGTCGACCTCGATGTAGCAGTTGCCGTAGTAGGGGCTGCCGGCGCTGTCGTCGCACACGACCCACTGCTTGTCATAGCCCTGACCGTCGAAGCCGACCGCCTGGATCGCGTTCTGCCAGTTGACGCCGTCGGTGGAGCGGTTGACCGTGATCCCCGCGGCGTTGCCGGAGGAGTCGATCGGCAGGCCGACGACCATCCACTCGCCATGCTTCACGTCGTAGGCCACGGCCGCGTCCGAGACCTGTGCGTACGAGCCGCCCTGGTTGACCGTGAGGCCGGGCAGGTAGCCGTGCTGCCAGGTGCTGCCGCCGTCGGTCGAGGTCGCCCAGCCCAGGTCCGAGGACCCGCCGCCGTAGACCCGGCCGACCTGGAACGCGGAGACGATCGTGCTGCCGTAGGCGTACGTGTCCGGCTCGACCTGGGTGGCGTGCTGCGCGTCCGTGTCCGTGTACGGGTCCGAACTCACCTTGGTCAGGGTTATGCCGCCGGACGAGCCGACCGTCAGCGTGAAGGTGGTCGTGTGCGTCGCCGAGGTCCCGGTGCCCGTGATCGTGATCACCGAGGTTCCGGAGGGCGTGGTCGAGGAGGTGGCCACGGTCAGGGTCGAGGACGAACCCGCCGTCACCGACGCGGGATTGAACGAGGCCGAGGCCCCGGACGGCAGGCCGGCCGCGCTCAGCGCCACGGTCTGCGCGCTTCCCGAGGTGACGGCCGTGGAGATCGTCGAGGTGGCCGAGCCGCCCGGGCTGACCGAGGCCGCGGCCGGGCTCGCCGAGATCGAGAAGTCGTTCGTGCTCGAGGCGGGCGTCAGCACCACGTCGTCGTACTTGGTGTACGTCGCGTCACCCGGGTAGTCGTCGTCGCGGTTGACGAGCGTGAGCGTGTAGTTGTGCCCCGCGGTGACTGTCTTCGAGACCTGCTTCCAACCGGAGTTGGACACGCAGGTCTTGCCCAGCACGGTGCTGGTCGTACCCGCGGTGGTGTCGGCGAGGGTCGCGGTGGCCCAGTCGTAGGTCACCGTGTCGGGGCAGAACACGTCGTACCAGAACGACAGGGTGCCCCCGCCGCTCGGGGCGGTGAACGACTGGGCGATCGAGGAGCTGCCGTTGGTCGGGGAGGAGGAGCCGAGCAGCGCGGCATACGTACCCGAATGCGGTCCGGACGTGGTCACGCCGGTGGCCGGCCCGGACGCGGTCCAGCCGCTCAGGTTTCCGCTCTCGAAACCGCCGTTGGTGATCGTGGTGGCCGCGGCGGCGGGGGAGAGCGCGGCGGTCAGCGGCACCAGCGCGAGGGCCGCGATCACCGCCAGCCTGCGCCGCGCGCGTGGGATGGATGACGTGGGTATCAAGGTTGTAGATCCCTTCTACAGCCGAGCTGTTGCCCGAGAGGATCCGAGGGACGCCGCGGACACGCTTGTGGCGGTCCGGGCCGGATGCGGTGCCACCCCGCCGTGACAGCAGTGGGTGGCGGGGTGGCACCGATTGCGCAGTGTGGCAACACACTGCGGTCACGACAAGTACCCTGATGGTCACGATTGGCAATGAGTAGGCAAAGCGCGCAGCTGGCGCGCGCCGCGCAAGCCGAAAACCGTTCCTGCATCGGCGCAGCCCGGCCCGGCCTGGAACAACGCAGTGGCGGCACCGCCGTGAAAGCGGTGCCGCCACTGGGTGTGTCGGTGGGTGTGTCGGTGGGCGGGTGCGCGATTATCCGGGAACTGAACCGTGCGTATCAGAGAGCTGGAGAGGCCCGGTTGGGGCGCCTGCCGCGCGTGTTCTTACTCCACCACGAGCTCGACCGGGATGTTGCCGCGCGTGGCCTTCGAATAGGGGCACACGCCGTGCGCCTGCTCCAGCAGCTTGCGGCCGGTCTCCTCGTCCAGCGACTCGGGCAGTTCGGCGCGAAGCACCACCGAGAGCGCGTAGCCCGTCTCGTCCTTGTCCAGGCTCACCTCGGCGGTCACGGAGATCTCGCTGGTGTCCACCTTCGTCTGCCGCCCGACCAGGCCGAGCGCGCTGGAGAAGCAGGCCGCGTAGCCGGCCGCGAACAGCTGCTCCGGGTTGGTGCCCTCGCCGTCCCCGCCGAGCGCGGGCGGAAAGGCCAGGGCCAGGTCGAGCCGGCCGTCGGAGCTGACCGCCCTGCCCTCGCGGCCGTTCGCGGTGGCGACTGCGGTGTAAATGCTCATCGTGTCCGTCCTTCGAGGTCCGGGGGCGGCCGGTGCGCCGTCCCCCGATGTGATGATCGCACACAATTAAATTGGGCACAACTTAAGTGTGCGCTACTGAGCGGCGCGCGACTGAGGTAGCATGGACTCATGGGCATCACCGACGGCCGAGTCGAGCAGTCGATGCGCATCGACGCGCAACTCTGCTTCGCGTTGCACGCCGCCGCGCGCGCATTCGACGGCCTCTACCGCGTGGTGCTGCGCGAGGTCGGCCTGACTTACCCCCAGTACCTGGTGATGCTGGCGCTGTGGGAACACGGCGAGCTGAGCGTGAAGAACCTCGGGGCCAAGCTGCGGCTGGATTCGGGCACCCTGTCCCCGCTGCTCAAGCGGTTGGAGGCGGCCGGCCTTCTTGAACGGCGGCGCGCCGTCGACGACGAGCGGTCCGTGCTCGTGTGGCCGACCGCGGCGGGCATGGCACTCGAGCCGCGCATCATCGAGATGAAGGCGCGCCTCGCCGAATCGGTGGACCTGGACGCCGCGCAGGGGGACCGGTTGCGGGCGCGCCTGGTGCAGTTGACCGAGTCGCTGGACGCCGCCAGCGCGCGGCTCGCGCAACGCGAGATTCCGCCGAAGTGATGAACGGCGCTGGGCCGATAGCCTGAAAAACTGACGCATCCTCAGCATTGCTTCTGCGAGACGCGGCCATGTTCCCTTAGCGTTCGAAGCACCACAGGCACATCAAGCCGTGTCTACCTAGACATAGGGAGCATTGTGCGGCGCTCATCCAGCCTTCGCAGTCGTCTGCTCATTCTCGTCATGGCGCTCTTCGGAGCCTTGGCGTTGGCGTCCGCGACGCCCGCCGCGGCTCTGGTGATGCAGCCACCCGGGAGCAACGGGGACGTGAAGATCCACGCGTCCACCACGCCTGTGAACGACCCGCGTGACGACACCCACGTCTGCGTGTTCTACCTCGACGCGTTCAATTACGACCCCTTCGAGACCATCAACTGGGTCATCGACCAACAACCACCCACCGGTACTGCCGAAGTCAGCAGCGGAACGTTGCACTTGGGCGCGAACGGTCGCGGCCGCACCGCCGACATGAGCCTTCCGGCCGGACACTACAAGCTGACCTTCAAGTACGAGGGTGAGTGGGGCAACGGCAAGCACAAGGTCTTCTGGTCGACCTGCTCCGGCACGCCGTCGCCGTCGGCTTCACCGTCGGCTTCTGCCTCGGCGTCCGCGTCGGCTTCGGCTTCTGCCTCGGCGTCGGCGTCCGCCACCGTCTCGGAATCGCCGTCCGAGTCGGCGTCGAGCACGGCCACCCCGATGCCGACCGAGAGCTGCAATTGCACGCCGTCGGCCAGCGCCACGTCGAGCGCCACGTCGAGCGCCACGTCGAGCGCCACGTCGAGCGCCACGTCGAGCGCCATGCCGAGCGTTCCGGAGAGCATGGCGCCGAGCGCTCAGCAGAGTTCATCCGCGGCCAAGCCCGGCAAGCTCGCGCAGACCGGTGGCGCGGCGGGCGGCTGGCTCGCCCTCGGTGGCACCGCACTGGCCGCCGGCGCCGCCCTTGTCCGCCGGGCCCGCGGGTCGCTGCGCCGCCACTAGATCGGACACGGCCCGGCACCGATAGCGTGTCGTTCATGGCGATCAAAGCAGTGGTCTTCGACATCGGCGGCGTGCTCGAGTACACCCCGGATCTCGGTTCGGAGCGGCACTGGGAGGCCGAACTCGGCCTGCCGGCCGGTGAGATCAGCACCCGCATGCGCGACGTCTGGCTCGCCGGCAGCGTCGGCACACTGCCCGAATCCGAGGTCTACAAGGCGCTCACCGCCCGCCTCGGGCTCGATGACCGGCAGTTGGCCGCATATGTGGACGATCTATGGCGCGAATACCTCGGCACGCCGAACACCGAACTGATCGAGTACGCGCGAGCGCTGCGCACCCGGTACCGCACCGGGATCTTGAGCAACAGCTTCGTCGGCGCGCGTGAGCGGGAACAGGCGGCATACGGGTTCGAAGACCTGGTCGACGAGCTCGTGTACTCGCACGAGGTCGGCCTGAGCAAGCCGGACCCGCGCGTCTACGAGCTGGTCTGTTCGCGGTTGAGTGTGCTTCCCGCCGAGAGCGTCCTGCTCGACGACTCGCAGGTGTGTGTGGACGGTGCCCGCGAGGCAGGTCTGCGCGCGGTGCTGTATCGGGACAACGACAGCGCGAGGGCGCAGATCGATGCGCTGCTCGCCGCATAGATCTCTGGTTTTAAATCAGTAGACCAGACCTCTACAGAAACAATTCCCGTGCCACTACGCTATCAGGCATGATTCAAGATCCCGCACTCTCCACCTCGTTCGGTGCTGCCGCCCGCGATTACGACCGATATCGCGTCGGGCCGCCCGCGGAAATCGTCGAGCGCATTTTGCCGCCTTCCTGCGAGGTGGTGCTCGACCTCGGCGCCGGAACCGGCGCCATGACCCGGCACCTGCTGGCACGGATACCGCAGGTTTATGCCGTCGAACCCGACCCGCGGATGCGGGAGGTCCTCGCGGAGAATTGCCCGGGCGTCACCGCGATGGAGGGTGTTGCGGAGCGGATTCCGCTGCCCGACGCCAGTGTCGACGCGGTCGTGATGTCCGCGGCCTGGCACTGGGTTGATCCCGATCGCGCGATTCCGGAAGTGGCGCGGGTGTTGCGTGACGGCGGAACTCTCGCCCTGGTGTGGAATCACAGCGACCGCAACGTCCCATGGGTTTCGGACCTGGATGCTTTACGACGCCGTATCACCGGTGGTGGCGACGTCGTCTACCCGCGGATCCAGCATTTTCTGAATGATCCCTGGTTGCCCGAAGGCGCGCCGTTCACCGACGTCGAGATATCGGCGCTGTTGTGGTCGACCACGCTCACACGAGAAGAACTGAGTGCCTCGCAGACCACCTACTCCGCTTTCCTGCTCGCGTCAGCTGACAAGAGGGAGGCGCTTCTTCAGCAGATCACCGAGCACCTGAACGGGGACGAGCGCCTGGGTACCGGGGAGACGGTAGAGGTGCCGATGCGCTGCAATTTCTGGCGCGCCGTGCGCAAGCCTCGCGAGGTCTGAACAGCGGCCGGCCGGCGCTCCGCCCGGCCTGCTCTCGCGGCCTGCCTGCCGGGCACCCTCCGGGTGCCCGGCAGCGATCGTTTCAGCCTTCGAACAACGGCCGGTCGGATCAGGACGCTGGTACGTTCTTCACGAACTCGTCCGTGTAGGTCTTGCTCAGATCCACCTGGCGTCCCTTGACGGCCGGATCCCACGCGGAGAGCACGCGGAAGACGCTCTGCGGGCCGTCCGTCGGCATCAGGCCGGTCGGGTTGTACATCCCGAACTGGTTGGCCAGCGCCTGCACGTAGGCGTCCTTGCCGGTAATGCTGTAGAAGCTCGACGGCATCGCGTCGGTGATCTGCTGCGCCGAGTGCTGCTGGATCCAGCGCAACGACTCCACCAGGCCATTGACGAGCTTCTGCACCGTGGGCTTGTTGTTGTTCACGTACTCGGTGGTCATGCTCAGCGCGGTGCCGGGATACGGCCCGCCGAGCGCGGCCTGGGTACCGGCCACCGAGCGCATGTCCACCAGGACCTTGGCCAGATGCGAGGACAGCAGCTTTGAGATGGTCGGCTCCGTGGTCACGCCGGCGTCGATCTGCTTGTGCTGCATCGCCGCGATGAAGGTCGCGCCCGACGCGACGCCCACCGGGTGGATGTTGGCCGCGCCGTTGTGCGCGGCCAGGTAGTCGGCGAGGAACTCGGTCGAGCCGCCCCGGCCGGAGATGCCGACGTTCTTGCCCGCCAGCATGGACGGAGAGGTGATGGTGTCCGCCTCGTCCGCGCGCACCACCTCGACCATGCCGGGGGCCTGGAGCAGTTGCACCACGTCCTCGGTGTTCGTGCCCTTCGCCACCAGGTCGATGTCGTGGTCGTAGAACCCGACGACGCCCTGCACCTGCTTGGAGAGCATCAGCGAGAAGGTCTGCGCGCCGCTGGAGACGTTCACGACCTGCACGTCGAGGCCCTGCTTGCGGAAGAAACCGAGCTTCTGAGCCAGGAAAAGCGGAACGTAGCCCTGGCCCATGGAGTTCGACACCGCGACCTTGACGGTGATCAGGGGGGCGCCCGAGCCGGCGTTCTGTGCCGGGGCCGCGGAGCCGGAACCGGAGCTGGAGCAGGAGGTGAGGCTTGCGGCCGCGGCAAGAGCGGCGACCGCGAGAGTCAGCTTGTGACGCAACATACTTACTGTGCTCTCCTTGGTTCGGGGAAGTGACCGCGTGGATGTGCGGACATGGTGGGCCGGGTCCCGCCCGAGGCGGGCCGGCTCAGGTCTCCGGTTCGAGCGTCTGCCGGGGCGGGCGCCAGCGCAGCAAGCGGTGTTCCGCCAACGTGATCGCACCTTCCGCGCCGAGCGCCACGATCGTGGTGACCACCAGCCCCGCGTAGACGCCGTCCGGGTTGAAGTAGCCCTGGGCCTGCGCGATCAGGGTTCCCAGGCCCTGCTGCGCGCCGAGCAGCTCGCCGACGACCGATCCGGTGATGGCCAGGCCGAATGCCACCCGCAGGCTGGCGATCAGCCAGCTGAAGGCCGAGGGCACCACCACGTGGAAGAGGACCGCGAGCCGGCTCGCGCCCAGCAGCCTGGCGTTGGCGATCAGCCCGTGGTCCACTTCGCGCGCGCCCTGGAAGGCGTTGAAGAAGACGTTGAAGAACACCAGCAGCACCGCCAGCGCGATCTTCGACGGCATGCCGAGGCCGAACCAGATGATGAAGATCGAGCCGAGCACCAGGCGCGGGATCGAGTTGAACGCCCCGATGTAGATGGCCAGTATCTCCGAGAGCAGTTTGACCCGGCCGAGTACGATCCCGCAGGTGACGCCCAGCACGACGCCGATGGCGAACCCGAAGAAGGTCTCCTGCAGAGTCACCCACAGCTGTTGCCACAGCGGCCCCTCGGTGGTGCCGTGGTGGATCCAGTCCAGCAGCTGCCGCCAGGTGCCGACCGGGTCGCCGTAGAAGGACACGTCGATGCTGTGCGACGAGGCAAGGGCCTGCCACAGCCCGAGCCCCCCGACGAGCAGCGCGACCTGGACGGTGGCGATGGCGACCCGGCGCCGTCCGCGTCCGCCCCGGACGGCCTGCGGCGTGTCGGCGTCCGCCGGGCGTTCACGGCGAGGTCGTAGCGCGTGCATAAGCAAGGGAGACCTCTTCGCTCAGACATGACCAGATCTGTTCGTGCAGCTCGACGAACCGCGGCTGGAAGCGCACCTCGCGCACGCTGCGCGGCCGCGGCAGGTCCACGGCGAACTCCTTCTTCACCGTGGCCGGACCAGCGGTCAGCACCACCACCGTGTCGGCCAGCGCGATGGCCTCCTCCAGGTCGTGGGTGACCATCAGCACCGAGGCGCCCAGCTGCTCCCACAGCCCCAGCAGTTCGTCCGACATGATCTGCCGGGTCTGCGCGTCCAGGCCGGAGAAAGGCTCGTCCATCAGCAGGATCTGCGGACCGTTGATCAGCGTCTGAGCCAGCGCGACACGCTTACGCATGCCGCCGGAGAGCTGGTAGGGGTAGTAGTGCTCGAATCCGCTCAGGCCCACCCGGCGCAGCCAGTCGCGGGCCAGCTCGGCCGCCTCCCGCCGCGGCGTCCCGCGGAACCGGGGACCCGCCGCGACGTTGCCCAGCACCGTCTTCCACGGGAAGACCGCGTCGCTCTGGAACATGAATCCGGTGCGCGGGTCGGTGCCGGACACCGGCTGCCCGTCGATCAGGATGGCGCCCTCACTCGGCCGGACCAGCCCGGCGATCATCGACAGCACGGTCGACTTGCCGCACCCGGTCGGCCCGATCAGGACACAGAAACGGCCCGGCTGCACGGTCAGGGTGATGTCATCCAGTGCGGTGCGCGCGCGGCCGTCGGGTGCGCGGAAGCGCTTGGAGACGCCCCTCACCTCAAGCAGCGGAGGCGGTTTCGGAAGTCTGTCAGGACTCGCAGCTTCGGGCCCTGTGGAACTTTCCAATCGTCTACTCCTGACGGTTACCCCTGACTGGGCCACGAGAATGCCATCTGTGTGCCAAGGGCAACAAGCGTTCCCCCCAAGGGACTGTCAACTTAGGGTCCTGCCAGTGTGACCGTTGGTTGGGCTGCCCTAGGGTGCTCGCATGTCACGGGCCGACCAGACGACCACCGCGCTGAGCGGAGGGTTGCCGCAGCGAGTCGTGCTGGGTCTGTTGATCCGCGCGTTCCCCCCGGGACACGTCGACCAGATCGTCGACGTGCTCGGACGCCGCGAGCAACGCCATCGGCTGCTGCCGGCCCGGCTGATGGTCTACTTCACCCTGGCGTTGTGGATCTTCGGCGAGCTACCCTACGAGGAAGTGCTCGGCGAGATCGTCCGCGGTATTCCGGGCCTGACGTACCCGCCGGGCGCGCAGACCGCGAGCGCGGCGGCGATCGGACGGGCGCGCCGGCGGCTCGGCGTCGAGCCGCTGCGGCTGCTCTTCGAGCGGGCCGCGGCCCCCGCCGCGGTCCTCAACGGGCCGGATCCGCTGCTGCCCGGCGGCTGGCGGACACTGCGGCTGGGCCGGATCGCGGCCGACGTACCCGACACTCTGGCCAACCGGGCGGAGTTCGCGGTGCGCGGCTCCGAGACGGGGTCGGCGGGCGCCGCGGCGGGACCGAGGGTGTACCTGTCCTTGCTCACCGACGACCTGACCCACAGGGTGGTGGCGGCCTCGGTCGGCGGCGGCACGGACGGGGGCCGGGACCGGCGCCTGCTGGCCTCGGTCTCTCCGGGCTCGCTGGTGGTGCTCGACGACGAGCGCCCCCTGTCGGCCGGGTTGTGGACCGCGGTGGGCGACCACGGCGGCGAGCTGCTGTGGCCGGTACCGGAGGGCCCCGCCCTTCCGGTGCACCACCGGCTGCCTGACGGATCAGGGCTCTCCCGGCTGCCCGCGGCGGCCGGGGCGGCACGGATCGTACGGGTGATCGAACGAGGTTCCTGCGCCAGCCGGCTGGTGACCTCGATCCTGGACCATCGCAAGGCTCCGGCCGACCGGCTCACCGCCGTCCACGACCGCAACCGCGCGCACGGTAACGGATTTCGCGGCATCACCGCCTATCAAGGAGGAGACCGGATCGTACTTCGCTCGAAGAGCCCTGACCTGGTTCGCCAGGAGCTCTACGCGATGCTGTGCGTTCACCACGCCATCGGCGAACTGGTGGACTTCACGCTCCTGGAGGCCCGGCAGCCGCCGGTGCGCTCCCGACAGGTCCATACGCATGCGAAGCGCCCTTATTCGGGCGCGCTGCGCCCCCGTTAAGTCAGTTGTGTGAAGTCTTGGCCCCTGCTGCGCGCCTGTGCTCAAATTGCGCCAGTCCCAAGTACGGGGTGTCGGCTTCACCACGCAATCCGCACGTCGGTAGCAGAGGACGGAGATCGTGCCCGCTCGAAACGAGGAGCGTGTGAGGCTCGATGGCTAAGAACACGGATGAAGCCTTACCGAAAACCCGGCGGGGGCTGCGCGACCTGCGTCTTCGCAACCGGCTCGTGCTGTTGGTGCTGTTGCCGCTGACCGCCGGTGTGGCGCTCGGCACGGCGCGCATCGTCACCGAGACCGAAGCGATCACCGCCGAGGGAAACCTCGCCGGTCAGGTCCAGGTCGCGCTTTCGGTCTCAAAGCTCGTGCACAGTGTGCAGGATGAACGAGACCTGATCTCGCGGTATCTGAGCGGAGGTCAGCGTGCTGAGGACATGACCAGCCTGTCGGCCGCGGAGAGCAGCACCTCGGCGCAGGTACAGGCGTTCGAAGCCGCGCGCAAGCAGTACGCGGGCGGCATCGCCGCCCTCTCGCCCGCCGCGCAGGCACTGGCCCTGCAGGCGGACGCGCGTCTGGGTGACCTGCCCGTGCTGCGCACGTCGGTGGTAAGCCTCGGCGACTCGCGGCCGGTGTTCCAGGCATACACCACTATCGTCAGCACGCTGCTGAACTTCAGCGACCAGCTGGCCACCGGCACCACCGACCACGACCTCGGCTCCCTCGTGGGCACCCTGGCGCTGGTCGAGCAGGCGGGCGAGCAGACCTCTCAGGAGCGCGGCTATCTGGTCGGCATCCTGGGCGGCGGCGGGCAGAACCGAGTGCAGCAGGAAGCCCTGATCCAGGCGCAGGCCAAGTACACCGGCGCGCTGGTCTCGCTGACCGCACAGGCCGACCCGGCGACCGTGAACGAGTTCCAGACCACGGTCAGCGGCCAGAACACCGGCACCGCGGACAGCCTCGTGCAGCAGGTCGTCGACGCGGCACTGGAAGCCCGGCCGGTCAGCAGCATCGGCGCGGACCCGGTGGGAGCGTTCAACGCGGCGACCGCGAAGGTGACCCAGATACGCCAGATCGAGGCCCAGGTCGGCGCCGATGCGGCGGACCGCACCTCCTTCTTGCAGTCCCAGGCGCGCACGCAGCTGTACGTCAACGCGGGCATCGTGGTGTTGACGCTGCTGCTGGCTTTCGGCGCTACCACGCTGATCGCCCGCTCGATCGTCGAACCGCTCAAGGTGCTGCGTACCAGCGCCTACCAGATCGCCAACGTGGGCCTGCCGGCGGTCATCCGCCGACTGCGCGACGCCGCCGACGTGGACCCGGGCGCGATGGCCCGGATCGCGCCGATCCCGGTGAGTTCGCGCGACGAGATCGGTGAGGTCGCCCGCGCGTTCGACGAGGTGCATGACGCCGCGGTGCGGCTGGCCACCGAGCAGGCGCTGCTGCGCGGCAACGTCAACGCGATGTTCAAGAACCTCTCCCGGCGCAGCCAGGGCCTGGTGGAGCGGCAACTGCTGCTGATCGACTCGCTGGAGAACAGCGAGAAGGACCCGGGGCAGCTGGCCCAGCTCTTCAAGCTCGACCACCTGGCCACCCGCATGCGCCGCAACAACGAGAACCTGCTGGTTCTCGCGGGCGAGGAGACGGCGCGGCGGTGGACCGAGGCGGTGCAGCTGGTGGACGTGGCCCGCGCCGCGGCCGCCGAGGTGGAGCAGTACGAGCGGATCATGTTCGGCGAGATCCCGCGCACCCGGATCGTCGGCAAGGCCGCGCCGGACGTGGCGCACCTGGTCGCCGAGCTGCTGGAGAACGCCACCACCTATTCCTCCCCGCAGACGAAGGTGTGGGTCGCCGCGCGTCCCGGTGACGACGGCGGGGTAGTCCTGCACATCGAGGACGTCGGCATCGGGATGACCGTCGCCGACCTGGCCAAGTCGAACGAGCGGCTGGCCCGCCCGCCGCTGGTGGACGTCGGCGTCTCCCGGCAGATGGGCTTGTTCGTGGTCGGCCGGCTGGCCGCGCGCTACGGAATCCGGGTCACCCTCGCGGAGTCCCCGGCCGGCGGCGTGACCGCCTCGATCCACCTGCCGGTCTCGCTGATCGACCTGGGCCAGATGGCGCAGCGCCGGCCGGGCGACTCCGGCATGCAGCAGCGGCTGACCGTGCCCGGCCTGACCCGCGAGGGTTTCACCACGCTCGGCCAGGAACCGGGCCGCGGCCGCGAGGAGCCACGCGGCGCTCACGACGACAGACATGGCGACTTCGGCCGGACCAGGCGCCTTGGCGAGCCGCCGAACCCTCCGCAGCCGGACGGCCGTAACGGCCGCGAGCAGCCGGCCAACGGTTCGCGCCCCGGGGCGCGCCCGTTCGCGCCGCCGTCCGGCGCCCCACCGTTCCCCGGCCCGGCGCAGAGCGCGCCCGCGAGTGATCACGCCTGGTTCGAAGCCAAGCCGGGCGAGCAGCGCGACCGCGGCGAGGGGGAGCGCGCCGAGCAGATCCCCGGGCCGCGATCCGAGACCAGGGCGCACATTCCGCCGCCCCGGCCTCCGGCCGCCCCGGGCCCGGCACAGTCCCCGGGCCCGGCACAGTCCACCGGCATACCTGAGGCGGTGGGCACCGACACCAATGAGCGCCTGCCGATCTTCGAGGCCGTGGAATCCGAGTGGTTCCGCCGCCGCGGCACCCGCCCGCCGCACTCCGGTTGGAGCCCGCGTTCGGCGCAGCCGTGGGACACGACGCGCGCGGCGAACAGCGCGGCGCAGTCGATGCAACAGAATCTGCAGGCCACGGGGACGGATACGCAGAGCCCGACCCCGCCGCGCTTCGAGTCGGCGTCCGCACCGGCGCAGACGATGACCGAGCCGGAAGCCGAGCAGCCGCGGTCCTGGTCCTCTCCGGGCGACGATGCCTGGAAGGCGGCCGCCGCGCTGGCGCAGCCTGTCCGCGACGGGGTGACCCCCACGGGCCTGCCGCGCCGGGTGCCCAAGGCGAACCTGGTACCGGGCAAGGCCGGCGCCGACGGCGCGGCCAAGGCGACTCCGCCGCCGGACATCACCACCACGGCCGAGGCCGTGCGCAAGCGCCTGTCGACCTTCCGCCGCAACTCGCAGCAGTTGGCCGGCGATACGGAACAGAGTTGAGGATCGGAACATGAGGGGTCTGAGCCAGGAGGCGGAAAGCCTCAACTGGTTGATTTCGAATTTCGTCGAAAGGGTCCCCGGAGTCGCCCATACGATCGTGGTCTCCTCGGACGGGCTGCTGATCGCGGCCTCCGACGGGCTCACCCGGGACCGGGCGGACCAGCTCGCGGCGGTCGCCAGCGGACTGGCCAGCCTGACCCAGGGCTCGGCCCGGATCTTCGAGGGCGGCGCCGTCACCCAGACCGTGGTGGAGATGGCGCGCGGCTTCCTGTACGTGATGGCGATCAGCGACGGCTCGGTGATGGCGACGCTGGCCTCCACCGAGAGCGACATGGGTCTGATCGGCTACGAGATGACCATGCTCGTGGAGCGCACCGGGGAGGTGCTGACCCCGGCGCTGCGCGAGGAACTGCAAAACGCCCTGCCGCAGTGAGCGCGACGCGCGGCGAACGTCAGGCAGTGGATACGCCAGCGGCCGGCCGGAGTGCCGCGGGCGGCCGAGCGGAAGGCGGATCCGGATGCTGACACGGGGCTCGGGCAGCGAGGCCGGGTGTTCCGGCCCGGCGGGCTGAGGGAGGTGCAAGGTGGGTTCCGAAGGCGAGGCTTCTCCCTTCGTGCGCCCCTATGCCGTGACGGGCGGACGCACGCAGTCCCAGTCGTTGCTCGCGATGGAGGCGCTGGTGACGACGACCGCCCGGGGGTGGAACGTCATGCACACGCTCGTGCCCGAGTACGAGAACGTCTGCCGCCTTTGCTCCGAGTTCAAGTCGGTGGCCGAGATCGCCGCCCTGCTCAAGATGCCACTCGGGGTCACCGGAGTGATCATCGGGGACCTGGCGGAGGGCGGACTGGTGTCGGTGCAGGAGCCCGGCTCCCCGGACGGCCAGCCTGACCTGGCGCTATTGGAAAGGGTGCTCATTGGGCTTCGCAACCTCTGAACCGGAAGGGCGTCGCGGCGAGCGCCGCGGCGCCGTCACGCCGGTGAAGATCGTGATCGCCGGCGGTTTCGGGGCCGGGAAGACCACCTTCGTCGGGGCGGTCTCCGAGATCGTGCCGCTGACCACGGAGGCGGTCATGACCGCGGTGTCCGAGGGCGTGGACGACGTGCACGCCGTGCCGCAGAAGCGGACCACCACCGTGGCGATGGACTTCGGGCGGGTGACGCTGGACCAGGACCTGGTGCTCTACCTGTTCGGCACGCCCGGGCAGAGCCGGTTCTGGTTCATGTGGGACGACCTGTGCCAAGGCGCGATCGGCGCGATCGTGCTGGTGGACACCCGCCGGCTGGCGGACAGCTTCTCCGCGGTGGACTACTTCGAGGACTTCGGGTTGCCGTACATCATCGGCGTCAACCGCTTCGACGGGGTCCTCGCGCACGAGGTCTCGGACATCCGCGAGGCGCTGTCCGTCGCCGCGGACGTGCCGGTCGTGCCGCTCGACGCGCGCGACCGGGAATCCGTGAAGGCGGCGCTGATCCGGCTGGTGCAGCAGAGTGTCAGCTTCCGTTCCCGCTCGGCGAGCGGGAACTCGGCGGTGAGCAGCGGGATCGGCTGAGCGGGCGGGCACGAAGGCGTGCCCGCGCCAGGCCGCATCCGAATCGTCCCTCCGGTCGGCTTCGTGACATTACGGGGCCGATCGGTAAACTCACCCTATGCCCGAACCGGCCCACCGTCGTTCGAAGAGCCCTCATGTCGCCGACCCCGGGGGGAACCCGGGCAGGCGCGCGGTGCTGGCGGGCACCGTGGGTCTGGGCCTGGCCGGGGTGCTGGGCCGGTGGCACCAGGGCGGCCAGGACAGCTCGGCGCACCACCCGATCGCGCGGCCGGGCAGCGCCGCGCTGGTCAGCTTTCCGCCTGGCCTGTCCGGTCAGCAACTGGCCGGTCAGCGCGTGATCTTCTCGTATTCCGGGGTCACGCCGCCCGCGAGCCTGTTGTCCGACATCAGCGCCGGGCTGGTCGGCGGGGTGATCTTCTTCGGCGAGAACATCCAGAGCGAGAGCCAGATCGCCGGGGTGATCTCCCAGTTGCGGCAGGCCGCCGCCCGCGGACCGATCAAGCTGCCGCTGCTGCTGATGACGGACCAGGAGGGCGGCCTGGTGCGCCGGCTGCCCGGGGAGCCGACGCTCTCGGCCAAGCAGATGGGCCAGGCGGCCGACCCGGTGGCCGCGGCGAGTGCGGGCGGGACGGGGGCCGGGCGCAATCTGCGCGGCGTCGGCATGAACGTCAACCTGGCTCCCGTGCTCGACGTGTTCTACTCCGCGGGCGACTTCATCGACCAGTATCAGCGCTCTTTCAGCAATGATCCGGCCGCTGTCGCCGCGCTCGGCTCGGCGTTCATCAGCGCGCAGCAGGCGACCGGGGTCGCGGCCACGGCCAAGCACTTTCCCGGCCTCGGTTCGGCGACGACCTCGCAGAACACCGATCTGCAACCGGTGACGCTGAACGTCTCGCAGGCCCAGCTGCGCTCCACCGACGAGGTGCCCTATCCGGCGGCGATCAGCGCCGGCGTCATGCTGGTCATGTGCTCGTGGGCGCTTTACCCGGCGCTGGACCCGAACCTGCCCGCGGGCCTCTCGCCGACGATCGTGGGCGGCGAACTGCGCGGCCGCAACGGCTTCCGCGGGGTGACCATCACGGACGCGCTCGAGGCGGGCGCGCTGAGCGCATATGGCACCACGGCCCAGCGGACGGTGAAGGCCGCGGCCGCCGGAATGGACCTGATCCTGTGCTCGGCGCGTGACGTGGCCCAAGGGCAGAGCGCCCGCAACGCGCTCGCGACCGCGCTCGGCGACGGCACGCTCAAGTCGAGCGACTTCCACACCGCGACGCAGCGCATCGGCTGGCTGCGCGCCGCCCTGTTCTGACCCGTGCTGAGCCGCGCGGACGCGCACCGGGCCGCTGGCCCGTCGCTGCCGGCGCGGTTCGTCAGCCTGCTGCCGGCCGCGACCGGCCGCAGCCCTCGTCCCGCCTTGACCGGCGGGCGCGGGCGCGCGTATGTTCCTGAGCAGATCAATTCATCCACATGGCCGTCATTCACATACGTGAATCGTTGCCGTGGGGATGCCGGGTCCCGGCCGCATGCGCGCACGGCCGGGCCGCCGGTCGGGCCGCCGGTCGGGCCGTACGGACGGGACGAGGGACGGTAAGCCAGTGCACGACGAGACCAGCACGCCGGCGGCCGCACGAGCCGATCGGCTCACCGTCACCGCCATCACCGTCACGCCCGTCGCGGTGAAGGACCCCCCGCTGCTCAACGCTTCCGGCTGCCACCAGCCCTACGCGCTGCGCTCGATCATCGAGTTGCACACGGACGCCGGGATCACCGGCCTGTCCGAGGCATACGGCGACGACCCGACTCTCGACCTGCTCGGGCGCGCGGCCCGCGCGCTGACCGGGCTCGACGTCTTCGACATCAATGGCCTGACCCGCAGGGCGGCCGCGTCGCTCGGCTCGTTCACCGCCTCCAACCCCACCGAGCTGATCGGCCCCACCGGCGCGGACAAGACCGTCGCGCAGATCGTCGCCGCCTTCGAGGTGGCCTGCTTCGACGTGCAGGGCAAGGCGACCGGGCGGCGGGTGGCGGACCTGCTCGGCGGCGCGGTGCGCGAGCGGGTCGATTACAGCGGATACCTCTTCTACAAGTGGGCCGAGCATCCCGCCGGCGGCGGCTGCGACTTCGAACCCGACGGCTGGGGCGCGGCGCTCGACCCGGAGGGCATCGTCGCGCAGGCGCGGCGCATGGTGGACGAGTTCGGCTTCGGTTCCCTCAAGCTCAAGGGCGGCGTCTTCCCTCCGGAGCAGGAGGTCGAGGCGATCCGCGCGCTGCGCCGCGCTTTTCCGGACCATCCGCTGCGCATCGACCCCAACGCGAACTGGAGCGTGGCGACCAGCCTGAGCGTCGCCGAGCAGCTCGAAGGAGAGCTCGAATACCTGGAGGACCCGACGCCGGGTATCGCCGGCATGGCCGAGGTGGCGGCCGGGACCGCGCTACCGCTGGCGACCAATATGTGCGTGACGTCGTTCGCTGATATCCCGGAGGCGGTGCGCCGCGGCGCGGTCGGCGTCGTGCTCTCGGATCACCACTTCTGGGGCGGACTGCGCGCCTCGCAGCGCCTGGCCGGCCTGTGCGAGACCTTCGGCCTCGGGCTGTCGATGCACTCGAACACGCACCTGGGGATCAGTCTCGCCGCGATGACCCAGCTGGCCGCCGCGACCCCGAACCTGACCTACGCCCTGGACACGCATTCGCCGTGGCAGCGCGGTTTCGGCGGCGGCCCGCACGAGGCGCAGGACGTGGTGCGTCCCGGCGCTCTGCGGTTCGAGGGCGGCTCGCTGCGCGTGCCCGACGGCCCCGGTCTCGGCGTCGAACTCGACCGCGACGCGCTGGCCCGCCTGCACGAGCAGTACCTCACCTGCGGGATCCGCCGCCGCGACGACTTGACGCACATGCGACTGATGCACCCCGGCTGGAGCGGCCACCGCCCGCGGTTCTGACCTCCGACGGCGTCGGCAGGGTGCGCGTCGCCGCTCCATGATCCAAGCACTCAGGCGTCGTCCGGCAGGGGCTCGCCGGTCTCCAGCAACGTCTTCAGGCTCGCTACCACGTTCGGCCAGCCATAGCTGACCATCTCGGCCAGGCCCGATCCGGGCTCGAAGCCGTCGTGCACGACGGTGAGCTTCACCACCTGCCCGGCCTCCTCGATGGTGAAGGTGACCTTTGAGCGAGCCTCGCCGGACAGCCGGGCGAGCAGCTGCTCGTCCCAGCCGAAGCGCTCGGCGAGCTCCGCGGTGACGGCGTGCCAGGTGTAGGAGAGCCGACTGTAGGGTTCGGCCTCCAGCACGACCTGCTGCGGATCGTCGATGACCACGCCGTGGTTGTCCCAGGTCATCGGCGAGCCGACGGACCAGTCCGTGCTGAACGCCGTGGCCCAGTAGCGGCGGGTGAAGGCGGGCTCGGTCAGCGCCTGCCAGAGCTTTTGCGGGGTGGTGCGGATATAGGTGGTGTAGACGAAGGTCGGCGCGTCCATCGGGGTCTCCTCCAGGGCGAGTTTCAGGTCCGCCAGGGCTTGGACCCTGGCCCGGTCGTAGCGGCTGATCCACCGGTGGGCGATCTCGTGCACGGGCGCGGCGTTGAGGTAGTGCAGCTTCTCCCGGCCCCGCCGCACCGTGGTGACGAGCCCGGCCTCCTCCAACACCGCGAGGTGCTTGCTGACGGACTGCCTGGCCATCTCGAGTCCGGCGCACAGCTCGCGCAGCGTCTGCCCGTTGCGGGCGTTGAGCGAGTCGAGCAGCGCGCGCCGACTCGGATCGGCCAACGCTTTGAACACCTCGTCCACGGCCGTCCTCGTAGTACGGCTGCCGCCTGTCGATATGCAGCCTTTGGGCTGCCTTTAAGTTAGGCAGCCAGACGGCTGCCTGTCAAGGTCGGAGGCTGCCAAGGGCGTAGCCTGAATGACCGAAGGTCATCGGGCGGCACGGACACACACTCACCGCACCGCCGGGATGCGCCGGTTCATCGCCGAGCACGACTGGTTGACCGTCTACCACCTGCCGCCCTACATACCGCAGCTCAACCCGGTTGAGGGCATCTGGTCCCTGGTGCGGCGAGGGCCGCTCGCCGACCACGAGATCACGAGTTCAACCTGAGTGGCAGTGCTCGGTGCTCGTCGTGACATCAGGGATTTGATAGCTCCGTCGAGCTTGCGGCGGTCTCGCTTTGGCCCCCGCCGCCGCGGCCGATCCCTGCACGACGCTGCTGAAGGCGGCGACGGCTCGACCCTGACCTCCTGCGCCGCTGTGCCCCTGAGCTTCGCGCACCGCGCCGCCGTCCATGCGCAGCGCAACGGTTTCGCGGCACGGGCGGCCGATAGAACGGGAGTTCTTCGTCTTAGTCTTCGCCTAACCACCGCTGTGTCCACGGGGTTTCCCCAGCCCGCGCCGCCGTCGGCACCAGCCAATTCGGCTCCAGGTATCAGAAGTCTGCTTTTCGAATGACTTTCCTTGTGTGCGCTCACGACGCGAGAGGGATGCGAAGCGGCGGCGGTTCGGCCGGTGTGCAGGGTCGATGCGTGCTCCGAACTGTTACCGGATACCCTTGTCAGAAATGACTTGCCGGTTGACGACCGCGTTAAGGTATGCGAATTAGACAACCGAAAGGATTTGCCGGTGGCGCTTAAACGAGTGTGCGACATCACGGGCACGGACCGTGACGTGGAGATCTGTGATGTGACGATAGCCGGGCAGACGATCAAGCTCGATCTCGCCCCGGCCGGGGTGGAGAAGCTGCGCGAGTTCTTCGGCCCGGTGATCACCGCGCGGCATCCGACCGAGGACGCCGGGCACGAGCCGGAGCCCGCATCCGGTGAAACGCAGAATGCTGACGAGTCGGAGGAAGCGGAGTCGGAGAGCGAGGAGCCGGCGGAGTCGGCCGAGTGGGCGCAGCCCCAGGCGGCGCCGCGTCCGGCGCGGCACGGGCGGCGGCCCGCGTCGGTCAAGAGCGCGGTCAAGGGCGGCCGGGTGAAGGCGACGCCGCGGCGCGCGCCCAGGCCGGTCGTGCCTGGCACCTCCGAGATCCGGGAGTGGGCCCGCGCCAACGGCTTCGAGATCGGCGAGCGCGGCGCGATCCCCGGCCGGATCCGCTCGGCGTACACGCTGGCGCACGAGTAGCCGACGACGGATCAATCCGCTGCGACGGACTGCGGCCGCGATCCCCGGCACGGTGACCGGGGAGCGCGGCCGCGTCGTGTCCGCCGGCTCCGGGCGTCCTGCGGTGTTTCGCGGCGGCAGTACGTCGAGGCGAGGGGCCCCGCTCGTTCGGCTGTTGTCCGACGGACCGCGGCGCGGATCCGTTACGGCAGGCTCCACTGCTGGTTCGCCGAGTCCGCGCAGGTCCAGATCTCAACCTGGGTGCCGGAACCGCCCCAGCCGGTGTCGTCGAGGCACTTGCCCGAGTTCGGGTTCACATATTCGCCGTTTGACTGGTGCACCCAGGTCTGTGCTCCGGTGCCGTTGCAGTCGTACAGGTCGACCTGGGTGCCGTCGGCGGTGCCGGCCGCGTAAACGTCCAGACACTTGCCGAGCACCTGCAGCTGGTTGCCGGACGTGAGCGTCCAGCTCTGCGCGTTGGTGCCGTTACAGGTGTACACCTGGACCGGGTTGTAGTTCGCGGTGCTGGCGCTGCGGTCGTCCAGGCACAGGCCCTGATAACCCGTGATCGCGCCGGGACCGGCGGATCCGCCACCGCCACCGCCGCCGCCGGAGCTGCCGCCGGTGATCTGGTTGAAGATGCGCGAGTAGGCGTAACCGGTCGGCTTGTCGTAGCCGTCGACCTCCCAGAACGCCAGCTCGGCCACGCCGTTGGACGCGGCGAAGCTCTCCAGGCTCTGCGCGTCGCTCTGCGAGAAGTACGCGCCGTCGTCATTGGTGCCCGCGATGGGGGTCAGGCCCATCTTCGCGTACGCCGCCGAGGTGGAGATGCCGTACAGGCCGGCGAGCTGGCCGGCGGTGTTGCGCGCGGCCGACTCGGCGTCGCCGAGCACCGGCTGGCCGTCGTAGAAGTCCATCGTCATGATGTTGACGATGCTGACGTTGACGCCGTTGCTCTGTGCGTCCTGCAGCAGCGCGTATTGCGAGCCGCTGCCGGTGGGCAGGCCGCCTGGCGCGACGCCGAGGGTGAAGTCCACCTGCACCGCCGGGTTCTGCCGCTGTAGCGCGGCCAGCGCCTGGTCCCGGCGCGAGGTGGCGGCCGTGTCGCTCAGGGTGCTGCCTTCGATGTCGAAGTCGAGCCGGGTCGCGCCGGTGGTGTTGACGATGTTCGCGTACGCGGCGGTCAGCGAGGAGACGCTGGTGCAGGTCTGCGCCAGCTCGCCGCCGGACGCCCCGCCGGAGGAGACGATGACCTGGCCGCCGGCTGCCTGCAGGGAACTGATCTGGGAGTTGAAGGTGCCCAGCGAGTAGTTTCCGTCCTCCCACATCGGCGTGCAGCCGGACTGCGGGATCAGGAAGGCCAGCGTGTAGTACTTGAGCCCGGTCGCGCTCATGTCGGCGCTCATGTCGCCGACGTCGCCGGTGCTCACTTGCAGGTAGGGGGCGGCGAAATGGGCCGGCAGGGACGCTCCGGCCGCCTCGGCGGCCCCGGTGAAGGACAGCAGCGCGCCGCCCGCCGCCACCACGGGCAGCGCGGCGAGGACCGCTTTGGTGCGAGTCAGTCGCATGACAGGTCTCTTCTGCGGAGGGTGAGGTGAGTATGGGTACGGAGAGGGAAGCGAGCTCCCTGTCCTGTGTGCATCCAGAGACCGCCGCGCCGAACGGCTGGAACCAGGCCGCCTCCCCGATGGGACACGCAGCGCCGAACTGGCGCGCGCGACGGGTCCGCGGCTTATTTCGCGCTTTGATTAAACTGTTAAACCAGATGGGCGTCAAGACAAACGGACGTCAAGACAAGACGCGGGGCGGGGCGAGACCGTGGTCTCGCCCCGCCCCTTGCCGCCTAACGCCGGCGACCGAGCGGCTGGAACGTCAGGAGACGTTCAGCGCGTTGTCGTCGAGCACGAAGGAGGTCTGCAGCGAGGAGTCCTCGCTGCCGGTGAACTTCAGGGTGACGCTCTGGCCGATGTACGAGGCCAGGCTGAAGCTGTGCTGGGTGTAGCCGGAGTTGTGGTTGAGGTTCGAGTACGTGGCCAGCGTGCTCAACACGGAGCCGGAGCTGTTGAGGACCTGCACCTTGAGCGTGTCGTACGCGGTCGAGGTCGTGGTCTCCGAGGTGTCGATGTGCAGGAAGAACGAGAAGCTCGCGCTCTTGCACGAAGAGGGGATCGAAACGGACTGCGCCGCGCTGTCGGTGTGCGTGCTGCCGTAGCCGTCCATCCAGGCGTCCCAGCTGCCGCTGTGCGCCGGCTCGGAGCTGCTGCTGTTGAGCACCCCCGCGGTCAGCGACCACGGACTGGCCGAGCCGGTCTCGAAGCCGGGGTTGCGGATCAGCTGCGCCGCGGTGCAGCCGCCGGTGCCGCCGGAACTGCCGACCGCCCAGCTGAACGAGGCGGAGCCGGAGGCGCCGGTGCTGTCGGTGGCGGTCACCGTGGTGCTGTAGTTCGTCGCGGTGGTCGGCGTGCCGGAGATCAGGCCGCTGCCGGAGTTGATCGACAGGCCGGCGGGCAGGCCGCTGGCGCTGTAGGTCAGGCTCGCGCCGCCGGAGTCCGAGGCGCTGATCTGCAGCGAGACCGGGGTTCCGACCGTCGAGCTCTGCGAACCGGGGTTGCTGACCGAGACGGTGTTGCCGGAGCCGCCGTGGGTGAGGATCGCGTGCGAGATCGCGCAGTTGTTGGTGTCGTTGGACCAGCTGGCCTGCTCGGCGTAGGTGCCGAAGGAGCCGAAGGTGATGTTCGCGGCGCCGCCGGAGGTGCCGGGGCTGAGCCAGGCGCACTCGTCCGAGTTCTCCTGGCCGTTGTACGAGCCGCCGGTCTGGTTGGTCCAGCCGCCCGCCGGGTTCTGGTCCGACATCATCTCGTGCCACTCGTGGCCGAGGGTCATCGTCCAGCCGTCCAGGGTTCCGGGCGAGTTGACGAAGCCCACGCCGCAGCCCGCGCCGGAGTCCATGTTGTACGGCTGGTTGCTGAAGGCGATGTCCCCGTACGGAGAGGAGACCGCGCCACCTGTCAGGGTGCTGTCGCCGTTGTAGTCGTGCCACGCGCAGTACTGGCCCTGGTAGCTGTCAGGGTTCGTGCCGTGCGGGGAGAGGATCACGTAGTACGCGTAGCGGTTCGAGGAGGCCGAGGTGTTGCCGAAGTGCGCCGCGGCGTTCACCGCCTCCTGGCCCAGCTGGTGGCCGCTGGCCGCGCTCGGCGAGGCGCCGGAGTTGTCGTACCAGACGCCGGCCAGCACGCCGCCGCTCTGGTAGGGCACGAAGCTGGCGTTGCTCGGGCAGCTGGTCGCGCCGGACGAGACGTTCGGGCCGTCGCACCACTGAGTGAGGTCGGCGGACCACAGCTCGCCGCCGGTGCCGATGCCCTTGAACATCTGCTGCGCGGCGCCCGCCGCGCCGTCCGCGTCGCCGCTGAACTTCAGGTTGCCGTTGGAGTCCGTGCTGGAGCTGCCCCACTGGTTTCCGTAGAAGACCAGGTACACCTTGGAGTGGCCGCTCTGCACGCCGATGCCGTCGATGCCGCCGCCGTAGGACAGCGTCTCGGGGCCGGTGGCCGTGGTCGCCGCGGGGTGCGTGGCCTGATACTGCTTCATCTTGGCCAGCTGCCCGATGGTCGGCAGGACGCCGTGGCGGTACGGGTGCTGATAGGCGGGGGAGTACGGATTGGCCACCGCGGAAGCGGAGGCGGGGCTCGAGGTCGCGGCCGACGCGGCCGGGGCGAGCGCGGTCACCGTCATTCCGGTGGCCAGGGCGAAGCCGGCTGCAGCGGCCAGCGTGACTCTCAGGCTGCGGCGGTGCGTAGCGGCCTGCGGTGGGTGGGTCACCTGCATATCCCCTTATCTCGGGTGGCGGCGGCGCATGTGGGTGCGTCCGGCCGCACGGGAGTCCGGGCACGCGTCGCCGGGGCTGCGGGATCACCGCATGACCCTGGGACCCGGCCCGATCGGTTTGGCGCGTGCCAACGTCGGAGGAACACTCGGGGAGGACGGAAGTGACGTGTGGGTGTGGTGCAGTCGGGCCCGATCCGACCGCTTGGCGTGCGCCGCCGCCCCGTTCGGGAGGATCCCTGCGGGGCGGTCGTCGGTAGAAATCAGTGCTCGTGGGTGGGTATGGCCGCGACGACCGCCGCGACCGGCTTAGCCGGGCACTGAGGTGGAAATTAGCGCCGCGCCATGTGCCGGTCAACGATACCTGACGAAACAGGCGTTCCTTTTACCTTCGGTCCCAGACCACTGGTTTCCAGCGGATTTCCGCACGGTCATCGCGGCGCGGCGCCGACGTCGACTGCGCGTGGGGCTGTGATCGCCGTACGTGCACCCGGGCAACGACTTTGTCAGGTCTTTGCCAAGACGCGGCGAACTATTGGTGAATTACGCATTGCCGGGAGCCGCAGCCAGACCTTTGATAGGCCGCGAGGCCATCGCCTCAGTGTTCCACGTCTTCCGACAAGGAGAGAAGACTCATGCGCCACCGCATATCCACCGGCGCCGTCGGGCTGGCCGCCACCGCGGCAGCCCTCGCCGCCTTCGCGGTTCCGGCCCAGGCAGCCACCTCCACCGGCCACAAGGCCGCGCTCGTCGCGAGCGCGCACCAGCATGTCGCCGCCAAGGCGGCCAGCGGCAGCGGCCTGCTGGCGTACGGCGGGGGGACCGTCGTGACCAGCCCGAAGATCTACATCGTGTACTGGGGCAACCAGTGGGGCACCGGTTCGACGGTGACCAGTGACCCTTCGCGCGAGGCGGCCCTGCAGCTGTCGTTCTTCCAGCACGCCTACGGCAGCGGCGACACCTACTTCACCTCGCAGACGCAGTACTGCGAGGGCGTGTCCGTCGGCACCACGCAGTGCGGCAGTTCCGGCACCCACGTCGGGCACCCCTCCAGCAACCCGGTCGCCGGCACCTGGCTGGACAGCGCGTCCTCGGCGCCGAAGCGGCCCTCCGACTCGCAGTTGGCGGCCGAGGCCAAGCGTGCCGCGTCCCACTTCGGCGTGTCCGGTGACAACATCCAGATCATCGTGGACTCGCCGCACGGCGTGGTGCCCTCCGGCTTCAAGACCCAGTACTGCGCCTGGCACGACGTGACCGCCAGTTCCAGCGGCGCCGACGTGCCCTACACCAACTTCCCGTACATCACCGACGCCGGCTCGGGCTGCGGCGCCAACTTCGTCGCGACGAGCAACGGCGTGAGCGGCTCGACCGAGGGCGTCACGATCGTCGGCGGCCACGAGTACGCCGAGACGCTCACCGACCCGCAGGCGGGCAGCGGCTGGCTGGACAACGCCGGCTACGAGACCGGTGACAAGTGCGCCTGGATCTCCAGCGGACAGGGCAAGTCCGCGATCATCGGCATGAACGGCGCGTACTTCGCCGTGCAGTCGGAGTTCAGCAACAACTACAACGGCGGCGCCGGCAACTGCGTGACCTACTACACCAGCGCGACCAACCAGCACTGACGATCCGCCCGGTTCGATCCACACAGCGTGTGCCGCCGGCCCGCAGTACCGGGCCGGCGGCACACGTCGCCGCCCGGCGCCTTTAGACGCCGGTAGAAAGCTCAGGAACCTCATATGGCGAATCGTCAACCCCGCATCGGCGCGGCGGCTGCAAGGTTCTGTTCGTTGCTGCTGTTCGCATGCGGCACGCTCGCCGCGGCCGGATGTTCGAGCTCTGCTACGCCATCCGCGGCCGTGTCGAGTGCCCCTTCATGTAAGGCGCCTGAAGCACCGACCCTGCCACACGCCGCCGGCAGCCTGAGCGAGAGCGATTCAGGGTCCTTCTGCCTCGCGCCGGGACAGATCCTGGACGTCTTCCTCACCGCGCCGGCGAACGCCGCGGCCGGAACCCGCTGGGCACGGATCGCGGTCGGTGACAGCGCGGTGGTCGGCTACGGGAACTCGGGAGTGTTCACACCCCCGGTGAACGTCACTCCGGGCGTGTTCGTCGGCGCGCATCCCGGGTCCACGACATTGGCCAGTTCCCTTCCGGACGGAACGAAGTGGCAGGTGACTATCGTCGTGCGGTAGCGCGCAGCGGCGGACAGCACCGCGCGCGCCAGCGCCTCTGAGGCATCCGGTGGCGCCCGGGCGGGGCGCTTCGCGGTCTCCGGGAGGCGGTTTCCGCACGCACGTAGGGGGCACTCGGCGCTGATCAGGGTGATACCGCCGGTCTCGGTGCGCAGCCACCGCGACCGAGGATCGACAGGAGGTTAGCGACATGCCGGGACGCCGGGAACTGCCGTCGACGCTGCGCCGCTCTCCGGCGAAGGCGCAGCGCACCTGGATCGAGGCGCATGACAGCGCCGTCGATCAGTACGGCGAGGGCGAGCGCGCGCACCGCGTCGCCTTCGGGGCGCTCAAGCACTCCTTCGAGAAGGTGGGCGACCACTGGGAGCAGAAGGAGGGCGGCCGCAAGGGACCGTCCGATCCGCGGTCGGCCAGGCCGCGCCGGGCCGGCGGCCGCAGCGGCGAGGGAGTGGACGAGCACGCCAGCAAGCGGCACCTCTACGACATCGCCAAGAAGCTCGACATCTCCGGCCGTTCCACGATGCGCCGCGGTGAGCTGCTTGACGCGATCCGCAAGGCCAACCGGGGCGAGACACGCGCGAAGCAGCCGAGTTCGCGTTGACCGGGACAGCCGCAGCCGCAGCCGCAGCCGCAGCCGCGGACGCCGACGCCGAGCCCACCGAGGCCGACCCCACCGACGGCGAAGCGCAGCCGAAGCCGGAGGTGGTCGTCTTCGGTCAGGCCGGGCGGGACCTGGTGCTGCCCGTGGACGAACTACCGCAGCCGGGCACGTCCGCGGTCGTGCATACGCATCGCGAAGTGCTCGGGGGAAAGGGCGCGAACCAGGCGGTGTCCTTCGCGCGGCTCGGCGTACCGGTGGCGCTGGTCGCGGTGCTCGGCGACGACCGGGCCGGCGACGAGGTGCTGGCGCAGGCGCGCGCCGACGGCATCGACGTCTCCTGCGTCGTGCGGCGCACCGGCACCGCCACCGGACTGATCGTCGAGGTCCTGGACTGTGAGCACCGCTGGCGCTACCTGGAAGACCTGCCCGAGGCGGTGCGGCTGACCCGGACCGACGTCGAGGCCGCGGCCCGCCTGCTGACGGGCGCGGACTCGGCCGTGATCCAGCTTCAGCAGCCCGCCGCGGCCTGCCTCGCCGCCGCCGCGCTGGCCCGCGCGTCCGGTTGCCGGGTCGTCCTCGACGGTGCGCCACGTCCCGAGCACCGCAGGGCCCTGCTGCGAAACGCGCACGTGCTGCGCGCGGACGCCCACGAGGCCGAGCTGCTTACCGGCCGCCAGATCCACGGCGTGGAAGACGCCGTGCGCGCGGCCGGCGATCTGGTGGACGCCGCCGGCGGCCCAGAACTGGTGGCGCTCGCCGTCGAAGGTGAGGGCAACCTGTTCGCCTGGGAGGGCGGCCACGTCTTCTACCCCCTCGACGACACCGACACGATGGACACGACCGGCGCCGGTGACTCCTTCGTCGCCGCCCTGACCAGCGCCCTCGCGTTCGGTGAACCGCCGCAGGAGGCGGGGCGCTGGGCGGTGGCCGCGTCCGGGCTCACCGTGCAGCACAGCGGCGGCCGCCCGCGGATGACCGCCGAGACGCTGCAAGCGCGGCTGGCCATGCTGCCCGTCGTCTCGCCCGTCACCCGATGACGCGGACACTCCGGCACGCGCCGCCGCGGGCGCGGCCGGAGGGCGGATACACCGCCGCAAGCCCCCGGCGCGCTCCGCCTCTGACGACGAGATTGGGTAACGTTCTGATCGAACACTGACGGATTTCCGGCGCGGCACACCAGTACGGCCGGGTATACCGCCCGGCGTGTGCCAAGCACCTTTTAGAGGGAGCCAGCGTGAACGGTGCGCAGTTGATCGTCGACGCCTTCGGTCGCGTCCAGGAGGTCGTCCACAGGGCCGCCGAGGGCCTGACCGCGCAGCAACTCGCGCACCGGCTCGACCCGGACGCGAACTCGATCGGCTGGCTGCTGTGGCACTTGACCCGGGTCCAGGACGATCACGTCGCGCACGCCCTCGACGTCGAGCAGGCATGGACCGCGCAGGGCTGGCACGAGCGCTTCGACCTGCCGTTCAAACCGAACGCGATCGGATACGGCCACAAGTCCGAGGACGTGGCGGCGGTGCGGATCGAGTCCGCGCAACTGCTGACCGGCTACTACGACGCGGTGTACGCGCAGACGATCGAGCAGGTGCGCGGCCTGGCCGACCGGGACTTCGACCGCATCGTGGACGAGTCCTGGGATCCGCCGGTGAGCCTCGGCGTCCGACTTGTCAGCGTCGTCTCCGACACCCTGCAGCACGCCGGCCAGGCCGCCTTCATCCGTGGGGTGCTGGAGCGGCGCCCCTGACGGTTCGAAGGGGTGGTTTGATCGGCCGCCGAGAGGTGACGCGGGGAGCCTGACGTCTCTGATAGGGCACGTGAGGAGAACGCGGTGAACCTGAGCAAGGCGGCTTACAAACCTCTCAGCATGGCCATCGGCATGGGCGGCGGCATGGTGGCCGGCGCGGTGTTCAAGCGGGTGTGGCGGCTGGTCGACCACCAGCGCGAGGCCCCGGAACCCACCGACGAGGATCGCGGCTGGCGCGAGGTGCTGGTCGCCTCCGCGCTGCAGGGCACGATCTTCGCCCTGGTCCGGGCCGCGGTGGACCGTGGCGGCGCGGCCGGTGTGCGCCGCTTGACCGGTACCTGGCCGGCGTGACCGCCGGTGCCGGGTTCCACGTCGTCATCGCCCGCGATACCGCGGCGCCGGCAGCCGGTCAGCCGATGATCGATCTCGCGGCAGCCGGTGCGGCCACCACCGGTAACGGGGACGCCGCCGCGCGGCGTGCATTTTGAAAACGCTCCCACGCACACCTGTTTGGTTCCGCGTGAAGTGGTTATCCGAGCGGCGGAAGGCACGGCGCAATACAAGAGATCCGATCACGCACGTGATCAAAGGAGTGAGAACTCAGATGGGTGTCGTTCTGCTCGTTCTGCTGCTGGCGCTGATTCTCGGCGGCCTCGGCTTTGCGGTCCACGTGCTGTGGTGGATCGCGCTGATCGTCTTCGTCGCCTGGCTGGTGGGCTTCGGCTTCCGGGGCGGCGAGATGTCCGGTGGCCGCCGCCGCTGGTACGGGCGCTGGTAATCAAACCTGCTGTAGGGAAAACGCGGCCGGTCCGGTCTTCCGGGTCGGCCGTTCCCGCGCGCCCGCGCACAATTTTCGAAATGCATTCCGGTATGCGGCGGATTTCCGGACGGCCGCTCGGCGCTCGGCGCCCGAGCCGCGATAATGAGCGCTGCTTCCCGGACGGGCGCCGCGCGTCCGCGTCCGCGCCTGGATACCAGAGCCCGGATTGCCTGGTTTGGCCGTCGCGGCGCTCGGGTAGCCGCGCGGGACCGCGAACCGTGCGGTGCCCGCGTCTGTCCCATTTTCATCCCGACCAACCGGACGGAGTGACTCTCATGACCAAGGACCTCACCGGTCGCCGCATCGCCTTCCTCGTCGCGGACGAGGGCACCGAGCGGGTCGAGTTGCGCGATCCGTGGCAGGCGGCGCTCGACGCCGGGGCGACTCCCGTGCTGGTTTCCCCGAGACCCGGCAAGGTCGATCTGTTCGACCATCTCGACCGGGCCGCGCAGTGGGACGTGGACGAGCCGCTCTCGGCCGCCGATCCCGACCGGTTCGACGCGCTCGTGCTGCCCGGCGGGGTGGCGAACCCGGACAAGCTGCGCACCGTGCCGGAGGCCGTCGCCTTCGTGCGCAGGTTCGTCGAGGCCGGCAAGCCGGTGGCGGCGATCTGCCACGGCCCCTGGACGCTGATCGAGACCGGCACCCTCGACGGGCGCACCCTCACCTCGTGGCCGAGCCTCCAGACCGACCTGCGCAACGCGGGCGCGACCTGGGTGGACCAGGAGGTGGTGGTCTGCACGAGCCGGCCCAGCAGCCTCGTGACCAGCCGCAAACCGGACGACCTGAAGGCGTTCTGTGAGGCGTACCTCGAGCGCATCCCGTAGGCCCCGAGCACAGCGGCGCGGTCATTCTGTGGTGTTCGGCGAATTCGGCGCGCGCGCACGACCGGGGCCGGTGGCGATCTCCCGCCACCGGCCCCGGTCGTGTCGTGTTGCGCTCGCTCGCCGGCTCGGCCGCCGGTCAGCGATCCGCCGCCGGTCAGTGATCCTCGGAGCTCTTCTTGACCGCGTCGCGGGCGCGGTCGAGCATCGCCGCGAACGGGCCGGCCGCCTTCACCATGGCGGGAGAGCCTGCGGCGCTCGGGTGCGGATGCGTCGGGGCCGCCTTCTCGGCCCGCAGCAGCCGGTCACCCAGCCGCTTGAGCTCGGCCTCGGTGCGCTGCGCCAGCAGGGTCGGGAACTCCTCGTTCTCCTCGTGCTCGGCGTGGTCGGATACCGCCTGCTCGAAACGGTAGAACTCCGCGTCGAACTCGGCGCTGTGCACGTCCATGCCTTCGAGACGCGCCAGGACGTGCGTCGCCTCGTCCTCCTCGTGGTTGCGCGCGTCCGTGACCTCCTTGCCCGCGGTGTCCTTCGACACGGGCCGCAGGATCATTTCCTCGCCGACCTCGTGTACCGCCAGCAGTTCGCGCAGTTCGTCGAAGTTGCGCTGCTTCTGATCGCCGGTAGACGCCTTGACGGCGATGAACAACTCGCGGATACGGGCGTGCTGTTCGAGCAGGAGTCCGACGATGTTGCCCTCGGGCAGCCTCGCGGCTTCCATGCGCTCCCTCTCTGCGTGCTTCATAGTGCTCCCTCTCTGGTGGGGTACTCGCGACCCGCCGGGTACCCGGCCTTGATGGATCAAACGGTCCGAAGCGGTGGATGAGATGAAATGACGGATTGGCCTGTTTGTGCCGCATCGCGGTGGGCAGCCGGGCGGCTGACGAAGCACAAACCGACGAAAGCAACCACCCCGAAGGGACGTGAGCATGAGGGCTTTGGTGTACAAGGGCGAACGGCAGGTCGCGGTCGAGCAGGTGCCCGACGCGCGGATCGAAGCGCCCACGGACGTCCTGGTCCGCATCACGGCCACCAACATCTGCGGCTCGGACCTGCACATGTACGAGGGCCGCACGAGCGTGGAGGAGGGAAAGATCCTCGGCCACGAGAACCTGGGACAGGTGATCGAGGTCGGGTCGGCGGTCGTGCGGATCAAGGTCGGCGACTGGGTGTGTCTGCCTTTCAACATCGCCTGCGGCTTCTGCCGCAACTGTGAGCGCGGCCTGACCGGCTTCTGCCTGACGGTGAACCCCGGCATGGCCGGCGGCGCCTACGGATACGCCGAGATGGGGCCGTACAACGGCGGCCAGGCCGAACTGCTGCGGGTGCCGTTCGGCGACTTCAACTGCCTGCGCCTGCCCGAGGACGCGCAGGAACGCCAGGACGACTACGTGATGCTCGCGGACATCTTCCCGACCGGCTACCACGCGACCGAGCTGGCGCGGGTGAGCCCCGGCGATTCGGTGGCGATCTTCGGTGCGGGCCCGGTCGGGCTGATGGCCGCCTACTCGGCCTCGCTGCGCGGCGCGGCGCAGATCCTGCTGGTCGACCACCAGCGCGACCGGCTGCGGCTGGCCGAGAAGATCGGCGCCGTGCCGGTCGACGCGAACGAGGGCGACCCGGTCGAGCGGATCATGGAGCTGACCGGCGGTCGCGGCGCGGACAAGGGCTGCGACTGCGTCGGCTGGCAGGCGCACGACCCGAGCGGCGACGAGCACCCGGACATGGTGATCAACAATGTGGTGCGCTCGGTGCGCGCCACCGGCACGATCGGCGTGGTCGGCGTTTACGTGCCGAGCGACCCGCATTCGCCGGACGAACTGGGCAGGCAGGGCCGGGTCGCGTTCGACCTGGGCACCTTCTTCCAGAAGGGCCTGACGATGGGCAGCGGTCAGGCGAACGTGAAGGCGTACAACCGGCAGTTGCGCGACCTGATCCACGCCGGGCGCGCGGAGCCGTCGTTCCTGGTCTCGCACCACGTCGGCCTCGACGACGCCCCGGACGCCTACCGGCACTTCGATCACCGCGACGAGGGCTGGACGAAGGTGGTGCTGCACCCGTGACCGCGGGAGGCGGCTGACAGGCGGCTGACAGGGAACTGTCATCAGAGCGCCGACAGGCAGCTGATTCAGGTGACCGGCATCGGCCGGACCGCACCGCTCGGTCCGGCCGATGTGTCATGCCTCATGCCTCATGCGTCATGCGTCATTCGTCATGCGGCGATCCGCGGCTGCTGGAACCACCGCAGCGCCGGTCGCCGGCCCGCCGCTACGTGGGCTGAGGCCGCGTGCGTCAATCGCCGGGGCGAGGCGACCGCGCGGATTTCTGGGCCTGATAGACGTCCGCGTGGGTAGGCGAGTCCTTGATCAGGTCGTCGCAGAAGGCGGCGATGTCGCTGCCGATCAGTTCCAGGACTCCCTTGCCGGCCGCGGCGCCCTCCTCGAAGAAGTCGACGATTCCGGGCAGCAGGTTCCCGTCGGGCAGGTCGATCGGTCCGACCTTGAACAGGTACCTCTGCATTTCCTTGTAGACGATCTGGTAGTCCGGCGGCAGCGCCTTGACCCGAGCCGTGTGCGCCCGCCAGTGTTTCTTGCCCTCGATGATGTCCTGGATGCCCACGTCAGCCTCCCAGCCTGCTCAGTTTCCTCGCGACGTTCCGGTTCAACTGCTCGCGCCAACGGTCGCGGTAGGTGCGGGCCCCTTCTGCGCCGGCCAGGGCCGCGCAAAAGCCGGGGATGTCGTCGCCGAGCACCTCGTGGATGCTCTGCCCGTCCGCCGAAGCTTCTTCGAGCAGTCCCAGCGCGGCGTCGAGGATCGGCATCAGGCTGCGACCCGCAAAGCCCGCGTAGGGGACCAGGTGCCCCTTGACCTGTTCCCACGCTGCCCGGTAGTCCTCCGGCAGCGGTTCGGCCCGGGCTTCGAACGACTTCCATTCCCTGGTGAGATCGCTGCCGGTGATGGTCTCCCAGAAGTTCATCTCCCGCCCTCCTTGAGCCTGTCGATGCGTGATGAGACGTACTGCCATTTCGCCCAGAACTTCGCGAGCTCCTCGCGTCCGGCGTCGTTGAGCGCGTAGAACTTGCGCGGCGGGCCCACCTCGGATGGTCGTTTCGTCACCTGGACCAGTCCGTTGCGCTCCAGCCGCAGCAAGATGGTGTAGACCGTCCCCTCGATGACGTCGCAGAAGCCGAGCTCGTTCAGCCGGCGTGTGATGGCGTAGCCGTAGGTCTCCTCGCCGCCGATGATTTCGAGCACGCAGCCTTCGAGCGTGCCCTTCAGCATCTCCGTCAGGTCGTCCATCACGCCTCCAACTCGACCCTCGTGGTACTCGGTAGTACCGAGTACCACTATACGGTACCACCGAGTAGATGGCCGTGCCCAGTGAACGACCAGCCCGGAGGCGCGAGCCCAGAGCAAACGCCCGCTGAGGTGCTCGAACCGACTTTCGCCCGGACGGCGGCAGGCGGGGTGCGCTCGGATACGGCTCGTGTTAGCTGTCGAGGGTGACGCAACTGCCGGGAGAGCCGATGCTGGCCGCTCCCACCGCCTCCCCCCGGCTGCCGACCGGGTGGGCCGCGGAGCCGAAGTGGGACGGTTTCCGCTCCCTGCTCGCCCGCGGCGCCGGCGGAAGGGTTCAGCTCGTCTCACGGCGTGGCAGGAGCCTGGCAGAGTCGTTCCCGGAGATCGTCGATGCCGCCCTCGCGCTGCCTGCCGGGCTGGGCGACGTCGCCTTCGACGGCGAGCTGGTCATCTGGAACGAGGGCCGACTCGACTTCAAGCTCTTACTCAAGCGTCAGGGCCGGCGCCGTGCTGCCGTTCGCACGCTGGCGGCGCGGCACCCGGCCCACTATGTAGCCTTCGACCTGCTTTATCTCGGCGATCGCTCGCTCCTGCGCGAGCCGTACCTGGTGCGCCGCCGCGAGCTCGAGCGCTTATTCGCCGAGTTCGCGCTCACCCCGCCGTGGACCTTGTGCCCCTCGACCACCGATCCCGCCGAGGCCGCGCTCTGGCTGACCGCGTGGACCGGCCTGGGTATCGAAGGCATCTGTTTCAAGGCTCTGCACGAGCCGTATCTGCCGGGCCGGCGCGCCTGGCGCAAGTACCGGGTACGCGACTCGATCGAAGTCGTCATCGGCGCCATCACCGGCACACCGGAACACCCCGACACGCTCCTGGTCGGTCTTCCCGGACCGGATCGGCAACTGCGCTTCCTCGGCCGTACCGTGCCGCTGCACGCACCCGCCGCGGCCGAACTGGCCCCGGAGCTCGCGGGGGCCGGTCCCGCGCACCCGTGGCGCGACCAGCTGCTGACCCGGGCCTTCGAGCCCGGTGCCGCCTATCCGGTGACCCTGGTGGATCCGAACACGGTCGTCGAAGTCAGCGCCCCCGCCACCGTGGACTCGGCCGGCCGCTGGCGCCAGCCCGCCCGCTTCCTGCGCACACGTCCGGACCTCACCCCCGCGGAACTCCAGCCCGTGGCCGACGGCTGATCGATCTCGAACCGGCCCCGGGTCCGGGAGATGTCCTCATCAGTTCCCTCAGTTCCCTCAGTGCCGCCCGGCGCGCACCTTCTCGCCCAGATCCTCCAGTACGTGCCAGGTCACCGCCTGTTCGAGTGCGGGCAGCAGGCGCTTGCGCTCCTCGTCGAGCAGCCCGCGGGTCTGCAGCGCGAGCGTGCGCACCAGCTCGCCGCCGGCGCCGCCGCGCCCGTTCTGCTCGGCCACGCGGCCGAGCGTCCAGTCGACCTGGTCGCGCACGCGCTCGGTGTGGCGGGAGAGCTCGACACCGCCGGGGACGTACTCGCGCAGCGCTCCGGCCAGGCACTTCGACGTCAGTCGAACGTGTTGCCCGACCGCGTCCGCGAACTGCGCGACCAGCGCGCGCCGACGGGCCGGGTCGGGTTCGGCCTCGCAACGATCCGCGGCAAGCTCGATCAACCGGCGGTCGGCGTCCAACTCGGTGCCCAGATCAGCCCCGTGGCCCATGATCCGCTCCTTTCGCCTGGCGCGCCGACGTCCACCACGGCACGGGAAGCGCGCAGGCGGGTACCCGGTTCGTCCAGTTTTCCACGTCCTGGCAACAGCGGCTTGATTCCCGCCGCCGGCGGCGGCCCCGCTCGGCGGCACCCCGGGCGGGCCGCGGTTTCCGGCGCATACTCCGGCCGCATGCTCCGCCGCACAGTCCGACCGCATATTCCGGCGGGATGCGGGTAACCGCAGCGCCGGCGAATCCCAGAACGCGCTGCACGCAGGAGGTCCGGACATGCAGCCCTCGAAGTCCCAGGGCGCTTGCGCGCGCCCCGTCGGCACAGAGGTATCCGAAGACTGCGATGGCGCCTCCGTCGTCTCCCGGCTTCGGATCTGGAACTCCGGGGGCAACCTCTGGCACCTGTCCGGGCAGGCCGACCTGAGTACGGAACCCGTGCTGCGGGCCGCGATGCGTAGCGTCTCCGCAGCCGGCGGCGGCCTCGTTCTAGACTGCGGGGAACTCAGCTTCATCGACGTGGCGAGTCTCAGGGCGATAGCCCGGACCGCCTGCGGACTGGGGACGCCCGTCACCGTGAACGGCGCCAACGAGACGCTGCGACGAGCCTGGTCGCTGCTGGACCTGCACGCCGCCGCCCCGAACGTGGAGTTCAGCACATGACCATCGACCAGCTTTCCCGGACGCACGGCGGCGAAGCGCCCCAGCCCGGCCGGTTCCGGCACGAGGCGCTGTTGTACGCCGGAGCCGAGCAGTTCGTCGAGCGCACCGCGGCGTTCGTGCGGGACGCGCTGGCAGCCGACGAGCCCGTCATGGTCGCCGTGATCGAACCGCGCGCGGGCATGCTGCGCGACGCCCTGGGCGCGGACACGCGGCGCGTGCAGTTCGTCGACATGGAAACGGTCGGCCGCAACCCGGCCCGCATCATCCCGGTCTGGCAGGAGTGGGCCGCCCGGCACGCGCGGACGGCTCGGGCCTTCCGGGGCGTGGGTGAGCCGATCTGGCGGGGCCGCAGCGAGGCGGAACTGGCCGAATGCCACCTGCACGAGGCGTTGCTCAACACCGCGTTCGACGACGGGCCGCCGTGGTGGCTGGTGTGCCCGTACGACGTGTCCAGCCTCGGTCCAGACGTCGTCGCCACGGCCCGTCACACGCACCCGGCGATGATCGACGGGCGCCCGACCAGTGCCGAAGCCCGGCAGCCCAACGCGCAATTCACCCAGGCGGCTATGTACACAACCCCGTGGTCCGAGCCGACCGGCACCCTCTACCAGACCGGTTTCGGCATGAACGACCTGCCGCGCATCCGCCAGGCCGTCGCGGCCTGCGCGGCGCACGAGCACGTCGCGCCGGACCGGGTGGACGACCTGGTGCTGGTCGCGAACGAGCTGGCCTGCAACAGCATCAAGCACGGAGGCGGCACCGGCACGCTGCGCCTGTGGCGGGAGCGCGGCGAGCTGATCTGCGAGGTGCGCGACCGTGGCCTGATCACCGATCCGCTCGCGGGCCGCCGCAAACCCGATCCGCGCAGCGACGGCGGCGCGGGGCTGTGGATCGCGAACCTGCTGTGCGACCTGGTGCGGATCAGGTCCACCGCGCAGGACGGGACGACGGTGCGCGTGCATATCGAAGCCCGGACCGGCCGGATATGACCGCGCCCACGGCCTCGCACGGCGTCGGCGTGCCGGTCGCCGCGGACGTCCCGATCGAGGCGATCAGCACGGCCGCGTTCACCGTGCCCACCGACAGCCCCGAGGGCGATGGCACGCTGACCTGGGACTCGACCACCATGGTGATGGCACGGGCCTCCGCCGCCGGGGTCACCGGATTCGGCTGGACCTACGGCCTGGCGGCGATCACCAACGTGATCAGCGACAAACTGGCCGCGGTCGTGCGCGGACGCAGCGCCCTGGACGTGCCGGCCGCGAACGAGGCGATGTGCCGGGCCGTGCGCAACGCGGGCAAGCCCGGCCTGGTCGCGATGGCGGTCTCGGCGGTCGACATCGCGTTGTGGGACCTGAAGGCGCGCATTCTCGGTCTGCCGCTGGTCCGGCTGCTCGGCGCCGCGCGCCCGGACGTACCTGTGTACGGCAGCGGCGGCTTCACCACCTACGGCGAGAAACAGCTTGAGGAGCAACTGCGCTACTGGACCCAGGAGCAGGCCATCGGGCGGGTCAAGATCAAGATCGGGGAGTCGTGGGGCGGCGACGAGCGGCGCGACCTGGCGCGCGCCGAGCAGGCCCGCAGGATCGTCGGCGACGGGGTGGAACTGTACGTGGACGCGAACGGCGGCTACACCCGCAAGCAGGCGATCCGGGTCGGCCGCGTGCTCGCCGGCCTCGGGGTGACCTGGTTCGAGGAGCCGGTCAGCTCGGACGATCTGGCCGGGCTGCGCGAGATCCGTGACGCGATCATCCCGGATGTCGCGGCCGGGGAGTACGGCTACGACCTGCCTTACTTCGCGCGGATGGCGAGCGCGGGCGCGGTGGACTGCCTCCAGGCGGACGTGACCCGGTGCGGCGGCATCACCGTCTGGCAGCGCGCCGCGGCGCTCGCGGAGGCGCTGGGACTCCAGATCTCAGGGCACTGCGCCCCGCACGCGCACGCGGCGGTCGCGGCCTCGGTGCCCAACCTGCGCCACCTCGAGTGGTTCCACGACCACACCCGCATCGAATCAATGTTCTTTGACGGGACGCTCGATCCGGGCGGCGGCGCGATCCGTCCCGGCGACAACACCGCCGCCGGTCTCGGCCTGGAACTGCGCAGCGCGGTGGCGAACCGGTACCGGGTCGCCTGAAGTGGTCGCCTGCCTGAAGTGTCCGCCTGCCAGCGGGCCCCGCACCCGCATCCCGCCGGTCCTCCCGCGGAGGGGAGGGCCGGCGCGAGTCAGTTCCATGTGCGCCGAGCGCTGATCACTCGGCGCGGGTGTGGCTCACTGGATCTTGATCATGAGGCCGCTCAGCGAGACCGGGTCGGGTGTGGGGTGGATCGTGTCGCCGTTCTCACCGGTCAAGTTGAGACCGGAGTAGCTGACCGCGACCAGGTACATCGTCTGGCCGGGCGGGCAACTGAAGCTGCCCGGTCCGGGCGGCCCGGCCGTGATCGTTCCGCTGGTCTGTCCGTTGCGTGAAGCGCACTGCTCAAGACGGACTAGTAACCGATCCGTCGGCAGCTCGATGCTTGGCGCGCATGCTTTGAGCGCGCCTGCGCTCAAAGCGCGACGCCAACACCGGCTGCCTGGCCGATAAGCGTGTGAATGGGTGAAAAATCACCTATTCGTGTTACCTCGTGACCCTCCTCGTGACCCTCCTCCGGACCGTCCCCGAAGCGGAGCCCGCGCCCGCGCCCGCTACCGCTCTTTGTCCTGCTCGTCCCGGTCAGCCCGCCCGGATCCCTCGTCCTGCACGTCCTGTGGCCGCACCCCGAGCCCGCCGGACGCCATCGAGTCCGCGTCCTCCGCCTTCTGCACCGCGACCCGCGCATCATCGAGCACCTCGCGCAGGTGATCGCTCTCGCGCTGCATCTCGCCTGCGCGCCGCCATTCACCCCGGATCTCCTCCTGCGCGTCCGTGTCCCCGTGCGCCCCGTACTTCGCCTCCGGCGTGCCCGCGTCCTCAAGAGGCGGCAGCTGATCGCCGGACCCGGCGCCCGCCGGTGCGGCACCCTCCTGCCCGCCGAACGCGGCGTTCTCCTCCGGCGCGGCCGTCTCTTCCGGCACGCTCGTCTTCTCCTGCACGCTCGTCTTCTCCTGCGACCCTGCGCGATCGTGATTCGGCACGGCGTTCTCGCCTCCCGGCACGGTGTTCTCCTCGATCGTCGTTCGCTCCACTCGTCACGCGTCCGGCCGACACGTGCAGGCCGGACGAGACCGGGTACCCGGAGGCGTGGCCTCCACGCGCGACCCGATCGGAGGAACTGATGCCCGAGAGCGAAGATCAGCGCCGTAAAGCCGGCGAACTGCTGCGGGAACACGGACGGACGTTCTGCGACGAAGCCGGAGTCCGCCTGCACGACTCGCCCGCGCCGCTCTACCAACTGCTGGTGGTGTGCGTGCTGTCCGCGATCCGCATCCGCGCGCAGACCGCGGTCGATGCGGCGCGCGAGCTGTTCGCGGCCGGTTACCGCAGCCCGAAAGCGATGCTCGACGCCACTTGGCAGGAGCGCGTTGACGCGCTCGGCCGCGCGAACTACCGCCGCTACGACGAGAGCACCGCGACGGCCCTGGGCGAGGGCGCGCAGCTCGTCCTCGACCGCTGGCACGGTGACCTGCGCAAACTGCGCGCAGAAGCCGGCCACGACGCGCGCCGCATCCGCGGCCTGCTGCGAGAGGTGCCTCGGATCGGTCCGGTCGGTGCCGAGATCTTCTGCCGCGAGGCGCAGGGACTGTGGCCGGAACTGCGGCCCACCTTCGACAAACGGGCCCTGCAAGGCGCCGGTGCGGTCGGGCTGCCCGCCGATCCGGCGCGGCTGGCCGCGCTCGTGGCCGAGAGCGACCTGCCGCGACTGGCGGCCGCCCTCGTGCGCGTCACGCTCTGAAGGATGAAAGAGCCGTGAGTCGGGCGGCCGGGGCGAATCATTTCGGTTCGTCCGGGTACCGCCGGACCGGTAGCGACCGGACCCAACACAGACGACGAGCATGAGAGCGGGTACGGCATGAATGCGATCGGAAGCGACCTGCCGATGGTTGGCCCCGCGGCGGACCGGGCCGCGCTCTACGCCCTGGGGCGTCAACTGCGCGTCGATGCGGTGCGGGCCAGCACCGCCGCCGGCTCCGGGCACCCCACCTCCAGCATGTCGGCCGCCGACCTGATGGCGGTGCTCATGGCCCGGCACCTGCGCTACGACTGGGACGAGCCGGACAACCCGGCCAACGATCACCTGATCCTGTCCAAGGGCCACGCATCGCCGCTGCTCTACGCGATGTACCGCGCCGCCGGGGTGATCAGCGAGGAAGAACTGCTGGACACCTACCGCCGGTCCGGCCGGCTCCAGGGCCACCCGACCCCGGTGTTGCCGTGGGTGGACGTGGCCACCGGCTCGCTCGGGCAGGGCATCGGCTACGGCGTCGGCATCGCGCTGGCCGGGCGCAAGCTCGACCGGCTTCCCTACCGGGTGTGGGTGCTGTGCGGGGACGGCGAGATGGCCGAAGGCTCGGTGTGGGAAGCGCTGGACAAGGCCGCGCACTACGGCCTGGCCAACTTCACCGCGATCATCGACGTCAACCGGCTCGGGCAGACGGGCGCGACCGAATTCGGCTGGGACACCGAGCGGTACGCGCACCGGGTGACCGCGTTCGGCTGCCGCGCGCTGACCATCGACGGCCACGACGCCGACGAGATCACCGCCGCGTACGAGGCCGTGACGCTCGCCGACCGTCCCACCGTCGTCATCGCCCGGACCGTCAAGGGCAGCGGGTTCGCAGAGATCGAAGACAAACCGGGCTGGCACGGCAAGCCGCTGCCCGAGGACATGGCACGGCGCGCGGTCGGGGAACTCGGCGGTGTCAGCGCGATCCGGGCGCGCGGCCCGCTGCCCGACGCGGTCACGCCGCCCCGGGTACCGGTAGGCGCGGCCCGACCGCGACAGCCGATCGAGGCGCCGCGCTTCGAACTCGGCGAGCAGGTCGCCACCCGCAAGGCGTACGGCCGGGCGCTGGCCGCCCTCGGCGCGCGACCCGACGTCGTCGCCCTCGACGGCGAGGTGGGCAACTCGACGTACGGCGAGGACTTCGAGAAGGAACACGCGGACCGCTACTTCCAGATGTACATCGCCGAGCAGCAGATGATCGCCACGGCGGTCGGATTCTCGGTGCGCGGATACCGCCCGTTCGCCGCCACCTTCGCGGCCTTCCTGACGCGCGCGCACGACTTCCTGCGCATGGCCTCGATCTCACAGGCCGACGTGTGCGTCGTCGGCTCGCACTGCGGGGTGGAGATCGGCGCCGACGGCCCCTCGCAGATGGGGCTGGAGGACATCGCGATGATGCGGTCGGTGCACGGTTCGACGGTCCTTTACCCGTCCGACGCGACGAGCGCCGCGGCGCTCACCCTCACCATGGCGGACCTGCCCGGTATCAGCTACCTGCGGACGACGCGCGGCGCCTACCCGGTCCTCTACCGCCCGGACGAGCGGTTCCAGGTCGGCGGGTGCAAGGTCTGGGGCGAGAGCCCGCAGGACGTCGTGACACTGGTCGGCGCCGGGGTGACCCTGCACGAATGCCTGGAGGCCGCGACGCGACTGTCCCAGCAGGGCATTGCGACGCGTGTCGTCGATCTGTACTCGGTCAAGCCGCTCGATGAGGCGAGCCTGCGCCGCTGCGCCGAGCAGACCAGGCTGCTGATGGTCGTCGAGGACCACCATCCCGAGGGCGGCATCGGCGAGGCGGTCGCCGCCGTGCTGGCGCGGCGCGGGACGGCGCCGGGCGCGGCCCGGTTCGCGCACCTGGCCGTCGACTCGCTGCCCGGCTCCGCCTCGACCGCCGCGGCACTGGACGCCGCCGGGATCAGCGCTGCGCACATCGTCCAGGCTGCGCGCGCATTCCTGGAGCGTGACGAGCGGCCCGGCGGCAAGCCCACCCCGAGAAGTGAGTGAGGACCATGACAACGGACCAGAGCGAGAACCCGATCGAGCCGCAGGACGTGCCCGAGGACGACGGCGTCCTGCAGCCCGGCGACAGCCTTGAGACCGACGACCTGGCGAGCGACCCGCTGGACACCGGTATCAGCCCGCCCGAGCGCAGGCCCGCGTCCGAGAGGTACGGCGTGACGTTCAACGAGGCGCGCACCGGCGCGCCGCTGGACCAGCGCCTGGCCGAGGAGGAGCCGGACTTCGGCGAGCCCGCCTCGCTGGACAACCGGCCGGAGCCGGAATCGGACGCCCCGCCGGACCCGGACCAGCTGGAACCCGACCGGCGCGCCGGTCGTCTGGTCGCCGAGGACGAGGGCGCGCACACGGTCAGCAGCCCCAACTACCTCGCGCGCGACATGGGCATCGACGGGGGAGCGGCCAGCGCCGAGGAGGCGGCGATGCACATCGCCGACGCGGACGTGCGTGACACCCGCGAGCGGGACGCGGAAGCCGCCGAGAGCTGGCAGGACCCGCTGACCCGTGACACGTGAGCGCGCCGGCGACTCGAAGCGCCGGACTGTTCGTGCCGTCCGGCGCGGACCTGCGCACGCTCGCCGGGGTCCATGCCGCCTGCCGGCGGATCCGCGCACGTGCGCGGATGTGGCCGCGCAAGCCGGATGGGCGGATTGACCGATGGAGCCGGGGGTAGCCGACGGTGGTTGCCGAACCGACCGAGGAGGATCGCGTACATGCAGGAGGACCAGGAGACGATGAACCCCGCCCAGCCTTTTCTCAGCGATATCGAGACGTTGCGGGCCAAGGCGCGCGAGCAGATGGACAAGGGCCCGGTGACGGCCGCGTACGGCGCGGACATCGACCGGGTCCTCGATGTGCTGAACCAGTCGCTGGCGACCGAACTGGTCTGCGTGCTGCGCTACCGGCAGCACCACTTCGCCGCCACCGGCCTGAACGCGACCCCGGTCGCGCAGGAGTTCCTCGAACACGCCGACGAGGAGCAGCAGCACGCTGACATGCTCGCGGGGCGCATCGTGCAGCTCGGCGGCGTGCCGGACATGAACCCGCAGACGCTCACCGGCCGCGCCCACTCCCAGTACGTCACCGCGCGCGAACTGCGCGCGATGATCGAGGAGAACCTGGTCGCGGAGCGCATCGCGGTCGCCGCCTACACGGAGATCATCGCCTGGCTCGGCGACGGCGACCCGACCACGCGGCGGGTCTTCGAGGAGATCCTGGCCACCGAGGAGGAGCACGCCGAGGACATGCTCTCGCTGCTCGAACAAAGCTGAGCGGGGCCGGCCCGATCAGCTCGCGCTGCTCGCGGCCGGCCGGCGGACGACATCTCACATCAGCTTGGCGCGCAGGAAGTGCAGGAAGTCCGAGCCGGTCAGCGCGGTCAGCCCGCCCGCGGCCAGGCGGGTCACGCCGGGTGCGAAGACCAGGCCCGCGCACAGACCGGTCGAGATCCACATGCCGGTGCAGAAGGGGCAGGTCAGCAGTTCGCCGACGGCTTTGCGCGCGCCGGTGCCGCGGACCTCCTCCTTCAGCTCCGCCGGACCCTGCGTGCCGCGCAGGTGGGTGAAGGGCGCGCGCAGCGGGCTGGTGACCGGGTCGCGGGAGATCAACCTGCTGAGTCGGTGGGTCGCGCCGGTGAGCAACACCACGTCCCAGGGGCCCGGGTTCGGCACCGGCCGACGCGTCGCCCGCGCGATCCCCGCGAGCGCGGCCACGACCGCCGTGTAGGTGCCCATGGCGCCTACGTAGCTGCGCAGCGGGAATTGCGCTCCCTGCGTGTACTCCTGCTCGACCTCGCGCAGCGCCCGCTCCGCCCGCTCCGCCTGGTCCGTCTTCTGCGCCATTGCGCCTGCCTTCCGTTGCTTCGCCGCCGATACATGGCGTTATCGGCGTGGAATTCGGGTTGATCGCCTTCCGGGCTGAAAAGTACTGCCGCGCCGACTACCCGCCGCGGACCCGGGTACACGCGGGCGAGGCGACGCCGGGACGTTCCGGCAGGCATCGGTGATCGAAGGAGAATTCGATGGTCAAGAAGATCGGGTACTTCCTGTCCAGCGAGGAGTTCGGTCCGCGCGAACTGGTCGAGCAGGCGCGCATGGCCCAGGACGCGGGTTTCGAAGCGCTCTGGATCTCCGACCACTATCACCCGTGGAACGATGCTCAGGGGCAAAGCAGCTTCGTGTGGGGCACCATCGGTGCCCTATCGCAGGCCGTGGACCTGCCCATCACCACCGCCGTCACCTGCCCCACCATCCGTATGCACCCGGCGATCGTGGCCCAGGCCGCCGCAACCGCGGCCGTGCTCACCGGCGGGCGCTTCGTGCTCGGTGTCGGGACCGGTGAAGCCCTCAACGAGCACATCCTCGGCGGGCCGTGGCCGACCTCGAAGGTGCGGCGCGAAATGCTGGAGGAAGCGGTAGAGGTGATGCGGGAGCTGTGGAAGGGGGACGTCGTCAACCACCGCGGCACCTACTACACCGTCGACCAGGCTCGGCTCTACACGCTGCCGGAGGAACCCGTGCGCGTGTACGTCTCCGGATTCGGTCCCGCGTCGGCGCGGATGGCCGGACGCGTCGGCGACGGATACGTCGGCACCCAACCGGACTCCCGACTGCTTGGCGTGTTCCGCGAACACGGAGGCCGGGGTAAGCCGGCCCAGGGCGGCTACAAGGTGTGCTGGGGGCCGGACCGGGACGCGGCGGTCAAGACGGCGCACGAGCGGTGGGCGAACGAGCAGCTGCCCGGCGAGCTGGCGCAGGTGCTGCCGCAGCCGAGGCACTTCGAACAGGCGCAGCAGCTGGTCACCCCGCAGATGGTGGCCTCGGCGCTGGTGTGCGGCGATGACGAGGAGGCGCACCTGCGCCGGTTCGCCGAGTATGCCGACGCCGGGTACGACGAGGTGTATATCAACCAGATCGGCCCGGAGCAGCGCGGATTCTTCGACTTCTACGCGGAACGCATCCTGCCGAGGCTGAAGGGTATGCGCGCGTAATGAGCCACGATACGAGCAGAGCCACGCGCGTCTACGGACAGGCCGGGGAAACCGGGCGCGAGATCCACAATGTCGCGCAGCGCGCGCATGGCGCGCAGGGACACGAGAAGAAACTCGCGGATTCCGCCAACGTGCTCGGCGGTGAGACCTGGGAGAACAGCGTGGGGCACAGCGGCACACGGGCGGGGTACATCGCGAGCGGGATCGTCGTGGCCGGTTTCATCCTCGGCGGCGTCGGACTGACCGTCGGACCCAGGGTGCTGATCTGGATCGCCGTCGGGATCGTCGTGCTCACCGGAATAATCGGCATGCTCACACACGTCTGGAGCGACTACCGGTACGAGATGCCTGCGCCGGACGACGACGAAAGCGGCTCCATGACGGACGACGCACACACGTAGGCGCGAACGGTCCCCGAGTCGCAGAGCCGAAAAGCATCCCGGTATGAGGATGCTGCGCCGCCTTGCGAACGCACGCGCCAGACGCCGCGGCCTAATCCGACGCTACTTCTCCAACACGGCCTATCCGGCCCAGCGCAGCGCGGCGATCACGGCGATCACCCCGGCCACAACGAAGGCCGCGTAATCGTTCACCGATCCGGTGTGCACGGCGCGCAGGGCCCGCACGGGCAGCGGTTCCTTCGAACGCAGCAGATACCCGTACGCGAGCAACGCGCCGAGCACGAGGCTGACCACGACGATGGTCAGTTCCGTCAGATCCGTGTAGTCGAACACGACGCTCACCGGCGGCAGCCGGCCGGATCCGGCGAGCACGGCGTGCGCGTACTGCCGGGCGTGTAAGAGCCCGGACGCCGCCGGGGCCATCACGTGGTCGATCACGGCGCCCGGCAGCACGCCGAAGGCGAAACAGCACACGGCCAGGCCGCTCAGCCCGATCAGCATCCCGGGTTGCAGGGGCTGCTCGCGCTCGTAGTCCTCCTCGCGCTCGCGCAGGAACGCCAGCCACGCCGCCCGCCCGAGCGCCGCGATGGTGATCAGCTGCGCCAGCAGCATCAGCGCCAGGGGCACGTACTGATGGCTTTCGGTCAAGCCGCGGTGGATGAGGCTGAGCGAGACGTAGCCGCCCAGCGGCGGGATGCCCGCGATCGAGGCCGCCCCGACCATGAACGCCGCCGCGACCGCGGGCCAGCGCCGCAGCAGGCCGCCCAGCTCGGACAGCTTCGTGATCCCGGTGCGGTGCACGATCGAGCCGGCGCACAGGAACAGCAGCGACTTGAACAGCGCGTGGTTGACCAGGTGGTATGTGGAGCCTGCGATACCGGAGGCCGAACGGGTCGCCAGACCGATCGCCAGCACGCCTGTCTGCGAGACCGTGTCGTACGCCAGCAGGCGCTTGAGTTCGTCCTGCGCGAGCGCCAGGGTCGCCCCGGTCAGCGCGGAGACGATCCCGATGACCATGAGCACGCCCAGGATCGGGACACGGGAGGTGGGAAAGACCTGGAACGCCAGCCGCCCGACCGCCACGACGCCCAGGTTGACCATGAGCCCGGAGAAGAGGGCCGAGACCGGTCCCGGCGCGGCGGTGTGCGCGTCGGCGAGCCAGCCGTGGAAAGGCGTCAGCCCCGCCTTCGTCGCGAACCCGGCCGTCAGCAGTCCCAGCGCGACGAGGTCGGCGGTGCCGACGTGCGCGGCCAGCGCGTCGTGCAGTTGCGCGAGGTTCAGCGCTCCGTCGCCCGAGTACAGCAGACCGGCGCCGACGAACACCGCGAAGGCCGCGATCGTGGTCAGCACCGCGATCTTGAACGCGGCCTCCAGCGCGATCGGCCGCTCCAGGAAGAACCCGGTCAGCCCGTAGCTGGCCAGGGCCGCGACCTCGAACCAGACGAACAGGTTGAACAGGTCCGCGGTCAGCGCCGACCCGATCAGCGCGGCGACGAGGAGTTGGAACAGGCAGGCGTAGGCGCCCAGTTCGCGCTCGCCGAGGCCGCCGAGCTCGGAGAGCGCGTACACCACCAGCAGCGTGCTGATTCCGGCGCAGGCGAGCGCGAAGGTCATCCCGAACGGGTCGGCGGCGAACGCGATGCCCAGCACCGCGCCGTGGACCGGACCCCAGCCGCCCATGTAGTGCGCGAGGACGCCGCCGCCGTCGCCGTACACCTTCGGCGCGATCAGTGCCAGCACGGCCAGCGAGCCGAGCAGCGCGACCGCCGAGACGATCAGCGCGAGGCGCTTGAACACCCGGGCGAGCAGCGGGGCGAGCACCGCGCCGGTCAGCGGGAGCGCGACCGGGACCGGCAGCAGCGATCCGGCGGCCGCCACGGTCACCCCGACGCTCACCGCCGGGCCCCTCGCGCCGACCGCGACCGCGCCTGCGCCTGCGACCGCGGACCCGAAACCGGACCGACCACCCTCTCAGGCTCCTGGTTCACCCTCGCAGCTCCCTGATCCTGTCGGCGTCCAGGGTGCGGTAGTGCTGGGCGATCCGCACCACGATGGCGAGGAACACCGCGGTGACCGCCACGCCGATGACGATCGCGGTCAGGCAGAAGTTCTGCAGCACCGGATCCGCGACGTTCCCGCGTACCAGGTCGTGTGCGCTTCGCCCGGCGGGCGGGCTCACCAGCACCGGGGCGGTCGACCCGGCCCGGTAGGCCATGGAGATGAACAGCAGGTAGGTGGAGCCCTCCATCAGCGAGAGGCCCATCACGATCTTGATCAGGTTGCGGCGGGTCAGCACCGTGTACAGGCCGGCGCAGAACACGAACCCGGCCACCAGGTAGTTGGCTAGGATCACTGCTTCGCGCCCCCCTCACGGCCGCCGCCCTCGTCGCCTTCGTCGCCTTCTTCGCCGGACGAGGTGTCGCGGGCCCAGTCGTGGCTCATCGCCAGCAGCGCGAACACCGCGATGATCAGGCCCGTGCCGACCTCGACGAGCTCCCCGGCGGAGAACAGCTGCACGACGCCCCCGGAGCGGATGGTCCCCGGCGGCGTCAGCGGCAGCCAGTTGGCCGTGAAGGAGCCCTTGAGAGCAAGGCCGAGCGCCTCCGTCAGGATGATCAGCGCGGCTCCGGCCATTTCGGCGGTCTCGACAACCGAGGGCTTGATCACCCTCGCGATCCGCCCCCGTCCGAAGGCCGAGTAGACCAGCAGCACGACGCCGAGGACGACCGCGCCGCCCGGGAAGCCGCCGCCGGGGGAGTAGCCCCAGGCCACCAGGTAGCACCCGGCCACCGCGAGGACGGGTGTCGCGGCGCGCACCCCGCCGCGCACCACGACCGCCATCGCCTCGGCGCGCTCCGGTCCGCGGCCGCCCACCCGTTCGTTGTCAGGGGTCTTCGGCCGCTGCGTGCCGCTTCGCCCGGCCGCGGGCGAATCCTCGTCCATCTCGCCGCTCTCCGCGCTGCGCGCCTCGCGCTCGTCCGCGCCTGGCTTCTCGGACGGATCGACCTCGGACTGCTCGCGCTTTCCCGCGACGTCCTCGCCGAAGTAGCCGGTCCTCGGCTCCCGCGGGCGGGAGAGCAGCACGACGCTGACAACAGCCGCCAGCAGCAGGAAGGTCTCGCCGAAGGTGTCGAAGCCACGGGTGCCGTAGACGACCTCGTTGACCGGTTCGGTGAGGTTCCAGCTCGGCAGCGAGACCTGGAGCGCGTACCGCGCGACCTCGGACAGGTGCGCGTTCGCCCGCGGGATGTCGAGCAGCGCGGCGCCGAGCGCCACGGCCGTGCCCGCGGTGAGCAGCAGGCCGACCACGATGCGATGCTTCGGCTCGGCTTCGACGGCCTCCCCGCGGATGGGTTGACCGCGTTCGTCAGTCGCCGTCATGGTGCGACTCGCCTTCCTCCTGCATCTCGCCGCCGCCCGCGACGTCGGTGCGCGCCTTGCCGATGGCGACCAGGTACAGCACCGGCAACGCGATCGCGCCGACGACGACCTCGGAGTGCGCGTCGTCGGGCGCGCCCAGCACGACGAAGATCAGGGAGAGCATGGTGCCGACGGCGGAGAGCGCCATCACGGCGCCGTTGAGGTTGCGCAGCCTGACCACCAGCACGGTCCCGATCACGATCAGCGCGAGCACCAGGTAGTCGAGAGTCCAGAAGAGCGTCACTCGGGGCCTGCGCAATCCTGCTCGCGCCGCCGCTGCGAATCCTCGCGCCCGGCGACTTCGTCACGGACCGCACCGCTCCACATCGGCACGCCCGACTTGTAAGCCGCGCGCGCCAGAGCGTGTGAGGCGGTCGGGTTCACCACGAGCAGCAGCACCGCGATGAGCAGCGCCCGGCTGGCGTAGCCGCTGTCGATCCCCTCGCCGACGACCAGCGCGATCAGCGCCGGCAGTGCGCCCATCGTCACTGTTTTCGACGAGCACTGGATGCGGCTGTACAGGTCCGGCATGCGCAGGATCCCCACCGCGCCGGAGAGCGAGAACGCGAGTCCGATGCCGGCTGTCACCAGGAACGCCACGGTCTTCACAGCAGCCCCCGCTCCAGGTAGCGCGCCCACACGATCGCGCCGAGGTAACTGAACGAGGCCAGCCACAGCGCGACGTCCAGGTAGATCGTCCGGTCGGCGAAGGCCGCGAAGAACAGTACGGCGAGCGCGGCCTGCGTCGACAGGGTGTTGAGCGCGACGATGCGGTCCGAGATGGTGGGCCCGATGGCGAGCCGCACCATCAGCAGCAGACCGATGGCCGTCTCGGCGAGGGCGATGACGCCGTACAGCGACGTACTCACGAGTGCTCCTCCTTCTCCTGCCGGCCGCCGGGCAGGAATCGCTCGACCGGTCCGTTGATCTGCGCGCGGGCGTTCTGCTCACCGGGTCGCGGCACCGCGACCGCGTGGTACTGCAACTGCCGGCGCCGTCGGTCGACGTCGACCAGCTGGGTGTCCACCACCACCGAAGTCACCAGCCCGACCACGGTCAGACCGAACACCGTCCGCTGCGTCGTGGGGGTGATCACCATGCCGCTGCGCAGCGGGCGGCTCGGCGCCCAGATCCGCGCGGCCAGCCGGACGTTCGCCGTGGCGATGCGGCGAAGTGAGGTGGCCAGCAGGGCGAGGGTCCGCCACAGGCGGCCAGGGGAGAGCAAGGCCCACGGGCCGATGACGGGACCGAGCGGGGCGAGCGCCAGGGCGACGGCGAGCGAGACGCCGACGCCGAACAGGTACTGTTCGAGCGTCACGGTCCAGGTCAGCAGGATCCAGACGATCATGCACCAGGCGGCGAGTGCGAGAACGCGGCCGGCGTAACGCACGGCGGGTCGTGACGTATGGGGCTGTGACGAATGGGGATGCGACGAATACAAGGGCCACCTCCAGCGGCGCGCCTCATCTCACCTCGACTTGTCCATGCCGGTCAGCACCACTACCCTCCCGGTGATCGTGTACACGCGCCTGCTCCGTATGGGCCATGCGGTCCAAACGCGGTCCATACACCGTCCGTACGCCCCAGACGGGTTTCCGGGTCGCGTACCCGGGCATGCAAGCGTCCGCAACCGCTCGAACAGGAGACGAATGCGATGACGCGACGCATCGAGACCGCTGAACAGGGCCGCCGGGTCCGTATCCACAAGCGGCGCTCGTCAAGGCATGAACTCGCGCCCCTGGATCTGCGTACTCCGTCGGGGCGCCGGCAGCTGCCTTACTGACGCCCGCTCGACGCCGGTGTGGCAAGCGGTTGTCTGACTGTGTTCTGATATGCGTGGCTTAGGACTGGAATCAGGATGAGGTCTCTGGGGCGGCGGTCTGCATGCTGGATCTGTCCCGGGCGTCGGTCGACTCGAGGCAGGCAGAATGCTCGCTAACCCGTCGGCGCTGGCCGCTGGAAGGCGTCATTCGGTCGGGCGGCGCTGGGACGGAACCGTTCTCGCCACAGGCAATAGCACAGCCGCTGAATGTCGTGTCGAGCGATGGGAAGACATCGTCTCGGTCGTAGCCGGCAATGTCCACACCGCGACGAACACCGGAAGGTCCCACACGGTCGGACTCCGGTCGGACGGCACCGTGCTGGCAACGGGCTGGAACGGCGACGGGCAGTGTGATGTCGCCGGATGGCGAGGAGTCACGGCGGTGGCCGCGGGCTGGCGCCGCACGCTCGGGCTACTCGCGAATGGCCGCGTGCTGGCAGTCGGCCGGAGTTCAGAAGGACAGTGCGACGTGCAGTCCTGGCGCGAGATGGTCGCCCTCTCATGTGGCGACTGGCACTCGGTAGGTGTCCGGTCGGACGGTTCAGCACTGGCTGCGGGGACCAACCGACGACGGCAGTGTGCCGTTGAGGAATGGTGCGACCTCACCGCCATTGCGGCCGGGTATCTCCACACCGTCGGCCTCAGGCACGACGGACGGGCCGTCGCGACCGGAGACCGGACAACCGGGGCGTGCGAGATCGACGAGTGGGAAGACGTGGTGGCGCTCAGCGCGGGCAGTTACCACACCATCGGGGTCACCGCGTCCGGAAGGGTCCTCGCGGCGGGAGACAACAGCTACGGACAGTGCAAAGTCGGCGATTGGCACGACATTGTCGCCGTGGCGGCCGGTTCAACGCACACCCTTGGCCTGCGCGCCAATGGCACAGTCGTGGCCGCAGGGAACAACGCCGACACACAGTGCGGGGTCGATGCCTGGTCCGGAGTCCAGCTTCCCCAGGCCTCCCGGCCGCACCAACGTGAACTGACACACCGTCATCCGTGAGCCCGGAGACCTCTTCTGATTCCAGTCCTTACAGGCGTTGCGCCCGAGTCGGCTCACGCGCCGCGGTTCCCGCGTCGCGCGGCGAGGGTCGGCCGGTCACGGACGCGGCCTGGTCCAGGTGATCGAGTAGCGCCAGAGGAGATGGCGGCGTCGGTTTCCGCCGCCGCCTGATCATTTCGGCAGAGCGGACGGAGCATCACTCCAGCACTCACCGGGCTGTGGGTGGCGTGGTTGTAGGGTCACTGCGTGCACGGTGACGCCCTCTTCGCGATCGATGATCTTGCGGTGCCACCCTCTATGCTGGATGCGGTCGAGCACGGCGAGGTCTTCACGCGCCGGTGGGTGGTCGAGACCATTCTCGATTTCGTCGGCTACACGGTCGAGCGCGACCTGGCCGCGATGCGGATCGTCGAGCCCGCCTGCGGCGGCGGGGCTTTTCTCGGCCCCATCGCCGAGCGCCTGAGCGCGTCGTGTCGCAAGCACCACAGACCTCTACTCGACGCTCAATCGGCCGTTGAAGCGCTGGAACTGCTTGACCACAACGTCACGCGGAGCCGAGACGCGGTCGCCGAAGTGCTCACCCGGGACGGTTGGAACCCGGACGATGTCAGCAAGCTTGTACGGGCGTGGGTCCGTCAAGGCGACTACCTGTTGCAGGGCCGCGACCTGAAACCGGCTGACTTCATCGTCGGCAATCCGCCCTATATCCGCCTGGAAGATGTGCCCGTCGCACGCATGGCCGCCTATCGGCGCTCCTGCGTCTTGATGGAGGGCAGAGCCGACGTGTACGTCGGCTTCTACGAGGTCGGTTTGGCCGCTCTCAAGCCAAACGGCCGGCTCGGGTTCATCTGCGCTGATCGGTGGATGCGTAACCAGTACGGGCGCGGACTGCGCCGGCTGGTCACCCGCCGCTACAGCGTCGACCTCGTGCTCAGCATGCACAGCGTCGACGCGTTTCACGAGCAGGTGTCGGCGTATCCAGCAATCACGATCATCAGCAAATCCGTGCAGGGCACTGCGGTAGCTGCCACCGCGAGCGGCGCTTTCGGCTCTGACGACGCGAAGCGCCTGGTGGCCTGGACGCTGGAAAGCGCGCAGGAACGCATCGAAGCAAGCGCATTCCACGCAGTGCGCCTGCCGCACTGGTTTCCCGGCGAGGACTCCTGGCCCGCCGCCTCTCCGGCCCGTCTGGCGATGCTCGAAGACCTCAGCGACCGTTTTCGTCTGCTCGAGGACGAGACGACCGGCACGCAAGTCGGCATCGGTGTCGCCACGGGCGCGGACGGGATCTTCATCACCCGTGATGGCGATCTCGTCGAGACGGATCGCCTGCTGCCGTTGGCAATGGTTCAAGACACGCTCAGCGGCTACCTGCGTTGGCAGGGCGCCTACCTCGTCAACCCTTGGGACTGCGACGGTCAGCTTGTCGACCTGCGCGACCATCCACGGCTTGCCGAGTACTTCGAACGACACCGGCCCGCGCTGTCCAAGCGCTATGTCGCGGGCAAGCAGCCTGACCGGTGGTACAAAACCATTGACAAGGTCAATCATCGGCTCACGGGCCGCGCGAAGCTTCTGTTTCCGGACATGAAGCTGACAATTCACCCGGTCCTGGACGAGGGCGGTTTCTACCCGCATCACAACCTGTACTACATCACCTCGCGGACCTGGGATCTGCGTGTGCTCGGCGGCCTGCTGCTCTCCGGCGTGGCGGAAGCGTTCATCGACGCCTACGCGGTGAAGATGCGAGGCGGGACGCTACGTTTCCAAGCTCAGTACCTGCGCAGAATCCGCGTGCCCGATCCCGGGCAGCTTGACGAACGGGACCGCGCCGCCCTCGCGGACGCGTTCGACCGCCGCGATGTGAAGGCGGCAACTGAGGCAGCGCTACGCGTCTACGGACTCGACGAACTACCGGACTAGAAGGGGCGACGAGTGACAGTCACCCGAGAGGACTTCGAAAACGCGGTCGCAGCGTACTGGAGAGTGAAGGAGACACAGCAACAACTCTCAGCGATCAAAGATGTCGTCGCCGCGGGAACAGCCGCCGCCGTGCGCGCCGGCAAGCACTTCGACGCGATCGCGGCATTGCTTGCCAAGTTCTTCCTGGAAGCGGGCTACCCGGCCGAGGACATCCGGGTCACTACGCAGCAGCGTCTCGAGCTGCCAGGCTATTACCGCCCTCAGAAGCAGTGGGACGTAGTCGTCGTGCACGGCGACACCCTCGTCGCAGCCTTCGAACTAAAGGCACTTGGCGGCCCATCGTTCGGCAACAACTACAACAACCGGGTCGAGGAAGCTCTCGGCAGTGCCGTAGACATTCGACGCGCCGCGCTCGCCGAGCTGTACCCAGGCGAGAGGCCGTGGCTTGGCTACTTCTTCATAATGCAGGACGCTGAAGGCTCCCGCACGCCGGTGCGCAACGGAGACGGCGCGTTCCCCGTCGAAGAAATCTGGCACGGGAAGTCGTATCAGCAGAGATTCGCGATCTTCTGTCAGCGCCTTATAGCTGAGGGCCTATATGACGCAGCGTGTTACATCACCTCTTCGCCGCGAGATCCATCGCCGAACGAGATTGTCGACTCGCTGGACTGGCGGCATTTCGCAGCCGCGATCAACGCGCGCATCTCGTATCTCTCGGATCTCGGGCTGCCTCGACAGCTTCGAGTCGTCGGGCAGCGCACGATTCCGCAGCCTTGAGAGGCGCCCTGACAACTGGACGAGCGCCAGGCGAAGCCGGGGACGACGACAGCGTGACATCCCCGGGAGCGGCAGTGGCTCTTACCGGATCTTCCTCACTAGTCTGGGACCATGCGCTTAGGACTCTTTGTACCGCAGGGCTGGCGGCTCGACCTGACCGGGATCGACCCCGCCGAGCAGTGGAACGCGATGCTCGACGTCGCCCGCACCGCCGAGAACGGCCCCTTCGAATCGATCTGGGTATACGACCACTTTCACACCGTGCCGGTGCCTACTGACCAGGCCACGCACGAGGCGTGGACGCTCATGGCCGCGTTCGCCGCCGCGACCAGCCGAGTGCGGCTGGGCCAGATGTGCACCTGCATGGGTTACCGCAACCCGGCTTACCTGGCGAAAGTCGCCGCGACGGTGGACCTGATCTCCGGCGGCCGCGCCGAGATGGGTATCGGCGGGGGCTGGTACGAGCACGAGTGGCGCGCCTACGGCTACGGCTTCCCGACGGCCGGCGACCGGCTCGGGATGCTCGACGAAGGCGTGCAGATCATGCGCCAACTGTGGACCGAGGGCACCGCGACCCTGGACGGCAAGCACTACCAGGTGGACGGCGCAATCAGCCGGCCGCTGCCGCTGCAGGAGGGCGGCATCCCGCTGTGGATCGCCGGCGGCGGCGAGAAGAAGACCCTGCGCATCGCCGCCAAGTACGCCCAATACACCAACTTCGACGCGACGCCCGAGGTCTTCAAGCGCAAGTCGCAGATCCTGGCCGAGCACTGCCGCGAGGTCGGCACCGACTTCGACGCGATTGTGCGCTCCGGTAACTACAACGTCGTGATCGGCGAGACCGAGAAGGACGTGCAGGACCGCCTCGCCTGGATCCGCAGCCGGTATGCGCCGTTCCTGAACGAGCAGAAGTTGGACGAGACGATGAACAACTTCACCACCGGCCCCCTGGTCGGCACGCCCGAGCAGATCGTGGAGAACCTGACCGAGGCGCGCGGCTTCGGCATGACATACGCGATCCTCAACTTCGCCGAGGCCGCCTACGACAAGTCAGGCATCGAACTGTTCGTCAAGCAGGTCGTGCCGGAACTGCCGGCCTCGTAGCCCGCGTCGCTCACCCGGTCACGGCCAGCGCGGCGGTGGCCGCGAACACGCCGAGGACCGCGAGGATCACGCCGTTGACCAGCGTGCGCCGCTTCGGGATGCGCAGCCCGAACGCGGCGCATCGCTCGTACCAGAGCAGCGTCGCCAGCGAGGCCCAGGCGGTGATCACCGGGCCGACGTTCACCCCGATCAGCAACGCGAGCAACTGACCGTGGTTCGCCGCCGGCACCGCGCTCTCGCCCGCGACGTAGGCTGGCAGGTTGTTGACGAGGTTCGCCAGCAGCGCCCCGGTGCCGGCGGCGCGCATCTGGCCCGGAAACGAGTTCGATGCGCCGACCAGGTGCGCGACCAGCGAGCCGAGGCCGTGCACCGTGATCGTCTGCACCACCAGGAACATCCCGGTGACGGTGGCCAGCAGCCGCCACGGCAGCAGCGACCAGCGCAGCGCCGCGCGCTCGCGCAGCGCGAAGGCCGCGACCGTGACGGCCGCGGCCGCGGCGGAGGCGGCGCCGAGCGGCGCGCCCAGCAGGATCGCGCCGACGAACAGCATGCACGCCGCCCCGGCGACCACGCACAGCACCCGGTCGCGCGGCGCGAACGGTTCGGGCAGTTCGTAGCGCGCCGCCCCGCCGCGCCTGGACCGGCTCCAGTACCCGAACCAGAGCACCGCCATGGTCACCGCGACACTCGCGGCCTCGGGGGTGGCCATCCGCGCCGCGAAATCCACCGCGTTGAGCGTGACCCGGTCCGCGGCCAGCAGGTTCGTCAGGTTCCCGACCGGCAGCAGCAGGCTCGCGGTGTTCGCCAGCAGCACCGTGGTCATCGCCAGCGGCAGCAGCGGCAGCCCGACCCGCGCCGCCATCGCCAGCATGATCGGGGTCAGCAGCACGGCGGTGGTGTCCAGGTTCAGGCCCACCGTGGTGACCACGGCCATCAGCACGCACAGCGCGAACAGCAGGCCGTAGCGCCCGCGCCCGGCGATCGCCAGCCGGGTGGCGACCACGTCGAAGGTCTGCGCTCGGCCGGTCAGCTCGGCCAGGATGATCACCGTGCCGAGGAACAGCAGCAGCGGCAGGATCCGGTGCAGGATCGCCGAGGTGTCGGGCCGGGAGAGGGCGCCGGTGGCCACGCACAGCGCGCCCGCGACCAGCAGCGCCAGCGCGAACACGTCAAGGGGATGCAGGCGAGGACGGCGGGAGCGCTCAGCGGCCGGAGGATCCCGCCGTATGTCCGGCTCTACCGAAACCGCGGCCGGCTCTACCGAAACCGGCCCTTGACGTTCCGTCGGTGATTCACTCATCGTCCGCCAAGTCAGGGATCGCGGGATCGGGCGCCGTCTATTGCCCCGCGTTCCCGGCGCCATGCACCGAGGCGGTGGCGGCCGCGGTGACGATGCGGAAACCCGTGCCCGGTCTGGCCTGGGCCGGTGCTATACCGTCTGCGCGGCGGCGACGAGGTCGTCGAGTCGATCCATGGTCTCGATCATGCCCGGCTCCATGCCGGCGGCCACGTGTGCGTCGCGCGCCTCGACGCTGTCGTGCACCGATTCGCCGCGGATCAGCGTGCCGCCCTCGACCCGTTCGAACACCGCCGTGTCCACGGCGTAGTGGTCCGGGGCGCCTTCGAACACGAAAGTGTTCACCAGTCGGTTGGGCCGGTCGATCTCGCGGTACTCGCCGTGGAAACCGAACTCCTGTCCGTCCGGGGCGCGCGAGACGAACCGGTAGCCGCCGCCGACGCGAAGATCGACCTCGCACACCACCAGCTCCATCCGCCGCGGGCCCCACCAGTTGCGCAGGTGCCGCGGATCGGTGAAGGCGGTGAAGACGAGGTCGGGCGGGGCCTTGACGAAGCGCCGGTAGTTGATCACCGGCAGGCCCGGCGGGATCTCGAGTTCGAGGGCGGGGTGCGCGCTCGCCGTGTGCGTCGCGGTTTGTGGCGCCGTGTGCTGAGCGTTCATCGCGGTTGTTCCTCCTGTTGTTGCAGATCGTCCAGGTAATCGTCGAGGCGCTGGAAACCGGCCTCCCAGAACTCGCGGTACGAGCCGACCCAGTCGGCCAGCTGCTTGAGCCGCAGCGGTTCGAGCCGGCACGGGCGGCGCTGCGCCTGCCTGCGCCGCGAGATCAGCCCGGCCGCCTCCAGCACCTTCAGGTGCTTCGAGATCGCCGGCTGGCTCATCGGGAACCGCTCGGTCAGCTCCAGCACCCCGGCCTCCCCCCGAGCCAGCCGGGAGATGATCGCCCGGCGGGTCGGATCGGCCAGCGCGGTGAACGCCGCGTCGAGCTCCACCTCGGAGAGGGTCGCCGTTTCCATAACCAAATGGTTATGCAATGTCCCGGCCGTGTCAAGGATGGTCCGCAGGTCGCGCGAAAGCGGTCCCAGGGCTGCCCAGGGCTGCGCGAAACCGGTGGACAACCGCTCACGGCGCTCAAGAGGATGAACGGCATGACCACATCGCACAGCGCCGCGCTTCCCGACGAACCGACGTTCACCGACGTCCTGGAGGCGCGCCGGGTGCTCGCGGCGCATCTGCCGCCCACGCCCGCCTGGACGTATCCCGTTCTGAACGAGGCCGTCGGCGCGACGGTGTGGATCAAACACGAGAACGCCCAGCCGGTCGGGGCGTTCAAGGTGCGCGGCGGGCTGACACTGCTCGCCTCGCTCTCGCCGGGGCAGCGCGCCGGGGGAGTGGTCGCGGCCTCCACCGGCAACCACGCCCAGTCGGTCGCATACGCCGCGCGGCAGTTCGGGGCGCCGTGCACGATCGTCATGCCTCAGAGCGCGAACCCGGTCAAGGCCGCGGCGGTGCGGGCGCTCGGCGCCGAACTCGTGCTGCGCGGCGAGCACTTCGACGAATGCCGCCGGATCGCCGCGCAACTGGCCGCCGAGTCGGGGGCGCGCTACGTCGACTCCGGCAACGAAGCGAAGCTGATCGCGGGTGTGGCGACCGCGGCGCTGGAAATGTTCGAGGTCGCGCCCAGGCTCGACGCATTGTTCGTGCCGGTCGGCTCGGGCACGGGCGCGGCCGGGGCGTGCCTGAGCGCGCGAGCCGTCGCGCCGGACTGCCGTGTGATCGGCGTGCAGTCGGCGCAGGCCCCGGCCGCATACGAGTCCTGGCGCGGCGGTTCACCCGTGCAACGGCCGAACAAGACCGTGATCGAGGGCCTGTCCACCGGTGAGGCGTTCCACCTCCCGCAGCGCATCATGCGAGCGCTGCTGGCCGACTTCCTGCTGCTCGACGACACGGAGATCCGCGCCGCGCAGCGCCTCATGCTCGTCGCCGCGCACACGATGGCGGAGGGCGCGGGTGCCGCCGCGCTGGCCGGGCTGCTGGCCCGCCGCGAACAGTACGCGGGCAGGAACGTGGGCCTGATCTGCAGCGGCGGCAACGTGAGCGAGGCGGAACTGTCCGCGGTGCTCGGCACCCCGCTGCCGGCCTGAACCGGGGCCCTCGGTGGCCGAGACCGTCAGTGCTCTGCGACACGCGCGACGAGCTTGCCCGTCGTCGCCCGCGATTCGAGCATCCGGTGCGCCTCGGCGACCTCTTCGAGCGCGTATTCGCCGGTGATCGGGGTCTGGACGGCCGCGGCGCGCGCCGCCCGGATCGCGCTCTCGGTGATCTGCCGCAGCAGCGCCGGTTCCTCCCGGCTGATCGCGCGCAGCGAGAACCCTGACACGCTCAGCGCGCGCGGGTACAGTTCGCCGGGCCCGGCCCGCCACGGCTCCTGCGCGCCCGCGTTGCCGTAGGAGACGAGCCGGCCGAAGCGGGCCAGCAGCGACAGCCCGGTGCGCAGCGTCTCGCCGCCGACCGGGTCGAGGATCAGGTCGACGCCGCGTCCGCCGGTCGCCTCCGCAAGCGCCGCGGCGTACCGGTCCCCGACGAACACCCGGTCGTAGCCGAAGCGGAGCGCGAAGGCCACCTTCCGGGGCGAGGACACGACGCCGTAGACGGCCGCGGCCCCGGCGGCGCGCGCCAGTTGCCCGATCGCGGTGCCGACACCGCCGGCCGCGCTGTGTACGAGCACTGTCTCACCGGCGGCGAGGCGGCCGATCCGGTGCAGCAGCGCGTACGCGGTCGGCAGCACCGCGAGCCAGGTCGCCGCCTCGCGCAGATCGGTGCCCTCCGGCAGCGGGTACACGCTCGCGAGGCCGGCGACCGCGACTTGCGCGTATCCGCCGGAGGGGACGAACGCGGCCACCGGCTGACCGAGCCGGAACCCTGTCGCACCGGACCCGAGGGCGCGCACCGTGCCGGAGAGCTCCAGTCCTGGCACGAACGGCAGCGCCGAGACCTGGTAGCCGTCCCGGCGCGCCATGACGTCCGCGTAGTTGATTCCCGCGTACGCCACCTCGATCGAAACCTGGCCCGGCCGCGGTTGCGGCTCGGGCAGCTCGGTCGGCTTGAGGACCTCGGGCCCGCCGTATCGCTCGACCATCACCGCGCGCATGCCGCGCCCCTCTCCTTCTCCCGCTCCCGCCGCAGTCCAGCCGCCGGCCAGCCGACGTTCGCCGGCCGCCGTCCGCCGTCCGCCGTGCTGTCGATCATAAGCGGCGAGCCCCGGCGCAAGAACCGCGCCGTCATCGCGCCGGGAGCGTTTACCGGGCTCTTACACCCGGCCCGCGATAGTCGGTGGTGTCCAGAGCGATTCGGTTGGAGGAATGGTGAAACGAGCGACCGGTAGAGCGGTTGCGGCGGCCACGTCGGTCCTGTGCGCCACGGCGCTGGCGGGTGTGCTGGCCGGCTGCCGCGCGCAGTCCGTCGCGTCACAGCCCGCGGGCTCGGTCACGAGCACGGCCGGCGTCGGCGCGGTGCCCGCCGGCGCGCCGGACGGCACCACACCCGCGGGCGCGGGCGTCGACTCCGACCTCAGCGCGGTCGACGGCCAGCTTTCCGGGCTGGACTCCGCGCTCGCGCAGGCCACCCAGAGCCCCTCCGACGGCGGCTGACCGAAGCCGCCGCACGACGTTACGAAGACGGGAATCCATCGTGAAGACCCTTACACGCCTCGGTGTGGCGACCACCGCCACGGCGGTGCTGGCCGCCGGGATCGCCTTGCCCGCCCAGGCACAGAGCACACCCGCGCCCGCGGCCCGGTCCGGCTTGGGCCTCGACGCGGTCAAGGCGCTGGCCACCGCGCGCATCGACGGACGGCTGGAGACCCTGCGCGCGCTCCAGCTCGCGGTGACCAACGCGGCACACCTGACCAGCGCCGACCGCTCCGCGCTCGGCAGCCTGCTGACCTCTGATGTCAGTGGCCTGACCGCGCTGCGCGGCAAGGTCGCCGCGGAGAGCGCGGTCGCGGCGGTGCGCGCGGACGAGACCGTCATGGTGGACCAGTACCGGGTGTACATGCTGGTCGTGCCGAAGGTCCACCTCACCGACGCGTTCGATATCGAGGCCGCGGCCGTCTCCGCGCTGCGGAAGGTGCACGACAAGCTGGCCGAGCGGGTGGCGAAGCAGCCCGGCGGCGCCACCGCCGCCGAGCAGGCCCAGCTGGCCGACCTGCAGACGCGGGTCCAGAACGCCGAGCAGGCCGAGTCGGGGAAGACGGCCACGCTGCTGGCGATCCAGCCGGGCGCGGACGCCACCGCGATCCGTGGCGCCATCACCCCGCTGGTGGACGCGGCGAAGAGTGCGCGCAAGGATCTGAAGCAGGCTCGCGACGACGCGAAGAAGGTGCGGGCCGAACTGAAGTAACCCGCGGGGAAACCGCGCTCGTCGCGGGCGCCGAGGCGCGAAACAGATCCCTGACAGCGCAGGGCGGCGGCGGTGTGCATGCCACGGCGGCTACGCCGGGGCGCGCCGCCGCCGCCGCCCGCTTCGCTTCGCCTCGTCGCGCGCGATCGATTCCCGCCGCGGCACACCGGAAGTAATCCCATCACGTGGCGTGAAACTTTCCAGCTGACGCCCTGAAAGCTTTCGGCCAACGAGACCAGAGCCTTGACGGTTTCCGACGCCCGGTCCTAACGTCACCGCGTCGCGGCGAGCCTGCCGTGATACCGAAAGATTTCGAGACGTTCGCCGGCCGTAGCCAGCCACGAGAGCCGTCCGCGTCAGCGCTATGGACGGCGTACGGCCGGGGCGGAAAGGGACTAGCCCAATGGATATCGACATCGGCGCCGGTATCGGAGCGAGTCGGCCCCAGCCCGGCCCCTCCGGTCGGCGGCGCAAGCTGCGTGCCCTGTACGCGGCCGGAACCGTCGCCGCGGTCGCGACGACGGCCGGCGCGGTGGCTCTGGCCGGCTCGGCCTCGGCCGCTTCGACGCTGCGTGCGGCGGCCGAGGCGCAGAGCCGGTACATGGGTACCGAGCTGACCGGCAACATGGTGAACAACTCCACGATCACCAACCTGGCCGGCACCCAGTTCGACATGGTCACCCCCGGCAACGAGATGAAGTGGGACACCACCGAGCCGTCCAACGGCTCCTACAACTTCGGGCCCGGCGACGGCATCGTCAACTTCGCGCAGTCGCACAACATGCGCGTGCGCGGCCACAACCTGGTCTGGCACTCCCAGCTGCCCGGCTGGGTCTCCAGCCTGCCGCTGAGCCAGGTCAAGGGCGTGATGGAGTCCCACATCACCACCGAGGTCACCCACTACAAGGGCAAGATCTACGCCTGGGACGTGGTCAACGAGCCCCTCAACGAGGACGGCTCCTACCGCCAGGACGTGTTCTACAACGCCTTCGGCGGCGGCGAGGCGTACATCGCCGACGCCATCAAGACCGCGCACGCCGCCGACCCCAACGCCAAGCTGTACCTGAACGACTACAACATCGAGGGCGAGAACTCCAAGAGCAACGCGATGTACACCCTCGCCCAGCAACTGCTGCAGCAGGGCGTACCGCTGGGCGGCATCGGCCTGGAGAGCCACTTCATCGTCGGCCAGGTGCCCAGCAGCATGCAGGCCAACATGCAGCGCTTCGCCGCCCTGGGCCTGGACGTGGCGGTCACCGAACTGGACGACCGCATCCCGCTGCCGGCCTCCAGCGGAAACCTCCAGCAGCAGGCCACCGACTACGGCAACATCGTCAAGTGGTGCCTGAGCGTCTCGCGCTGCGTCGGAGTCTCGCAATGGGGCGTCGGCGACGCCGACTCCTGGATCCCGGGCACCTTCTCCGGGTACGGCGCCGCGACCATGTACGACAGCAACTACCAGCCCAAGCCCGCCTACAACTCCACCCTCACCGCGTGGGGCGGCTCGTCCAGCGGTGGTGGCGGCGGTGGTGGCGGCGGCGGTAGCACGGGTGCGTTGCACGCGGTGGGTGCGGGCAAGTGCCTGGACGACCCGAACAGCACCACGACGCTGGGCACCCAGCAGCAGATCTACACCTGCAACGGTGCGGCGAACCAGACCTGGACGCACAACTCCTCCAACGAGCTGACCCT